>JBKJJC010000168.1:0-8440 GCA_046598245.1 Rhodoferax sp.
ACCAAAACCAAGCCCCTTAAACTTCCACCTTTAACCCGGTCAAGCCAAGCACCAGGAGTCAAGAACTCAAGCTTCCTTCAGGCCCATACCTGGATTGGAAAATACTCCCCCAATCACATCCAACGGCTTGGCCCGCGAACGCAAGTTCTATTTGCCAGTTTTTCCTGGCTTCGCAGCGGCGGCTGCCTCTCTTTGGTTGTGCTGTCTTCCGGCAGATGCACGTTGCAGTGCTTCGGCTTCTTCAGGCGTCAGGGTGCGATCTTCAGATTGGCGTTTGGCAACTTCCTTGTCACTATTGCAGTCCACTCCGCGGTTGGCTTCGCACTCGGCGGTGATCTGATCTGCAGTTTTTGCAGGCGCGGACGCTTTTTGAGCAGCGGCCGTGGCCCTGCCAGCCTCGGCCGCTTGCACCCTTGCATTGATTGCCGCATTTTCCGACGCCCAGTCCCTACTTTGGCCAGGCGAACCGATGCGGCCCGCCACGATGGGCACAACAACTTCCTTGGCCCCAGCTGCTGTGCAGGGCTTTGCGGAGTAGCTGGTCTTGCCATCTGCGGTCGTGCATTTAAATACCTCTGCCATCGCCAATTGTGGAGAGAGCACAAGTGAAAAAAGGACAAGCGAAGTGAGTCGAGTAATCGTTCGCATGGTTTTTCTGGGCTCCCCTGAATTGGAAAATAGGTTTTATGCCGCACGGTTCAAAGGAGCCCGCACACCGGGTGCGAGCCATGCCCGTCATCACACTTTACGTTTTTAGAACCGTTTCCACAACTTGGCGAAGTAAGACGCACCATTCAAACCAAATTGAACGCTGTCGTAGATGAAGCCGTTGTCGGTCTCATTCGCGTCCTGCTTGCTGGGCTTGACGTTGAAGATGTTGTTGCCGCCAAAGGTGACTTTGGTGTTCTTGTCGAAGCTGTAGGTAAAGGCCAGGTCGGCCGAAGTCTTGGGCTCGTAGAACGCATTGGGCACACCGTTTTCGGTGCCCGAGAAGGTGCCCAACGTCTGGCTGCCGAAGTGGATGATCTTGAGGTTGGTTTCCCACTGGCCTTGGCTGTAGTCGAAGCCCAGGGTTGCCTTGGTGCGGGGGCCGCCTTGTTCGATGAACAGGCGCTCGCGCTCCGACAACAACACCGACTCATATCCCTTGAGCGACGCCGGCGCATGCACGCTGACCACTTCGGTCTGGCTCAGGTTTAGCGCCAGGAAGGTGTTCAGCTTGCCGCCGCCCAGTTCAGCTTTGTTGGAAACGGTCAGGTCCAGACCCTTGGTCTTGGTGTCAATGGAATTGACAAAGAACTGGGCCTGGCCCACGCCCAAGGCCGCCAGTGTGGTACCCAGTGATGGAAAGTTGTCGGCATCAAAACGACCGGACAAACCGATACGGTCGGTGATGTCGATCTGGTACACATCTGCAGTGACCGATGTCGTGTTACTGGGCTTGAGCGTCATACCCAGCGTGAAGTTCTTGGAGTTTTCTTCCTTGAGCTTGGGGATGCCCGCTGCATTGGCAATAGTGCCGCCATTGGGGGCCAACACCACGTCTTGCGCCTGGCCGCTGATGAAGTCGGTGAAGGTTGATGAGAAGTACACCTGCTGCAGCGACGGTGCACGGAAGCCCGAGCTGACCGAGCTGCGGAACAGCAACTGCTCGCTGGCTTTGAAACTGGCCGCCAGCTTGCCGGTGGTGGTGTTGCCAAAGTCGCTGTACTGTTCGGCCCGCACAGCAGCCTGCACCTTGAAACGGTCGGTCAGGTCGGTTTCGATATCCGCATACACGGCGGTGCTGTCGCGGTTGCGGTTGGTGGCATCGGCGGGCTGGAAGCCGGGGAAGCCCTGGCTGCCCGCATTGCCGCCAAAACCAACGCCGTCGGCATCAACATAAGAACCGGCTTCTCCTGCGTAAATCTGGTAATTTTCGCGGCGGTACTCGGCACCAAAGGCCACGTTAGAGCCGCCCAGGAAGCCGTCGAAGAATCGGCTGACGTCGATATTCGTGGTGGCCTGCGAGAACATGAAGCCACCGGCCTGGAACACACTGGCGCTGCGGCCTGCACCACCACCCAGCAGGTCCTTGTTGGCGATGGACGCGTTAATGGTGTTGGAAATGCGGTAACGCATCTCGTTGGAGCCATAGGTTTGGGAAAGATCCGCCGTCCAGTCACCCAACTGCCAGCGGTGGCCAACGATGGCCGTGCGGTCGAAGATATCGCCATTGATAAACGGCACAAAACCGCTGGGGTACATGGCTTCGGAATTGCGGCTGGGGATGTCGTCTGAGCCCACACCACCGCGCGCAAAGGCGGCGGACGATGCGTCGCGGTTCTGCGCACCCAGCGTGAAATACAGCTTGCCGGTGCCACTGGTAGGCAGTTCACCGTTCAGGAACAGCGTCACGTTTTTGGATTGCGTGTCGCCGATGATGCGGGGGTTGTCGGCCTCGGCCCGGTTGGAGCGGCCGCGGTCGGAATACTCGGCGGTGATACCCAACACACCGTTCTCGCCAATGCCAAAGCCGCAGTAGGCCGAAGGCAGGTAGTTTTTACCGTCGCCCACCGAGTACTGGCTGTAACCCAGAATGGCCTCGCAGCCCTTGCTCTTTTTGAGCGTGATGTTCATGACACCGGCAATGGCGTCCGAGCCGTATTGGGCGGCGGCGCCGTCGCGCAGGATCTGCACGTTGTCGATGGCCAGGGTGGGAATGGCGTTCAGATCGGTACCGGTGTTGCCGCGGTTGCGGGCGCCAAACAGGTTGACCAGGGCCGTGGTGTGCCGGCGTTTGCCGTTGACCAGCACCAGGGTCTGGTCCGAGCCCAGGCCGCGCAGGGCTGCGGAGTCAATCAGGTCGGCACCGTCGGCACCGGTCTGGCGGGTGGAGTTGAACGAGGGGGACAGGTATTGCAACGATTGGGACAGGTCAAACTGGCCGCCCTGCTCAGATGTTTTGGACAGGGGGATGAAGTCAATCGGCACGGGCGTGTCGGTGGCCGAGGCATTGGCCCGGCGCGAGCCGATGACGGTGACACTCTCCAGGCCCGGAGCGGCCACAGAGCCGGTGGTTTGCGCGACCGCAAAAGAAACGGGGGTCAGCGTGGCGACTGCCGCCGCGCCATAGAGTCCAAGGGATAGTGCTTTGCGCAAAACTGTCATAGCTCACCTTTTTCATATTGTTTGGATGGGGATCGAGCTAGAAATTCTAGGGGTGGGCGCGCCGCCATGGGAGGCTTGTTTCCGCCTTACCACACTGCTACGACAATTTAGTCAAACACGCTGAGTCGTTTAATGCCCCTTCAGTTTTGCTAATAGAGGCGGCCTGCACCGACACAGGGCATTGCACACTCTTCAACCTACACTGCTGACCACGTGTTCTTTTCGAACCCAAGTAATCCCCTGGCCCACGCGTTGGCTGTGAGCCCCCAAAAAATACCTATGAAACTACAAGTGCACCGGTTGTGGAAGCTTTACAAGGGTCTGGCAGCAGCTGTGATGTGCACGGTGCCCCATGCGGTACTGATGGCAGAAACGGGCGTTCACCCGTGGCTCAATCGTGGCGATCAACTTACCGCCACGTTTAAAGTGGATGGCAAAGTGGTTTGCCAGATTGCCAATGACGTTGCGCCCCATGACGGCATGCGCCGTGAGCCCAGTTGCGTGTTTGCGATGCCCGCAGACGCAAAAGTGGCCGTTCTGACCGGCGCACTCACCCGCAAGGGGGCTCAAAAGCCCCTTTCCTTTAACCGGCAATGGCGTCTGGCGGATGCGGCCCCGTATACGCAGGCACTGTATGGGCCACAAGACAGCCTGAGCCAACGCTGGATGAACTGGTCCAAGCAGTTGGAAACACTGCAAACCAAGCACCCTGACGGCAACTTTTCCGGCTTTTCTGCCAAGCCCGGACCCGCCCTGGGCGCAGACATAGCGGCGGCGGAAAAGCGCATGCGTATGCCGCTGCCGGCAGCGCTCAAAGAGGTTTTGCGCCTGGAGATGGTTGTGGGTGACTCTTTCTTTCACAAGCCCAAGAAGCTTGTCACGGTTGAGAGATTGCTGATCGACGAATGGGACACCCCATCCCTAGAGAAAATTTTGTCACCCGCTGTGTTGGCGCGTTACCGCCGCAGTGTGGCGGTGTTTACCGAGGTGGGCGATGGCCTTGGGGCATTGGCGTTTGACCCGCAAGGTGTGCAAGCGGGCGAGCCCTCGCATGTGTGGGGTGATAAGCACGGAGCCGGGGCCCTGCCTACTGTTCCGCCCCAAGGTGTGTGGTTCTGGATTCACCAGGAAACCTTGAACCAACCCACGTTGTTACTCGACCGCCAACGCCAAGCCGTATCGGACGAAAAGGCTTTACTCAGCGTGCTGCAGCGTTTTGTGGTCGATGGTGTGTTGGAATCGGCGGTTGAAGCAGGCTTGGTTGCCCCTGTCGATGAGGAGAAGACCCTTTGGGTGGACTCCGCACATCCCCGCGCGGTGATGCAACTGCACTTTGACGAGAAAAAGCCCAGGCTCTGGTTGCGCAGCTACGACCATTTTTATAGCTTGCTGGGGCTGTAGGCGGTCACCAGGCCCGGGCCACCACGTTCCACGAACGGCTCTGCTAGCCCATCTGCGACCACGCCTTCTCCAGGCGTTTGACGCTGACGGGTTGTGGCGTGCGCAGCTCTTGTGCGAAGAAGCTCACACGCAGCTCTTCCATCAACCAGCGGAACTCCTGCATGCGCTCGTCTACCGCGCCCTTGCGTTCGGCCACGAGGCGCCAGTAGCGTTGCTCCAGCGGGCGCAGCTCGGCCAGCCGTGCGGCATCACGTGCCGGGTCTGCACGGTATTTATCCAGCCGCGCGGTGATGGCCTTCAGGTAACGGGCCAGGTGCTGCAGGCGTGGCCAGGGGGTGTCCTGCAGAAACCGCTTGGACACCAGGCGGCTGATTTGCTGGGCGCAATCGGCTACCGCTTCGGGCGCGGTTTTGGTGTCCTTGATCTTGCGGGCGGCGGTGGCGTGTTCGATCAAAATAGTGCCAGCCATGCGCGCCACTTCGGTAGCGATCAGGGTCAGGCGACCCCTGCCCTCCTCCACCCGGCGTTTGAAAGCGAACTCATCCGTGGGCAAAGGGTCCAGTAGAAACGCGCGGTCCAGCGCCACGGCGATGATCTGCTCGCGTAACTCTTCCACGGTCCCCCCACCGGTTCCGTTGTCTGCTTTGCCCACGTTCATGTAGGCCACGGCCATCTTCTGCAGGTCGGGTATGTTTTTCTCCAGGTACTTCAGCGCATCCTTGATTTGCAGCGAAAACAGGCGGCGCAGGCCAGCGCGGTGTTTGGCGGCCGACACCTCGGGTTCGTCGAACACTTCGATGGTGACGGCATCGCCCTGGTCTATCAACGCAGGGAAACCGATCAAGGTCTGACCGCCCTTGCGGATTTCCAGCAACTCGGGCAGCTCACCAAAGGTCCAGGCGGTGTGGCGCTGTTCGGCGCTGGCGGAAGGGCTGCTTTTTCCCGCAGGTGGCGTTGACTGAGACTCTCCTGATTTGATAGCGGTATGACCATGTTTTACGGGGGCTAGAGGCACATTTTGCTTATGAGACTGCCCTGAAGCCACTGCAGTAGCCGGTACGGGGCTAGCGGTGGGTGTTGCATTTGTGCCCGCCCCTACCTGCGCCAGCTTCAGCCCTGCCAGCGCTTGGAATGCGCCCCGCGCCTGCGCGCCCAACTCAGCCTTCAGCGCACCCAGGTTGCGCCCGTGACCGAGCTGGCGGCCATGTTCGTCCACGACGCGAAAGTTCATGAAGAAGTGCGGCGTCAGCATGTCGGCCTTGATGTCGGCCCGCGCCACATCTACCGAAGTAGCCTCACGCACCAGCTTTAGCACGGCGTCGATCAGCGCGCCGGCCCCAAAACGCTCGGGCGCATTCAAGGCCTCGGCAAACTTGGTGGCGGTATCAGGTAGCGGCACCAGGCGCGAACGTGGCCGCTGGTGCAAGGTTTTGATCAGCGCCTGCACCTTGTCCTTCAGCATGCCGGGCACCAGCCATTCGCAGCGCTCGTCGTTGACCTGGTTGAGTACAAACAGCGGCACGGTCACGGTCAGGCCGTCGCGGGGGTCGCCGGGTTCATGTAGGTAGGTGGCGGCGCAGTCCACGCCGCCTAAGCGAATCGTTTTGGGGAACGATGCTGTGGTGATGCCTGCTGCCTCGTGGCGCATCAGCTCTTCGCGGGTCAGGCGTAAGAGCGTGCTCTCGCTGCGGCCATGCGGGTGGGCGTTTTGCTGCGTGTCCCCCGACCGCTGCGCAGTCTCCTCCTTTACCTCCGCAAACCGCCCACCCGCACGGCCTTCGGGGTTGTACTGCGGCTTGCGTGATTCCTCTCGATACCAGCGTTCAAAGCTGTAGCCGCTGCACACGTCAGCTGGCAGTTGCTGGTCGTAGTAAGCGTAGATCAGCTCGTCGTCCACCAGCACGTCTTGGCGGCGGGCCTTGTGTTCCAGCTCTTCGACCTGGCGCACCATTTTCTGGTTGGCGGCCAGAAACGGCAGCGGTGTTTCCCACTCGCCATCCACCAGAGCCTGGCGGATAAAAATTTCGCGGGCGCCGGCCATGTCGACACGGCTGTAGTTGGTGCGCCTGCCGTTGTAGATGACGATGCCATACAGCGTGGCCCGCTCCAGCGCCACCACCTCGGCGGCTTTTTTCTCCCAGTGTGGGTCCAGCAACTGCTTGCGCAGCAAATGGCTGCCTACCTGCTCCAGCCATAACGGCTCGATGTTGGCAATGCCACGGCCAAACAGGCGCGTGGTCTCCACCAACTCGGACGCGACGATCCAGCGGCCTGGTTTTTTGGCCAAATGTGCACCTGGGTGGGCAAAGAACTTGATGCCGCGTGCGCCCAGGTACTCGCCTTGGGGGCCTTCGGTCTCGACCTTGTAGCCAATATTGCCCAACAGGCCGGCCAGCATGGACATGTGCAACTGCTCATAGGTGGCAGGCGTTGTGTTCAAGTGCCACTTATGCTCGGCCACCACGGTGTGCAGCTGGCTGTAAATGTCTTTCCACTCGCGCACGCGGCGGATGTTGACAAAGTTCTGGCGCAGCAATTGTTCGTACTGGCGGTTGCTGAGCTTATGGGCGCCTTCACCACCGCGTGCGTCGTGAATCCATTTCCATAATTTCAGGTAGCCAACAAACTCGCTCTTCTCATCGTCAAATTTCTTGTGCGCCGTGTCGGCTTGCTGCTGGGCCTCCATCGGTCGGTCGCGCACGTCTTGCACACTCAAGGCCGACGCAATGACTAGCACTTCGTCCAGCGCTTGGCGCGTGCGCGCCTCCAGAATCATGCGGCCTACGCGCGGGTCCAGCGGCAACTTGGCCAACTCCTGGCCCATGGGTGTCAATTCATTGGCATCGTCCACCGCGCCCAATTCGTTCAGCAACTGGTAACCATCGGCAATGGCGCGCCCTGACGGCCGCTCCAGAAACGGAAAGTCTTCCACGATGCCCAGGTGCAGAGACTTCATGCGCAGAATGACGCCCGCCAAGGACGATCGCAAGATTTCAGGGTCGGTAAAGCGCTCGCGTCCGTTGAAATCTTTCTCGTCGTACAGCCGAATGCAAATACCGTTGGCCACGCGTCCGCAGCGGCCGGAGCGCTGGTTAGCAGACGACTGGCTGATGGGCTCCACCAGCAACTGCTCCACCTTGCTTCTAAAGCTGTAGCGTTTGACGCGTGCCGTACCGGCGTCGATCACATATCGGATGCCGGGCACGGTCAAAGAGGTTTCGGCCACGTTGGTCGCCAGCACCACACGCCGACCGGTGTGCCCGTCAAAAATGCGGTCCTGCTCGGCTGGACTTAAGCGCGCAAACAGAGGCAACACTTCGGCGCTGCGCATGATGGGCTGGTGGCTCAGGTGCTTGCGCAGGTGGTCTGCCGCCTCGCGGATCTCGCGTTCGCCGGGCAGGAAGACGAGGATGTCGCCGGCCGGCGCGCCGGCCCAGAGTTCGTCGACTGCGTCGGCGATCGCCACATTCAGGTCGCGCTCGCGGGTCTCTTGAAACGGCCGCCAGCGCTGCTCGACGGGGAACAGCCGGCCCGAGACCTGGATCACCGGCGCCGGCCCGGCAACACCGGCGAAGTGACGCGCGAAGCGGTCGGCGTCGATCGTCGCGGAAGTCACGATGACCTTCAGATCGTTGCGCCGCGACAGCACGTGCTTCAGGTGGCCGAGCAGGAAGTCGATGTTCAGCGAGCGTTCGTGCGCCTCGTCGATGATCAGCGTGTCGTAGGCGCGCAGCAGCGGGTCGCTCTGGGTTTCGGCCAGCAGGATGCCGTCGGTCATCAGCTTGACCGAGGCGCCTGGCGACAGCCGGTCCTGGAAGCGCACCTTGAAGCCGACCACGTCGCCGAGCGGCGTCTTCAGCTCCTCGGCGATGCGCTTGGCCACGCTCGA
>JBKJJC010000326.1:0-9847 GCA_046598245.1 Rhodoferax sp.
CCTCAAACAGGATGGCAAAGTTCATTTACAGCGTCCCCCGCTTGGTACCGAGGCTGTAACGGGCGTTCAGGCGGCGCAGTGCGATCAGCGAAACCGTGGTGTAGACCAGAAACAGGCCCGCCGTGAACAAAAAGAACATAAACGGTGAGCGTGTGGCCGCACTGGCTTGCTTGGCGGCATACGTCATTTCTTGCAGACCGATCAGGCTGACCAGGGCGGTGGCCTTGATCAGCACCAGCCAGTTGTTGGTAAAACCGGGTAGGGCGTAGCGCACCATTTGTGGTGCGGTGATGCGCACAAAGGTTTGGGTGCGGCCCATGCCAAACGCCCAGGCGGCTTCCGCCTGCCCTTTGGGGATAGACAACATCGCGCCTCGAAAAGTCTCGGTCATGTAAGCGCCGTAGATAAAGCCCAGTGTCATTACCCCGGCCACAAAGGGGTTGATATCCACCGTGGCTTCACTGCCCAACCACTCCAACGCATTGTTAAGGCCAATGGTGCCGCCGTAAAAGATCAGCAGCATCAGCACCAGATCGGGTATGCCACGGATGACCGTGGTGTAGGCCGTGGCCAGCCCCACCCACACCGGGCGGCCTGACAACTTGGCGCCAGCCCCCAGCAACCCCAGAACGATGGCGACGAGCAGGGCCGATACCGACACGCCAACGGTCAGCACAGCGCCCTGCAAAATGGCCGATACGTAGGCGTTCATGGCCTCTGGGGTTCGCGTGGCGCAGGCTTATTTGCCGTAGACGTCAAACTTGAAGTACTTGTCGTTGATTTTTTTGTAGACGCCGTTGCCGCGGATGGCCTTGATGGCGGCGCTCAGCTCGGTCTTCAGTGCGTCTTGGCCCTTGCGCAAGCCAATGCCGGCACCGTAGCCAAAGTATTTGGGGATGGTTAAGTCTTCACCTTTCAACTCGAAGTCCTTGCCCTCTGGCTTGCTGAGGAAGCCACCGGTCACCTCCACGTGGTCGGCCACCGTGCCGTCCAGTCGACCAGCGCGGATATCCAGATACACCTGGTCTTGCGCCTCGTAGGAGACCACATCCACACCCACCGTCTTCAACTCGCCCAGTGCGTATTTCTCTTGCACGCTGGCCTTGAGCACGCCGATTTTCTTGCCCTTCAGCGAAGCAGGACCGGTGTAGTTGAGGGCCTTCTTGGCGACGACGCGGGTAGGGGTGTTGTAGTACTTTTCAGTGAAGTCGATTTGCTTCATGCGGTCATCGGTGATGGACATGGAACTGATGATGACGTCGTATTTGCGCGCCATCAGGCCCGGGATCATGCTGTCCCAGCTTTGCTCGACAAACACGCACTTGCGCTTGATCTGCTCACACAGGGCGTTGGCTATGTCGACGTCGAAACCGGCTGGCTTGCCATCCAATTTGTAGGTGAAGGGTTCGTAGGTGGGGTCAATAGCGACCTTCAGGTCTTTGCCTTGGGCAAAAGATGCGGCGCCCAAGGCACCCAAAACGACGGCTAGCAAGAGTTTTTTCATCGGTACATCCTCGGAAAAGCAAAATTTCATTCTACGGGGTGCGGCGGTGAGTTTTCGCTTGGGTTTATACCGAGTAACGGGAGTGTTCTGGTTACTTGCTTTCAGAATTCCGAACTTCCGAATTTTTTAACTTCCATTCCCCACTCCCCCCAGCCCCCTCGCCCCGCCGGGCGAGGGGGAGTTAAGGCGGACAGCCGATTTGGTGGCTGCGCGCCGACTACGGAATTACTGGCGTGAGGTTCCACCGTTACTGCTGGCTTTGAGCTCAGCAGCCGCAGTTTCGAGCGCCGGTTTATGGTTTTGCTATGTATTTAGTAGCTAATAAGCCATATTAAATGTTGGCTTGCGGCCGGTATTACCAAACAGCCTTAACTGAATCGCCCCCGGCGCTCGGTACTCCCTCTTGCGAAATCTTCAACCGCAAACTAGGCTGGTAACGCCCCGACAGTAATTCCGTATTCGGCGCGCAACGATCAAATCGGCTGTCCGCATGGACTCCCCCTCGCCCGGCGGGGCGAGGGGGCTGGGGGGAGTGGGGGCCGGAAGTTAAAAAGGAAGTTATCCCCAAAGTACCCCAATTCGCCCGTTCCAAGCGATAAAACCTTAAAATATAGGGTTACCCCGAAAGCACCATGAACGCCCCCGTCGACGTATCCTTTTTCGCGCGCGCCGCCAAGCCGCTGACCAGTTACCGCAAGTACTGGGCCGCACGCTTCGGCACGGCACCCATTTTGCCCATGAGCCGGGCCGAGATGGAGAAGCTCGGATGGGACAGTTGCGACATCGTGCTGGTCACCGGCGACGCCTATGTAGACCACCCCAGCTTTGGCATGGCGGTCATTGGCCGTATGTTAGAAGCCCAGGGTTTTCGGGTCGGCATCATCGCCCAGCCCGACTGGACCAGCGCCGAGGCCTTCAAGGCACTGGGCAAACCCAATCTATTCTGGGGCGTGACCAGCGGCAACATGGATTCCATGATCAACCGCTACACCGCAGACCGCAAGATCCGAAGTGACGATGCCTACACCCCGGGCGACATTGGCGGCAAGCGCCCAGACCGCGCCGCCATCGTCTACAGCCAGCGCTGCCGCGAGGCCTTCAAGGACGTGCCCATTGTGTTGGGCGGCATTGAAGGCAGCCTGCGCCGCATCGCCCATTACGACTACTGGTCCGACAAGGTGCGCCGCTCCATCGTGGTAGACGCCAAGTGTGACCTGCTGTTGTACGGCAACGCCGAGCGCGCCATTGTCGAGATCGCCCACCGCCTGGCGGCCAAGGAACCGGTGGAGCAGATCACCGATGTGCGCGGCACCGCCTTCGTGCGCCGCCCCGATGACGAAACCGGCAAGGGCTGGATCGAGATCAACTCCACCAGCGTGGACGCGCCGGGCCGGGTCGAGTCGCATATCAACCCCTACATGACCACCTCGGAGCAGGCCGCTGGCCAAGGCAGCACCTGCGCCAAGGAAGATGCTGAAAAGGACGCTGCAAACGGTGCCACGGCTGTCGCTATTAAAAACGTAGCGGGTTTATCAGGTTCTACGGGGGCTACAGGCCAATTTGACTTAAAGGCCCCAGTCAACGACACCATCAAGCCGCTGACCTTCATGCCCAACCCTAACCTGCAGCCATCGTTGCACGGCCTGGGTAGCTACAAGGTGCCACCGCGCGACCGCTCCGTCATCCGCCTGCCCAGCTACGAGCAGGTCAAGAGCGACCCCATCCTCTACGCACACGCCAACCGCGTGTTGCACCTAGAGACCAACCCCGGCAATGCCCGTGCCTTGGTGCAGGCCCACGGCGAAGGCGTCACCGCGCGCGACGTGTGGATCACGCCACCGCCCATCCCGCTGACCACGGCGGAGATGGACTTTGTGTTCGACCTGCCGTACGCCCGCAGCCCGCACCCCAGCTATGCGGACGAGAACGGCAGCCACGACCACACCACCAAGATCCCCGCGTGGGAGATGATCCGCTTTTCCGTCAACATCATGCGCGGCTGCTTTGGCGGCTGCACCTTCTGCTCGATCACCGAGCACGAAGGCCGCATCATCCAGAGCCGCTCCGAAGAATCCATCATCAAAGAGGTGGAAGACATCCGCGACAAGGTCAAGGGCTTTACCGGCACCATTTCCGACCTGGGTGGTCCCACGGCCAATATGTACCGCCTGGGCTGCCGCAGCCCCGAGATCGAAGCGGCCTGCCGCAAGCCCAGCTGCGTCTACCCCGGCATCTGCCAGAACCTGACCACCGACCACGGCCCGCTGATCAAGATCTACCGCCGTGCCCGTGCGCTCAAGGGGGTGAAGAAAATCTTGATCGGCTCCGGCCTGCGCTACGACTTGGCGGTCAAGAGCCCCGAGTATGTGAAAGAGCTGGTGCAGCACCACGTAGGCGGCTACCTGAAGATTGCCCCCGAGCACACCGAGCAGGGCCCGCTGACCAAGATGATGAAGCCCGGAATTGGCAGCTACGACAAGTTCAAAACCTTGTTCGAAAAGTTCAGCGCCGAGGTTGGCAAGAAGCAGTTTCTGATTCCCTACTTCATCGCCGCCCACCCGGGCACCACCGACGAAGACATGATGAACCTGGCCATCTGGTTGAAGAAAAACGGCTTTAGGGCCGACCAAGTGCAGACCTTTTACCCCAGCCCCATGGCTACTGCAACGGCCATGTACCACAGCGGCCGCAACCCGCTGCGCAAGATCCACCGCACAGCAGAGAGTGATGACGAGACGGTAGACATCGTTCGTGGTGAAAAACGTCGCCGCCTGCACAAGGCGTTTTTGCGGTACCACGATCCCAATAATTGGCCACTCTTGCGTGAAGCTTTGAAAGCCATGGGCCGTGCCGACCTGGTTGGCAATGGCAAGCACCACCTGATCCCCACCTTTCAGCCGCTGGGCGATGGGGGCTACCAGAGTGCGCGCAAGAAGAATTCGACTCCGGTGGGCACTGACCCCCGCGTGCTGCCTAGCCTACGCAAGGCGACGACAACAAGGCTGCCGCAGGTCAAACCGGTCAAGGGCCAGATACTGACCCAGCACACCGGTTTGCCACCACGCGACAACGGCTCAGGGCGGGTGGCAGCGAAACCACCACGTAAACCGCGCTAGGGCAGGCGAAGCGTCGACCTGGGCTTTTAACTTAAACCAGCTTCTTGGCACGCAGCAGTTTCGCCAAGCCACATTGGCCAGACTGGCTCCACACATCGTCAGCTTCCTTGCTAGGTAGCAGTTTCTCGCGCAGGTCGTTAGCGACCTTTTCGCCGTGGCTGGTGCGCACTACGGCCACGGTCTGTTCAAACTTGGATATGTCGCCCTGACAGGCCGCAGACACCGGGGTTGGGCTGGCTGGTTGAGCGTTGCTCTGGGCGTGGGCCTGCAGTGCTAGCAGAGACAGCAGTGCGAGAGAGAGAAGATTTCGGTACATGGACAAGACTCCAAAAAAGGGCAGGGGTTGTTAATCTCAACCGGCTTCGCGTCGTGGCGACTGTGCGCATCGCAATTTGCTCGGTGTGGGAAGTATGCGGACCTCTCGTATCGCATCTGTGTCACAGCGGCACGGCTTTGTATCGCTTGTATCTTGTCTAAATAGCTGTAGCGGCTCGCGTTTGAAACGTGCCGTGCTCGCATTCGACGGCAACATGCTCGCGCTAGCTGCAAATGAAATCGGGCCGTCGCCGACAGGCCGGTTTCGACCCTCTACAAAGCGGACGATCAACCTGGATCTGGTTGAACTGAGCGGCTAGCAATTTTGACTTTTACTGGTCGCCCTGCATAGCTAGACCCTGACTCTCGGCGCCGTGAGCGGACGTAGTTAGCGGAAGCGCCGTGCCGCTAAGCAAGTGCAGGGCGGATCTTGCATACCTCGTGAAAGGTTCGCTCAGCACGGCATTGATTCTAATTCGCAGCAATAGCCGTCGAAGTCCGGCCATGCGGTCGGCCACCTTTCCGGAACCAGCCGTGCCTGTCACTTGGTGCACCCGCCAACACCTCGGCCGCACAAAAATTCCACTAATTCCGTATTGCCGTTTTTTCGAGCGGCCTCCAGCAAGGGGGTGCCCTTTGACTTGTTCAAAGACTCGGGGCGCCTGCCGACCGGAAATGCCATGTCCTGAACCTGTGCGTCGCTCAGCTTCTGAAGTTCATTCAATAGCTGTGGCGAAATCGTTTTGTTCATATGCAGGAATCCAGTTCCCCCGTCATTGGCATAGCCGAGATGCGCGCCATTCGCAATCAGATAGGCAAAAAACGCCGCGCCGCCATCTGGGCTGTTCTCAAAATCGTGGACGCGGTGAAGAATGGTTTCACCGTCGCCGCTGGCTTGAAAATTGACTTCGTCGGCAGACATGGGCCGAAGTTTCGCATTGATTCGAACGATGTCCTGTTCGCTCAAATTGCCGTAATACGCTCGCATCGGACAACCGTCACAGGAATGGAATCGGCGTAGGGTCCAAACATGAACAGGCGCCGCCGTGTAGGCATTCGGCCTAACATAGGGTTCTCCACCTTCTTCCAATGCGAGCAATACAATGTCAGCGGTATGATGTTTGATGACCCAGTTCAGCATTTTGTAACTGGGCTGGTTCTGGAAGCTTTCGCGAAGGTTGACCTGATGCGCTTTCAGGAACACCAGCCATTCGTGGGTCTTGCCTTGATGCTTCTGCCAGCTTTCAGGGTCTACCCCGACTCCGTTTTCAAAAATACCAGCCCACCAAATAGGCTGTCCTTTTGCTTCGCCAGGAAATCCGGGAACGACAGCCCCGGTTGAAACTGGATCGGATTCATCGCCATGACCCACCTCCGCTGCTGAGTTGGGCCTACCGTGGTCCTCGGCGGTCTCAGTTCATGCGAGTCGCAACTGAGGATCGACGCTAATCAGGAGCCTTCTTGATACTAGCGCGGTCAACAACCGTTCAGGCTGCGCTTCCCGCAGAGGAAGTCGAGCCACGCTTTCTGGCGACCTTCCTTCGCCTCCTTGATCAGTGAAATACCCGCGCGTCCGTCAGCGTGTACGGGGTTGGCAAGTTGGGTGAGCTGCACGTTGCTCAGCTTGTCCAACTCTTCCACCAGTTGCGGAGAGGGCGGATGCGAGGACGTAAACATGCCGCGCCCGTTGCTATCGGCGGCATCAAGGCGCGCACCATGCGCAAGCACAAAACGGAAGTACGCCACGCCGCCGTCGGGCGTACTTATCACATCGCGCATAGCAAAGCTGATGGGGAACGTGCCGCTGAAATTTGCGGTGGGCGTGTTCATCTCTTCAGGCGTAAGCGGCCGCAAACGTGCATTGATCCCTGCGATTTCGTCTTTCGACAAGGCATAGCCCGCATAAGGGACGAACTGACGATAGATCCAGCGGTCATAGGGACGGACCTTGTAAGTTGTCGCGTTGCTGCCAAACGGATCGATCTTCCTGTCGAGCAGGGCGTGCAGCACCGGGGCGGGCATGTTCCGGAACGCTTCCGCCAGCAATTCGCGTCCGCCGTTCTGTTCGGTGATGTCGATCCCCAGTTTCTCGACAAATCCGATCATCTCGATCGTTCGTTCCGCCGGCACTTTCGATGGTGGCGACCCCCAGCCGCCGAATATGCGTTTCCAGCCGTTTGGCGACTGATTCAGTTCCGGAGAAGCGATTGTCAGGCCTCTGTCTGCAAATATCTGTACCAGCTCGGGCGAAACCTGCCCGTACGCGTCGCCCAGCCATTCCTGGTAATGGTAAAGCTCGAGCGGCTTACCGTCGCGCGCATACGCGCGGATCAAGGAATCGAGCAAGACTCCCAGTATGGCGGGCTGGTTTTTTTCAATTGCGCATTCGCGAGCAATGCTGGGAAGCAGCTCGGGACCAGCGTAGGCGTCGTTGCGCGGGGGCGGCTCCGTTGCCGCCATCGTCTTGAGCGTTTCCAGCCGTCCGCCGCAGGCTGCCTGGTACCAGGGATGGGAAGTCAGGATCAAGCGCTGTTGCTGCGCTTCTTCGTCAGAAAGCCTGGCGGACTTTTGCCGGCCTGCTCGTTCGCCCGCGGCCAGAAAGGGCAGCGCAATCTGGAACGCCACGACGCTGACGATGACCAGCAGCGGCACGAACAGCAGCACCTTTACCAGCTTTCTGGTCTTGATGAACCAGAGAATCAGCACCGTTGGAATCAATCCGAGCGCCAAGGCGATGCCGGCTACGACGAAAATGATGCCTTCGCCATCATGCGCGCTGGCCGTGAGCGGCAACAGCATGCCAGCTGCGAAAAACAGTAGCGCGACGGCAGCCCGGTCCAGCGATTTTTCCTGATTCATGGATTCCATTTTTCTCCGTTGGATTCATGCAAAGATCTGTGCTGCAATGCGGCTCGTGTATCAGCTCGCGGCTCAAACATTGGAGTGCAGTCTACTGAATGCATCACAGGCTGTCCAGTGAAGGGAGTGACGCCACGATTGGATGAGCGCAGGGGCGATCTCCCTTGGATATGGGAGGAAATCATTGGAAGCCAGCGTCGAAATTAAATCGTATTACGCCGCGAATATCAGATTTGAGGAGCCGCCTTGACCGTCCGCTCCCAAGATGTTGGCTGACCCGTGTGTCCACAAAGAGTTTTGACGAAAATGTGACTATAGCCCCCGACGGATATGAATATTATGCTATCGAGTTGATAGCGATTATTTCAGTAGCAATTCCTCGACATTTCCGCGCCCGGGGTTGAATCCATTGACCACATGGTCCGACGGGTAGCCAATAGACAGGCCGCAAATCAGCTTGTAGTGCTTGGGAACGTCAAACGCATCGCGCACCGGCCCAGCCCAGGTGGCCAGCGCGCCCTGTGCGCAGGTGCCCAGGCCGTGGGCGTGGGCAGACAACATCAGCGTTTGCACAAAGATGCCTGCGTCCAGCACCGAGAACTCGCGTAGGCCGCTGTGTACAAATACGAAGATGGCAGTAGGTGCGCCAAAAAATTCAAAGTTCTTGCGCATTTGCGCCTCGCGTGCGGCGTGGTCTGTGCGGCCTATGCGCAGCAGTTCGTACAGGCCGTGGCCAGTCGCGCGGCGGCGGGGTTGCAGGTCTTGGGGGTATTCAAAGTTGGTGGTGAAGTCGCCATCGGGTAGGCCGTCGCGGGTGGCCAACATCTTGAGCTTGCCCAGCAAACCGCCACGTTGCGCGACCATACCTTTGTCAAAACGGGCGGACAGCTCGGCTTTTAAAGTGTCGCGGACTTTGCCGGATGCGATGGCGATGCGGTAGGGCTGGGTATTGGACCAACTGGGGGATGTATTGGCGTCTGCCAGCACCGCATCTAGCAGCGCCTGCGGAATCGGCGTGGGCAAAAAGTCCCGCACGCTACGGCGGGTGTGGACCAGGTTTGAAAACATTTGGGCAGTCGTGGTGTTTTCCATGTTGCGGATTCAGACGGGCAGGGCGGTAGCCGCCACGGAGGGGTGGAGAGTTGCAGTGGGCTTGCGGTAATCACCAAACCAGCGCAACGCGTCTTCCCACAAGGGCTGTGCCTGGCGGCGGAAGTAACCCATGTGGCCGATAGCGCCCAGGCCACGGCCCTTCGGGACAATGTCTACCGCTTGCAAGTCCGTGTAGCGGTAGCCCGCCATGAAAGCATCGCGTGATGCGGGCGGTGCCCACAGGTCGTCGGTGGCGTTGGCGGCGATGATGGGTGTGGTTACGTCATCAAACAGGTCTTGTACTTGCAGGCCCATGGCGGGGTCGTCGAAGAAGTATCGCGGGTAGCTGCACCAGTGTTTCCAGTCCGAATACACGCCCAGTGGCAAGTCCTCACCCATACCCAGCTTGCTCCAGGGCAAATAGCCTTTCCAGCGGGTCATCAAGGGGCCGATGACACGCCACATCAGTTGCACTTTCAATTGCTCTGCTGCAGGCATCCAACCGTGCCAACCGGCGCCGGTGGCAAAGGTGTAAAAGCGTGCCACTTTGCGGTGGTTGGGCAGCAGGCCAAAGGCATGGCCACCGAAAGAGTGACCAATCATGAATAGCGGTGTCGTGTCGTCAGCCATGGCTTCTACTGCCGCACTCAGGTCGTGCCGTGCCCAGTCGAGGTAGTGCATGCGAAAGCCGCGCAGGGAGGCAGGTTTGGAGAGGCCAATGCCGCGGTAGTCCAGCGTCAGTGTGGTGTAGCCTTGTGCCGCGGCATAAACCGCAAAGTTGCGGTAGAACAGTTGTGGCACGCCGGTGGCACCGGCTACCACCAAATGGCCGCGCAGTGTGCCGATGGCGGGGTAGCGCAGGGCGGTTATGGCATAGCCATCGCCGGTTTGAAGCGTGATTTTTTCGGGCGTCGTTGAAGCTGGGTTCATTGTGATCTCCAGGTGGGTGTTCACGGGTTGG
>JBKJJC010000343.1:0-6653 GCA_046598245.1 Rhodoferax sp.
TTGATGTCAAACAGGGTGAGGTATTCACCTTGATTGGGCCCAACGGTGCCGGCAAGACCACGGTGTTCAACCTGATCAGCCGCATCTACACCCCCACCACCGGCACCATTGATTTCATGGGGCCGGACGGAATGCTCAAGCTGACCGAGCAGCCGCCCCAAAGCGTGGCATCGCTGGGTATCGCCCGCACCTTTCAAAACATCGAGTTGTTTGAGCATGCGTCTGTCTTGCACAACCTGCTGATTGGCCGCCATACCCACAGAGCGACCAATATGTGGCAAGACCTTTTCTTCACCTCCAAGGCTCGTGAAGCAGAACTCAAAGCGCGTGAGAAGGCCGAAGAGGTGATCGACTTCCTGGGGCTGCAGCATTACCGCGATACCTATGTCGCCGGACTGCCCTATGGTGTGCGCAAGGTAGTTGAACTGGCCCGCGCACTGTGCACCGAGCCCAAGCTCTTGCTGTTGGACGAACCCTCGAGCGGATTGAATGTGGAAGAGACCGACGACATGGCCTTCTGGATTCAGGACATCAAACACGAACTGGGCATTACCGTTTTGATGGTCGAACACGACATGTCACTGGTCTCCAAAGTCTCAGACCGTGTGCTGGCCATGAACCAGGGCGAAATGCTGGCGATGGGCACTCCGCGCGAAGTGCAAAACGACCCCGGCGTGATTGAAGCCTACCTGGGATCGGTAGACGATGTATCGTCGCTGCGCCGCAAGGCCAATGGCCAACCCACCGAAGTGGGGGCTACATGAGCACACTACCGCCCGCCATCAGCGACCAGCCTGTGCTCCAGTTGCTCAACGTCGAGAGCGCCTACGGCCCCATCAAAGCGATTCGCGGTGTCAGCCTGCAAGTGCGGCGCAGCGAGATTGCCACCGTGCTGGGCTCCAACGGTGCCGGCAAGACCACGATTTTAAAAACCATCTCCGGCATCATCGACCCCCGCAAAGGCTCGATCGCGTTCAAGGGTGAAGACATCACCGCCAAAGACCCTGCGCTCATCGTGCAGCAGGGTCTCAGCCATGTGCCCGAAGGGCGCGAGGTGTTCCCGCTTCTCAGCGTGCACGACAACCTGTTGATGGGTGCCTACACCCGGTCGGACCGCGATGGCGTGGCGCGCGACATGGAAACGGTCTTCAACTACTTCCCCATTCTGCGGGAACGCGCCACGCAAGATGCCGGATTGTTATCGGGCGGGCAGCAGCAAATGTTGGCCATCTCGCGTGCGCTGATGGCCAACCCTGATCTGATTTTGCTGGACGAACCCAGTCTGGGGCTTTCGCCCAAGCTGACCAAGGAAATTTTCGAAATTGTGGTGCGTATCAACCGCGAACGCGGAACCACCATCTTGCTGGTCGAGCAAAACGCCAACATGGCGCTCAACGCATCCGACTATGGCTATGTGCTGGAAAACGGCCGCATTGTGATGGAAGACACCTGCGCCCACTTGCGCGAGAAGGACGACATCAAGGAGTTCTACTTGGGCCTCAAAGAAGACGGCGTGCGCGGCGAGCGGCGCTGGAAGAAAAAGAAAACCTGGAGATAAAAACAAGATGAGCAGACTCTGGGATACCTCTTCCATCCAACCCTGCAACGACATCGTGTTGCAGGGCGAAACCATACCCGCCCTGTTCTGGAACGGCGTAGCCCTACGCGGCCCCAACGTCTGGATGCGGCAAAAACACCTGGGCCTGTGGCGCAGCTGGACATGGGACCAGACCGGCGTGGCCGTGCGCGAGATTGCAGCCGGTTTGATGGCGCTCGGGTTTGCCAAGGGCGACTGCGCCTCCATTCTGTCCAACACGGTTGTCGACTGGGTCTGTGCCGACTTGGCGGTGTTGACCGCAGGCGGCGTCTCCAGTGGCATCTACCCCACCGACGCGCCTTCGCAGGTGCAGTACCTGTGTACCGACTCCCATACAACGATCCTGTTTGTAGAGGACGACGAGCAACTGGACAAGGTGCTGTCCGTGCGCGACCAGTTGCCGGCCCTGCGCAAAATTGTCGTGTTTGACATGGACGGCCTGCGCGGCCTGAAGGACCCCGGCGTCATCAGCCTGGACACCTTACGCATTGTGGGTCGTGACTACCTAGACAAGAACCCCGGCGCGGTAGAGCAACGGGCAGCAAGCTGCAAACCCTCCGATCTGGCTATTTTGGTCTACACCTCTGGCACCACGGGCAAACCCAAAGGCGCCATGCATTTGCATGAGGGACTGGTCTACACCGTGCGGGGTTACAACACACTGGTGGGCCAAGACGAGCGCGATGAGCGCATGTGTTTCTTGCCGCTGTGCCACATTGCGGAGCGCATGGGTGGTGAATACTTTGCGCTGTACACCGGTGCCAAGATCAACTTTGTCGAGAACCCCGAGACCATCCCTGAAAACGTGCGCGAGATCGCACCTACGGTTTTCACCGGTGTACCCCGCGTGTGGGAAAAGTTTTACTCCGGCGTGATGATCTCGCTGAAAGAAGCCGGTTTTTTGCAGCAGGCCGCCTACGGTTGGGGCATTGGTGTGGGCACCCGGATTGCCGACAACGTGCTGGCAGGCCAAGCGGTCAGCACGTGGCTCAAGGTCCAGTTTCAGTTGGCGCAGTGGCTGGTGCTGAACAATGTGCGCAAACTCATTGGCATCCACCGCGCGCGTTTTTTGGTGACCGGGGCGGCACCCATTTCACCCGATCTGGTGCGCTGGTACCTGGCCCTGGGCGTGCCCATGCTGGAGGTCTGGGGCATGACCGAAACCTGCGGCGCATCCACCGGTGTGCCGGCGTCCAGGATGAAGCCAGGCTCGATTGGGCCGGCAGCGGCTTACAACGAGGTACGGCTCGACCCTGCCACGGGTGAAATCTTGGTGCGCGGCAAAAATGTGTTTGCCGGTTACCTGAACCTACCTGAAAAGACTGCTGAGACCATCGACAAGGATGGCTGGCTACACACCGGTGACGTGGGCGTGGTGGATGGGGAAGGGTTTTTCCGCATCACCGACCGCATGAATGACATCATCATCACGGCTGGCGGCAAAAACGTAACCCCTAGCGAACTCGAAAACGATCTGAAATTCTCACCCTACATCACCGACGCGGTGGTCATCGGTGACAAGCGGCCTTACCTGACCGTGATCATCATGATTGACCAAGAGAATGTGGAAAAGTTTGCACAGGATGCCGATGTGCCGTTTGGGAACTATGCCTCATTGACACAGTCCCATGAAGTGCAGACGCTGATCCAGTCTGAACTGGACCGGGTGAACCAGAAGTTTGCCCGTGTGGAACAGATTAAAAAATTCTTCCTGCTAGAGAACCAGCTCACCGCAGAAGACGAAGAACTCACGCCCACGATGAAATTGAAACGCAAGCTAGTAGAGAAAAAATACGCAACCCAAATAGACGCCATGTACCGCTAAGACGAATCCATAAACGCCAATAACAGAGACACCCCACCTTGAAAATTAAATCAACCCTCGCCATTGCCGCACTCACGTTGTGCAGCGGTTTAGCCAGTGCCCAACAAGGCATCAGCAAAGATGAAATTCTGATCGGCACCATCCAGGATCTGTCGGGCCCGTTGGCCGGTTATGGCAAACAGGCGCGCGCTGGTATGCAAATGGCTATCGACGAAATCAACGAAACAGGCGGCATTCACGGGCGCAAGATCAAACTGTTGGTTGAAGATTCGGCCTACGACCCCAAGAAGGCCATTCTGGCAACCCAGAAGCTGGTCAACCAAGACAAGATTTTTATGATGCTAGGCCACATCGGCACTGCGCAGAACGAGGCCGCCATGCCGGTACAGTTTGAAAAAGACGTGATCAACTTTTTCCCACTGACCGCTGCGCGCTCCATGTACGAGCCCTTCCACCGGCTCAAGTTCTCGACGTTGCCGACCTATTTCGAGCAGATCCACACATCCCTTCCTAAGTTGATTCGCCAGAAGAATGTGACCAAAGTGTGTTCCATCTACCAGGACGACGATTTTGGCCAGGAGGTTTTGCAAGGTACCGAGCAGGCGCTCAAGGTTGTCAAACTGCCGCTCACCGACAAGTCTTCGTTCAAACGGGGTGCTACTGATTTTTCATCACAGGTCGCCAAGATGCAGGCCAGCGGGTGTGAACTGGTGGTGCTGGGCACCATCATCCGCGAAACCATTGGCACCATTGGCACCGCCCGCAAGATGGGTTACAACCCCATTTTCATGGGCAGCAGCGCGTCATACACCGACATCATCCCCAAACTGGGTGGCAAGGCGATGGAAGGTTTCTATACCACCATGACTGCGCAGTTCCCGTATGCGGACGACGCCTCTCAACCCGTACGCCGTTGGGCCACCAAGTACAAGACCCAATTCAACGAAGACCCATCCACCATCGCCGTCTTTGGTTACACCACCATCAACGTGTTTGCCAACGCCATGCGTGACGCGGGTGTGCGCCCCAACACTTCCAAGTTCATTCGCGCCATGGAAGTCACCAATATTCCGGCGGACATGTTCGGCACGCCCGCCTTGAAATTCACGCCCACCCGGCGCCTGGGAAGTGATGAATCGCGACTGTCGCAAATCCAGGACGGTCGCTGGAAGGTCGTCATCGACTACGCCAGCAAGTAAACAACGCAGCGCCCACCCTTGAACCACTTTTTTTACAGGAGACTCAGTATGCATACCAAGACTGCCCTAACCCTCGCGACCCTGGCACTAGCACTCACAGCCACCACTGCCCATGCGTCGCAAGGCGTCAGCAAAGATGAAATTCTGCTGGGCTCCATCCAGGACCTGTCTGGCCCCATTGCCGGTTTTGGCAAACAGGCCCGTCTGGGCATGCTGCTGGCGGTGGATGAAATCAATGAGCGGGGCGGCATCAATGGCCGCAAGATCAAGATCATTGTGGAAGACTCAGCCTACGACCCCAAGAAGGCTGTGCTGGCTGCGCAAAAGCTGGTCAACCAGGACAAGATTTTCATGATGGTGGGGCACATCGGCACGGCGCAAAACATGGCCGCCATGCCGGTGCAATTTGAAAAGGACGTTGTCAACTTCTTCCCCATTACGGCCGCGCGGGAAATGTATGAGCCGTTCCACAAGCTCAAGTACTCCTACGCCGCCACCTACTTCGACCAAATGCGCAATGCGGTCCCCAAGCTGGTAACAGAAAAGGGCGCCAAGAAGGTGTGCACCATGTACCAGGATGACGACTTTGGCCTGGAGGTTCTCAAAGGCGGCGAAGCGGGTTTGAAAACCTTGAACATGGAGTTTGCTGAAAAGACGTCTTACAAACGCGGTGCCACCGATTTCTCGTCCCAGATCTCCAAAATGCAGGCCAGTGGCTGCGACATGATTGTGCTGGGCACCATCATCCGCGAAACCATTGGTGCCATCGGCACGGCCCGCAAGCTGGGCTACAGCCCCGTCTTCTTGGGATCCAGCGCGTCATACACCGACCTGATCCACAAGTTGGGCGGTCCCGCCATGAACGGCCTGTACGCGACCATGACAGTGCAAAACCCCTACACGGATGAGCAGTCGCCCCCGATCCGGTTTTGGGCCAACAAGTACAAGACCAAGTTCAACGAAGACCCCACCGTGTTTTCGGTCTATGGCTACAGCATCGTTACCAGCTTTGCCACGGCGGCCGGTCGTGCGGGCAAAAACCTGAACACCGACAGCTTCATCAAGGTGATGGACAACTTGACCATTGAGCCTGATTTCTTCGGTGGCGCGGTACAGACCTTCTCGGCCACCAAACGCTTAGGCAGTGACGCGTCACGCCTTTCGCAAATTACAGATGGCAAGTGGAAAACAGTCTCTGACTACTTTGGCAGCACGGCAGTGGCTGCTGCAACTGCAGCGCCCAAGGCACCCGCCAAGAAGTAATTTTCGACGCCCCATAAAAAAAGCCACCTCCGGGTGGCTTTTTTTTGACCTACTTGCGGGTGTAGGTCAGTTTTTTGGTGCCGCCTTCGCAGCTGCCAACCACCTTGGCGTCGCCCGCCTGGTCGTTGGCCACAATCTCCAGCGTGTAACCCTTGACGCCTTTGCCTTCGAGTTTGGTGGTCACTTTGGTCTTGAGCTCGTCACAGGACTGTGCCGCGTGGGCCTGCGCTGTGCAGGCCAGCAATGCAACGGCGAGTACAACATTGAACTTCATAAAGGGTCTCCCTAGAAAATTTTGTAGGTATTAAGCGATGGCCGGAGCAATTATCGCTGGCGGCCGCGGGTGAAAGCGCGCCATCGCATGGGTGTCGACAAATTGGCCGTCACGCATCGCATAGCCGCGCATCGTGCCTTCGATTTCAAAGCCGAACTTTTTGTACAGGCCAATGGCGCGGGCATTGTCGGTGTAGACCGTCAACTCCAGACGCAGCGCACCGACCCAGCGGTCGGAGTAGTCGCACATCGCCGCCATCAGCGCGCTGCCCACGCCCCGGCCTTGTGCGTCAGCCACCACCGAGATGCCCATCGTCAAGGCATGGCGCCTCCGTTGTGATGCACCCGCCGGATGCAGCCCAGCCGTACCCACTACCGCCCCATCGAGCTCGGCCACCAGCGACAAATCTGTCTTGCCGGGCGCACATGACTCGGTAAGGCGGGCACGCCACAATTCTTCATTGGTGTAGGGCATTTGCATCAGGCCCGGGTACAC
>JBKJJC010000106.1:0-21530 GCA_046598245.1 Rhodoferax sp.
GGATACGCTGCTGATCACCAGTGAGCTGATCTATGTCTACGCAAACCCTGCTACACAGACTTCACAGCCTGTGCCAGACGCTCTGCGGGCGGTGTTTGAGGCCTATGAGGCTGGTCAAGCGGTGACCCACTTGCAAGTGGGTAATTGGGATAACGTGCGTCAGTTGACCTCAACCCTGCGCACCGATGTTTTTGTGCAAGAGCAGGGCATTGGTGCAGACCTGGTGTGGGATGACGCGGACGCCACTGCCGTTCACGCGCTGGTTTGCAACAAACTGGGCCGCCCGGTGGCCGCAGGGCGCTTATTGCAACATGCGCGGCGGGTTGGCCGTATCGGGCGCATGGCCGTTGACCGTGGTTTGCGGGGTTCACGTTTTGGACGTGATGTATTGCTGGGCTTGGTGGATGCTGCGCGGCAACGTGGCGACGCAGAAGTTGTGCTACATGCCCAGTGCAGCGCCGAAGGCTTTTACACGCGCCTGGGTTTTGTGGCCCGAGGGCCGGTATTTGAAGAAGCCGGGATACAGCACATCGAAATGGTGCTGCCCCTGGTCTGAAAACAGGGCTTTAGAAGCCCAGCGAAGCCAGCAAATCGTCCACATCGCCCTGTGCCAGGGCTTCGGCCGCTACCTGCGGGCCTTGCAATTGGTGGGTTTCTCCGGTGAATTCCACCTCTTCTTTTGGCACCTGGTTGGGCGCGCTGTCCACCAGCAGTTGCACCAATTGCAGTTCGGTACGGTTGATGATGTCAATGACCTTCTTGATCACTTGGCCTGACAGATCTTGAAAATCTTGCGCCATCATGATGTCGCTCAAGATGGATCCTTGTTTACCAGCGAACTCTGAGGTGCGCTCGGCGAATTTGCCGCATACGCCCATCAGCGCGCGGGCGCGTTCCACCGTCAAGTCTTCCGAAGCGGCCATACGGGCCAGGGACTGGCCCAGTTCTTCACCCCGCTTGACCAGGTCATCACATTCCGGTTTGGCTGCATCCACCAGATTGAGCACGGTGTTGGCAGCGTTTTCGGTCATTTTTCCGACGTGTGCCAAGCGCTCACGTGCATTGGGAAACTCTTCAACCACGTTGTGCAAGTCATTGCTGCCACCCAAAACGCTGAAAGCCTCGTGCATTTCGCGGGTAATGGCACCTAGGCGTGCAAACGCCTCATCTTTGCTTATCGGTTTAGACATTGTTGGAACCAACCCCTTCTGGACAAATTTTCGGACATTGGCCTAATTATGAAGGTCCAAACATCCGCAGGTGCAAATTTAACTGCAAATTAACTGTTTACGCAGATCGGGCTTTAAATGTCGTCGAGCAAAGCGTAAGGAAGGGGCAAGATTTGAAGTGCGGGGCCCAGGTTGGAACCCAGGTGCAGGGTGCCGCGTTCAACTGCCGACAACTGGGCAGACACGATGGCATCGAAGCCACCCTGCGGCGCGGGCGCAGCCTGCACAACGGTGGCAGCGGGTTGGGTGCCATCATCAGCCGCAAACACTTCGTCTCCGGCAGCCATTGTGGCATCGGCATGTACAACAAAGGCCCGTCGTTTGAGTGTTCCGCGGAACTGGCTGCGCGCCACGACCTCTTGACCTGGGTAGCATCCCTTTTTGAAATTGACGCCCCCAACCGATTCATAGTTCAGCATTTGCGGTACAAAAGCTTCAAACACCGGTGCGCTGAGGGTGGCAACCCCACTGCGCACCTCGGTCCATAGCCACAGGTCTGGAGAGACAGTCGGCCCTTGCGGCGTGGGAGTGCCCGTAGGGGCAATCCACAATTGCCGTGGCACACCGTCTGCCGGGTATAGATTGACCAGGACTTCTGAGTCTAAATCGGCCTTAGCCCACGTAGAATATGCATTATCTGCTATTGATTTAGTAGCATTTCCAATCAGACCGAAGATTTCATACTCGGCGCTTACGTCACTAAGCTTGGCCTTGGCCCGCATCACAAACATCGACAGACGTTTGAGCGTTGCAGGCAGTATGTCTTTGCTGCAGACCAAAAGAATTTCAGTGGCGCTGCGCTTGAAACCTATAAAACTGGCCTGCATGCGACCCTTCGCAGAACAAAACGCCGCCAAGCGAGCGGTGTTCAGATCCAGCAGTGAAAAATCATGGGTCAGCTGACCATGGATGAACTTGGCGGCATCATCCCCTTCAATTTTTATAATGCCCAAGTGTGTGATCGGTGCCACGCCATTGAGTGGAGTCAGTTCGGTGTTTGTGGCCGGAGTAAGCAGAGTCGTCGTGTTCATGCGCTGAATTATCATTCCTCCCATAACTTCACAAGGCTTGTAGGGCTGTGCGCTTTTTCTTTGTTCTCATATTGACCCTGGCTTTAGGGGCTGCCGGTGCTGGTTACCTGTGGCTAAACCAGCCTCTGGGCCTGCCCGCAGCCACCGTTGATGTTTCCATTGAACCTGGCATGAGCGCCCGCGAAGCTGCGAACACCGTGGCCCAAGCCGGAGTTTCCGTAAACCCGCTTTTGCTGCACGTTTGGTTCAGGCTTTCGGGGCAATCCCGGCAAATCCGGGCCGGCAGCTACGAGTTGGATCGTGCGACGACACCGAACAGCCTGCTGCAAAAGCTGGTGCGCGGCGAGGAGGCCCTGCGCAGCGTGACGCTGGTAGAGGGGTGGACCTTTCGCCAGGTTCGAGAAGCGTTACGCAAGGCCGATCAGCTCAAGCCCGATTCGCAGACGCTTTCACCCAGCGACATCATGGCGCAGTTGGGGCAGCCGGGGGTGTCGGCAGAAGGGCATTTCTTTCCCGACACCTATACCTATAGCAAAGGCTCCAGCGATCTGTCAGTGCTAAAACGTGCCATGTTGGCCATGGACAAGCGGCTTGCTGCAGCCTGGGTACAGCGGGACCCCCGTTCACCCTTGGTCAACCCGGAGCAGGCGTTGATTTTGGCCAGCATTGTCGAAAAGGAAACCGGTGCGCCCAAAGACCGTCCCACCATCGCGGCGGTATTCAGCAACCGGCTGGTTATTGGCATGCGCCTGCAAACCGACCCTACGGTGATTTACGGCCTGGGCGAGTCATTTGACGGCAACTTGCGCAAGAAAGACCTGTTAGCCGATACCCCCTGGAACACCTACACCCGGGCCGGTCTGCCGCCCACGCCGATCGCCATGCCCGGTAAAGCGTCCTTACTGGCTGCGGTGCAACCTGCGCCATCCAAGGCGCTGTACTTCGTGGCCAAAGGCGACGGCAGCAGCCACTTCAGCGCCACGCTGGACGAGCACAATCGGGCAGTCAACAAATACCAGCGCGGACAGTAGAGCCGTGATCCACCAAGCGATGAGCGGAATATTTATCAGTTTTGAGGGCATCGATGGTGCCGGCAAGTCCACGCATATCGACAGCCTGGCCCGGGCTTTTCGGGCGCAGGGCCGCGTTGTTACCCTGACCCGTGAACCGGGTGGCACGCCTCTGGCCGAGCAACTGCGCCAGATGGTCCTGAATGACCCCATGGATGCCATGACCGAAGCATTGCTGGTTTTTGCAGCGCGACGCGACCATTTGCAGCGCGTGATCATTCCTGCACTGGCCCGCAGTGAAGTGATACTTTGCGACCGGTTTACCGATGCGACCTTTGCCTACCAGGGTGCCGGTCGTGGTTTCGATTGGCAAACGCTATCGGCGTTAGAGGCCTGGGTACAAGGTGGGGCAGGGCAGACGCTACAACCGCACCTGACCATTTGGTTTGACCTGCCTGCGCGGGTTGCTGCAGAACGCTTGACCACGGCTCGCGTGCCCGACAAATTTGAATCCCAGCCACTGGACTTTTTTGAGAAAGTGGCAGGCGGCTATGCAAGGCGCATGGACGCAGATACTGGAAGATTTGCCCGAATCAACGCCGACCAGACGCCGGAAAACGTCTGGCGCGATGTGGAGTTGGCGGTACAGACCAAGGGCTTTTTGGTGTGCTGAACGAGAACACACCCTCTGGCCCGCCACCGTGGATCGCCGCGCAGACCCGCTTGCTGCTGGCACAACGCGGCCATGCTTGGCTGTTGCATGGTCCGTCTGGCCTTGGGCAATACGGTTTGGCCATGGAACTGGCGCGGGCCTGGTTGTGTGAGCAGCCGGGTCAAGGCGGCGCCTGTGGCGTGTGTGGCAGTTGCCACGCCATTGGTGTTCGCACCCATGCCGACTTGTGTGTGCTGATGCCCGAAACCACTTTGCTCGAACTGGGCTGGCCGCTGGGTGAGAAAGCCCAGAGCGAGATCGACGACAAAAAGCGCAAGGCCAGCAAGGAAATTCGCGTGGACGCCATGCGTGAGGCGGTGGAGTTTTCGCAGCGCACCAGCGCTCGGGGGCGTGGCAAGGTGGTGCTGGTTTTTCCGGCCGAGCAGATGAACACCATCACCGCCAACGCGCTGCTGAAAACACTGGAAGAACCGCCAGGCGATGTAAAGTTTGTTCTGGCCACCGAATCGGCCCACCAATTGCTACCCACCATTCGTAGCCGCTGCCTGGGTCATGCCATGCGCTGGCCTGAGGCGCAGGCCAGCGAACAATGGTTGCAATCGCGTGGTTTTGACGCTGGGCAAGCCCAGTTGCTGCTCCGTGCCATGGGCGGGCGCCCCGAAGATGCGGCGGCGTTTGCGGCGTCCGGCCGCGATCCCGGTGTTTGGGCCGCTTTGCCCAAAGCTGTGGCCCGGGGTGAGGTGGGTTTTTTCAAAGACTGGAGCTTGGCCCAAACGCTGGACGCACTGCACAAGTTGTGCCACGACCTGATGGCGGTGCAGGCCGGTGCGGCACCGCGTTTTTTTGCAACCGGCGAACTGGCCGGTTCGGCGTCCATGGCTGCATTGAGTGCTTGGGCGCAGTCACTGTCGCGCACCATGCGCACGGTGGAGCATCCATTTAATGCAGGTTTGATGCTGGAAGCCCTTGTGGGCAAGGCCCAATCGGTTTTAAACTCGGGGCAATAAACAGATCCTATGAGCACAGCCCCTACCACCCCCCCACGGCCCAGCGTTATTCAGCTCTCCATCAAGGAAAAGGCTGCGCTGTACGCGGCCTACATTCCGGTTTTTTCCGAAGGTGGTGTATTTATACCGACAGCGCGGGAATATGCATTGGGCGATGACGTATATGTGTTGCTGTCATTGCCGGAGGACATGCAACGCTATCCCGTAGCTGGCAAAGTGGCTTGGATTACTCCCGCTAAGGCGGCGGGTGGTCGAACCCAGGGCGTGGGTATCACCTTTCCTAAAGACGAAAAGTCGCATGCGCTGAAGATGAAAATCGAAGAAATTTTGGGCGCCCACATGGCGTCCGAGCGCCCCACTCAAACCATTTGAGTTTTTGCCGTAGCCCCGGATACTGCGCCGCTACAAGGCGCCAAGCATGTTTACTGATTCCCACTGTCACCTGACGTATCCAGAGTTGGCGGCTTCTTTGCCCGCCATTCGCCAATCCATGGCCGATGCTGGTGTCGACCGCGCGTTGTGTATTTGCACAACGCTGGAAGAGTTCCCCGATGTGCACCAACTGGCTACCCAGTACGACAACTTCTGGGCTAGTGTGGGCGTGCACCCTGACAACGAAGGTGTCACCGAGCCCACACTGGATGATCTGTTGCAGCGTGGGCAGTTGCCCCGTGTTGTCGCTATCGGTGAAACCGGGCTGGACTATTACCGACTGGGTGACAGAACACATGCGGACATGCATTGGCAGCGCGAGCGTTTTCGCACCCATATCCGGGCGGCGCGGCAATTGCAGAAGCCGCTGGTGATCCATACCCGCAGCGCTTCTGAAGACACCTTGGCCATCCTGCGCGAGGAGGGCGAAAGCGGTAGTGCGGGCTCCGCAGGCGGCGTATTCCATTGCTTTACTGAAAGCCAAGAAGTGGCCCGCCAGGCATTGGATCTGGGTTTTTACATTTCTTTTTCTGGCATTTTGACGTTTAAAACAGCGCAGGATTTGCGTGATGTGGCGACCTGGGTGCCAATGGATCGCTTGCTAATTGAGACCGACAGCCCCTATTTGGCACCCGTGCCCTACCGTGGCAAGACCAATAATCCGTCCTATGTGCCCTATGTGGCCAAGCAATTGGCCGCGCTGAAGGATTGCAGCGTAGAAGCCATCGCAGAGGCGACCAGCAACAACTTCCTGCAGCTGTTTGCGGGTGTTAGATCATGAGGTTTTACATTAGATATGTTGCATATCTATTTGTTTTGTTTGGGTTTTCTTCCGCAATTTCCGGTTCGTATGAGGATTTTTTTGTCGCACTTCAACGGGATGATGTAGTAGAGGTACGCGGTTTACTCAAGCGCGGCTTTGATCCGAATACTGTTAATTCCAAGGGTGAATACGCGCTGATCGCCGCCTTGCGCGAGCCCTCGTTGAAAGTTGCTGCAGCCCTTGTCGAGGACCCGCGAACGCGTGTGGAGGTCCGCACCGTGCAGGACGAAAGCCCGTTGATGCTGGCCGCACTCAAAGGCTACGACGCGCTTTGCAAGCAACTCATAGCGCGCGATGCCGACGTCAACAAGTCCGGCTGGGCCCCTTTGCATTACGCGGCTACCAATAGCCACCTGGCCATCATGGGTTTGTTGCTGGATAACCATGCGTATATCGACGCCGCTTCGCCCAATGGCAGCACGCCATTGATGATGGCGGCCCGGTATGGATCGAATGACGCAGTAAAGCTGCTGCTGGACGCGGGGGCAGATCCCATGCTCAAGAACAAGTTGGGTCTTACGGCCATTGATTTTGCGGCGCAGGTCCAGCGGGCTGACACTGTGCAGCTGATTGCGGCTGGGGTACGCAAGCAACGCAAGGGGGCTTGGTAGTACACAGTACCAAGGTCGGACCGCAGCAATCCGCGGCCCCGCGAAAACAATTCCTTACAACTCGCAACCGGTGTTGGTCAGCCCTGTAACGACGCTCATCCGTTGCATATTGAGGTTGTCGGTATTCTGTGTTTGTTTGAACAGGTCGTGTATGAAAATAAAGTCGCTGGCAAAAGCAACTGCCAATGGTGCTGCAGCGTTGTTTCTTGGGCTTGCATTGTCCGCATGCGGTGGTGGTGATGTTGACGTTGCGGTGGCGACCCCTTTTGACATCAATGTCATGGTTGGCGGCCGGGCTGTCAGTGGTGTTCACATTCGCCCTGGTGCAACACAAACTGTGTACTTACCAGTTGGGCAATCTATTGGACTTGACGCAAGCGAGCCAGTGATTTGGACGCTTATCGTTGGAGGCAGCACCATCACAGGAACCGGAGTGACCGTAGACTATGGAGGAGTCAACATCACCCAGACCGTCATAACCAGGTCCCGAATTTTGATAGACACGGATTCGCATTACCTGTTGAGCGCTCCGCTGAGCTTTACGCTCATCGCCACGTCTACTCTAGATTACGCGCAAGTGGCCACGATCCGGGTTGTGTTGACAAACTAAATCGTATCCGTTGACCGATTCAGGTCTTCCCGGCAGTCTTCACCTTTGAGAGCAACCAACCCTTTTGCCTACATGGCAATGCGTTTTTCCATCCAGTTCAGGATATGCGCAAAAATCGTATTGCGATTAACTTCGTTGAAGTTTTCGTGGTAATTCTCGGGGTAAGCGTGGTGTTCCATAAGCGCTTTGGGGATAGTGTCTAGCAAGGCTTTGGAGCTCTTGGCGTCTGCCAGCTTGTCGTCCCCAGCCACTACCGCAAAGACCGGGTGCGTCCACGCGCCAAAACTGTTTGGTAGTGCCGCCTGTGCCGCCAGTAGCGACGCAGCGAACCGAAAGCTGACCTCGGTTGCGCGGATGTCATCCTTCTCGTCGGCCAAATGGCGGGCGGTGATGGTCGCATCGTGCGTCAGCAGGTGCGTCAAATGCTCCAACGGAACCTTCGCTTTGGGCATGATTTTGGCCAACGTCTGGCTAAAAGTCTGCAAAATCTTGGGTACTTTGACCGCATTGACGTAGTAAGGCGAAGACAGAATCACGCCCTTGATCGCATGCTCCTTGGCAAAGGCACCCAGTTCCAGATAGGTTGCGATCAGCGCGCCCATGGAGTGCCCCATGACGAAGATCGGCAAATCGGGGTAGCTCTTTTGAACCCATTTCATAAACAGCGACAGATCGTCCAAGAAGGTCTGAAACCCAGGAATGTCAACCCGCTTTTTGCCGTCGTGGCCGCACATGTCAAAACTGACCGTGGCCACACCGTGCTCCTTGAAAAAGACCGCTGGCGTAACGAAGTCACCCGCGTGGGCCATACCGCCATGGATGGCCAGAATCACGGCCCGCGGGTCACTGGGCTCCCAAATATGGATGGCCCGCTTGACCTGATCGCTGCACAGCAGTGTTGCCAGTTTGTCTTCTGAAAATCGCATGGTTGAGTCCCGTTTTGATCCTAGTTGCGCAACGGACTAGGAAATCCAAGCGCTTGTTCCCAAGTATCACACCGTATGCGCTAGATCAAGCACTCTTGGTGGATGCTGCAGTCGATTTGCTCCAATACGGGACGCAGTCGCTCGCTAGTTCACCATCACCAGCTTGCCCATCACGCCACGCGAACCCATGTGCGCGTAAGCGGCCTTCAACTCAGCCATCGGCATGGTGCGGTCAATCACCGGTTTGATCTTGCCCTGGCCGTACCATTGGGCCAGTTCACCCATCATCGCGGCATTCGCTTTGGGTTCTTTCTTGGCAAAGTCGCCCCAGAACACACCGACGATGCTGGCGCCCTTGAGTAGTGCCAAGTTGAACGGCAGGGCGGGGATGGGTCCGGAAGCAAAGCCCACCACCAGGTAGCGGCCACGCCAGGCAATAGAACGGAAGGCTGGCTCGGCAAAATCACCGCCCACGGGGTCGTAAATCACGTCCGGACCTTTTCCGTCGGTCAGTGCTTTGAGCGCTTCGCGCAGGTTTTCGGTGCTGTAGTTAATAGTGGCATCGGCGCCGATCTTCTTGCACAGGTCACATTTCTCTTGGGTCGACGCGGCGGCGATTACCTTCGCGCCCATGGCTTTGGCGATCTGGATCGCGGAGGTGCCCACGCCACCGGCGGCGCCCAACACCAAAACCGTCTCACCGGCCTTGAGGTGGGCGCGGTCCACCAGCGCATGGTGGGACGTGGCATAAATCATGATGAAGGCCGCGGCATCCACCATTGGAAAGCCGGGTGGCAATGGCATGCACAGCGCAGCGGGGGCGATGGTGTGGGTTCCAAAGCCGCCGGTGCCACTCAGGCAGGCCACGGCTTGGCCGACTTTGAGGTGTGTCACGCCGTCACCTACGGCCTGCACGATGCCGGCATATTCCGACCCCGGCACAAAGGGCAGAGCGGGCTTCATTTGGTACTTGTTCTGCACGATCAGGATGTCGGGGAAATTCAGGCTGGCGGCCTTGATTTCAATCAGCACCTCACCCGCCTTGGGGATGGGTGTGGGTAGTTCTTTCCAATTCAGGGCGTCAATACCGGTGGGGTTTTCGCAAAGCCAGGCGTGCATGTGGTGCTCCAAAGAAAATATGGGTTGGATCATAGGCCGAGCGGGCTGCAAAAAATGTCTCAGTGGTGACCTCGCTATCTGTGCGGCTGACTGCGCGGGGGTCTTGGTAGCTGCCCCCTACAATGGATCTTCAACCCCCCAAGATGTATGAAAATTCTGATTTCCAACGACGATGGTTACTTGGCCCCTGGCCTGATGGCGCTGTACGAGGCGTTGAAGGACGTTGCCGAGGTGGAGGTGATTGCACCCGAGCAAAACAACAGTGCCAAATCCAACGCGCTGACGCTGCATTCGCCGCTGTACGTGCACAAGGCCAGCAACGGTTTTCGGTATGTGAATGGCACGCCGGCTGACTGTGTGCACATCGCGTTGACCGGTTTGCTGGATTACCGGCCTGATTTGGTAGTCTCGGGCATCAATAATGGCGCAAATATGGGGGACGACACCATTTATTCGGGCACGGTGGGTGCGGCGATGGAGGGTTTTCTGTTTGGCATTCCGGCCATCGCGTTCTCGCAGGTCGAAAGAGACTGGCATCACCTGGACAGCGCAACGCGCAAAGTGCGTGAGCTGGTGCAGTCCATGGTGCAGCAGCAATTGATTACCCACACGCCGTTTCTGCTGAACGTCAATATCCCCAATCTGCCGTATGAGCAAATCGGCAACACCAAGTTGTGCCGCCTGGGTAAGCGCCATGCGGCGGAAAAGGTGATCCAACAAAAGAGCCCGCGTGGTGACACCATGTACTGGATAGGCGCAGCCGGTGCGGTCAAAGACGACGCCGATGGCACCGATTTCCACGCCACTGCACAGGGCCATATGTCCATCACACCACTGAAAGTGGATCTAACCGACCATGACAGCCTGCGCTACTGGGCGCAAACGGCGTCGCGCCTGGGGGCTGCTACGGCACCATGAAGCAACGTCCTTCATTTCCGGCCAGGCTGGACACTACGCTGGCCAAGAACCGGCCCAATGCGCATGGCGTGCCGACGCCACCCATGGCCGCTGCGCTGCAACCGCTGAGCCCCATATCGGCGTCGGCGGCCAAAAAAGCGCCTACCACCCAGCCCGCCGCCCCCCAAGGCCACGGCATGGAATCCAGCGCCGTGCGTACGCGCATGGTGCAGAAATTGGCGGCAGGGGGCATTACCGACCCCCATGTATTGGCCGCCATGGGCGCCATCGAGCGCCACCGCTTTGTCGACAGTGCCTTGATCAACCAGGCTTATGAAGACACCAGTTTGCCCATTGGCCTGGGTCAGACCATCTCCAAGCCTGGCGTGGTCTCGCGCATGCTGGAGTTGTTGCGCAACGGAAACAACGGCAAACTGGGGCGGGTGCTAGAGATTGGTACCGGCTGCGGCTACCAAGCCGCCGTGTTGAGTTGCATGGCTACCGAGGTCTATAGCATCGAGCGCCTGCGTGGCCTGCACGACCGTGCGCGTGAGAATCTGCGCCACTTGCGCCTTGCCAACCTGCACCTGCTGTTTGGGGATGGTATGGTGGGCTATGCCAAAGGCGCACCCTATGCAGCCATCATCGCCGCCGCGGGTGGCGAGGCCGTGCCGCAGGCGTGGGTAGACCAGTTGGCCGTGGGCGGGCGTTTGGTTGCGCCCGTGGTTACCGTTGGCGGACCGGGTTCTCCCGGTAGTGCGCAGGCCTTGCTGGTACTGGACAAAACGGCACAAGGCGTGCGCCAAGTCATTTTGGAAGCCGTGCACTTTGTCCCCCTAAAATCGGGTGTTGCTTGAAGGAATTTTTTTCTATGTTTGGTTTCTTGCGTCCCGTTTATTGGTTGCCCGTTGCGGCGATGGTTTTTTTGTCCGCATGCGGCTCCAAGCCCCTCAACCACGCACCGGTAGAAGACCGTGTGTCGGTCGCTAGCAAATTAGAGACCACGCCGCCGCTACTGGTCAAACAACCACCCGGCTTTGAGAATGCTGGCAAGGCCGGTTACTACACCGTCAAACCTAAAGACACGCTGATTGGCATTGGACTGGAGGCTGGACAAAGCCCCAAGGACATCACGCGCTGGAACAATCTGGAGAACCCCAACAAGATCGAGGTTGGGCAGGTCTTGCGTGTTGCTCCACCAGTGGCGGTGGTGGCAACGGTGGCTGGGGTTGTTGCTGATAACGGTGTTGCAGTGACCAAACCCGTGACCTCTAGTGCAGCTACCGCTACACCCATTGCTCCCGGTGGTCAGGCCGCCAAGCCAGCATCGGCCCCCGCGTCTGGCGCATCAACCACTGCTGCTGCGGTTTCTGTTCCGGCCGCCACCAACAGTTCCACTGCATCATCCGGTTCCAGCGGGGAGGAAGATTTGGGCTGGATCTGGCCCGGCAACGGCCCGGTGCTGGCCGGCTTTGATGAGGCCAAGAACAAGGGCTTGGATATTGGTGGCGCCGCCGGTGATGTGGTGGTGGCTTCCGCAGATGGCAAGGTGGTGTATGCCGGTGCAGGATTGCGGGGTTACGGCAACCTGATCATTCTTAAGCACAACAACACTTATCTCACCGCCTACGCCCACAACCAGACCCTACTGGTCAAGGAAGACCAGTCGGTCAAAAAAGGCCAGAAGATTGCCGAAATGGGCAATAGTGATGCCGACCGCGTCAAGCTGCATTTTGAAGTGCGCCGCCAGGGCAAGCCGGTTGATCCTGCCAAATACCTGCCCGCCCGCTAGTTGCCCACACTATGAAGAAACCCCGCAACAAGGGTTTTGACGGTGCCCCCTCGGACCGAGGCCCCGGGGCGGATGATTTGGAGCGAAATAGCCTTGCAGCCCCCGAGAATATTGGTTCTTTAGCTATTGATTCTATAGCGCTTGAGGCTCTGGAGTTGTTGGCGCAAGAAGTTGCATCGACGGATTCCCATGCCGCCGACGAGTCGGGAGATGCGCTGTCGCTGTACCTGCGGGGTGTGCGTCGCACCGCACTGTTCACGCCCGAGCAAGAGTTTGAAACCGCTACCCGCGCCCGCGCGGGCGACTTTGCTGCCCGCCAAAGCATGATCGAGCACAACCTGCGCCTGGTGGTCAGCATCGCCAAGGGCTACATGGGGCGTGGCGTACCCATGGCCGACCTGGTGGAAGAGGGCAACCTGGGCCTGATGCATGCCATCGACAAGTTTGAGCCCGAGCGGGGCTTTCGATTCTCGACCTACGCCACCTGGTGGATACGCCAGTCGGTGGACCGCGCCCTGATGTACCAGGGACGGGCCGTGCGCCTGCCTGTCAATGTGGTGCGCGAGCTGCAACACGTGTTGCGCGCGCGCAGGCTGCTAGAGAACGATTCCGAACTGGTTGCCAAGCGGCCCGAAGGCATACGTGTAGAAGATATTGCTGCCCTGCTGGGGCAGGATGCGCACCATGTCGCGGATCTGCTGTCTATGGGGGAAGCGCCGCGTTCGCTGGATGCGTCGCTGGACCGCAGTGGCGACGACATGACCCTGGGCGACGGCCTGATCGACGAGCTCACACTGGCCCCGGAAGATGTGACGCTGGCCCACGAGGTGGACCGTTTGTTGGAGGAGTGGATTGGCACCCTTAGCAACCGCGAGCGCGCCGTGCTGGAAGGGCGCTTTGGCCTGCATGACCAGGAGCCTGAGACCTTGGATGTGATCAGCATCCGCCTGGGCCTGACCCGTGAACGTGTGCGCCAGGTGCAAAACGAAGCGCTGTCCAAACTCAAACGTTACCTGACCCGCCGTGGGATCACGCGGCAATCGTTAATGTGAAACTGAGCTAGAAAGTAATATGCAAAACCGTCTCGCCCGTGCCGATGTCCCGGTGGAAATGACCTGGAACCTGGATGACTTGTTTGCCTCTCAGGCCGGTTGGGAGGATGAATACGCTTCGGTGGACGGTGCGCGCGCCAGCGTGGACCCATTCCGTGGGCGTCTGGGTGACACCGCGCAAACCTTGCTGAACTGTCTCAACACCCTGGAGGCGCTGCAACTTCGCTTCATGCGTGTGGCGACCTATGCACACTTGCGCAATGCGCAGGACGGCACCAACCCGCAGTACCAGGCCAACACGGCGCGTGTGGCCACCCTCGGTGCCCAGCTGAACGCCAGCATTGCCTTTGTAGATTCCGAGATTTTGCAGTTGCCTGACGGTGTGGTGGAGCAGTTTTTGGCTGCTGAGCCAGGCCTTTCGGCCCACCAAATCTATCTGCAAGACCTTTTGGAATTACGGCCCCACCGCCTGAGCCCCGATGCAGAGCGCGTGCTGGCATCGCTGGGGGAGTCGCTGGCTGCGCCCTATATGGTTTACAGCCGCTCCAAGTCCAACGACATCCAGTTTGCGAGCTTCAGTGATGCCAGCGGTACGGTGCATCCCAACTCCGTCAACCTGTTTGAATCCAATTACGAAGGGCATAGCGACACCAGTGTGCGACGTGGCGCATGGGCGTCGTTTAGTGCGGGGCTCAAGGCCTACAACCACACCTATGCGGCCACCTTTGCGACCGAGACGAACAAGAACGTGGTGCTGGCCCGTCTGCGCAACTACAACAGCACTGAAGAATTTTTGCTGCAGTCGCACAAGATCCCGCACACGGTGTACAGCAATATTCTCAACATTATCCAGGCCGAACTGGCGCCGCACATGCAGCGTTACGCCAGGCTGCGCCGACGTGTGCTGGGCCTGGACAAGCTGTTGTACTGCGACATCAAGGCACCACTGGACCCTGACTTCAATCCGCGTATCCCCTATAACGAAGCCTGTACGCTGATCCTGGATGCTCTGGCCCCGATGGGCGCACAGTACTGTGACTTCGCCCGCACGGCGCTGACGCAGCGGTGGGTCGACCGGGCCGACAACATCGGCAAGTCGTCAGGCGCGTTCTGTGCATCGCCTTACGGTGTGCATCCCTACATTTTGATCACCTGGTCCGACACCATGCGCAACGTGTTTACCCTGGCCCACGAGCTGGGACACGGCGGGCACTTTGGGCTGGCCATGCAGCACCAGCGTTACTTCAATACCCGGCCTGCCATGCCCTTCGTTGAGGCGCCGTCCATCATGAACGAGATGTTGCTGGCACAGCACATCCTGGGCCAAAGCCAGGACGCGCGCATGCGCCGCTCCGTCATCATGCAGGTGCTAGGCACCTACCACCATAATTTTGTCACCCATTTGTTGGAGGCCCAGTTGCAACGGCAGGTCTATGCCATGGCCGAGGCCGGCAAGTCCGTTACCGCATCTGTATTGAACCAGTGCAAGGGCGATATCCTCGCCGCCTTCTGGGGCGATACGGTGGAGATCGACGACGGTGCCCGCATGACCTGGATGCGCCAACCGCATTACTACATGGGCCTGTATCCCTATACCTATTCGGTCGGTCTGGTGGCTTCCACTGCGATGGCCGGTCTGGTCAAAGATGAAGGGCAGGCGGCCGTGCAGCGCTGGCTGCAGGTACTTCAGGCCGGTGGCACACGCAAACCTTTGGATCTGTTGCAGGCAGCAGGTATCGACATGTTGTCGCCCCAGCCGATACATGATGCTGTGGCCTACGTGGGCCGATTGGTAGACGAATTGGAGCAGGGCTTTCCCGCTAAGGGTTAACGATGGGCATGGTTTTTGCGAGCTGTGCCACACTGCGCGCGAACTCATGATCTGAGTCACCACTTCTGCCACTTCTGTATACCCTGGGAAGCGAATAATGAAATTTGTTGTTAAGCAAGCACTTGTAGCAGCGGCCTTACTTCTGCCGTTGATAACCCCGGCACCTGTGCTGGCGCAAGGCGCCAAAGACACACTGACGATTGGCATGTCGCAGTACCCACCCAGCCTGCACCCCGGCATAGAGCCCACGGTGGCCAAGGTATATGCCATCCGCTTTGGTTACCGCCCCATCTCAGGCTACAACGACAGCCGCAAAGTGGAGTGTTTCTTGTGCACTGAAGTGCCCACCATTGCCAACGGTCGCGCCAAAACGGTGGACCTGGGCGGCGGAAAAAAGGGCTTGACGGTCAAGTACACACTGCATCCGAAAGCGCAGTGGGCCGATGGCACCCCCATTACATCCAAGGATGTTGCGTTCAGTTGGTCAGTTGGTGTGAAACCCGAAAGCGGCTTTGCGCGGCCTGACGTGTTCCAGCGCATCACCAAGGTCGAAACTATTGACGCCAAGAATTTCGTCTTCCACATGAACAAGGCAGAGTACGACTTTGCCGACCTGGTCGACTTTGCGCTGATACCTGCCCATCTGGAAGAGCCCGTTGTCAAGGGCCTCACGACCCTGGCCGATTACAACAAAAACACGCTGTACAACCGCACCCCCACCACGGCTGGCCTGTGGAATGGCCCCTATAAGCTGGCACAGATCCAGTCCGGTGCCTTTCTGGTGTTTGAGCCCAATCCCAACTGGTGGGGACAAAAGCCGCACTTCAAGCGGATCACGATCAAAACCATAGAAAACACCGCCACGCTGGAGGCCAATCTGCGCTCGGGTGATGTGGACTACATCTCTGGTGTGCTGGGCCTCTCCATGGACCAAGGCCTGGCTATGGCGAAAGAGCCTGCGCTGCAACAAAAGTTTGACTTTGAGTTCCCGCTGGGCCTGGTGTACGAACACATTGACCTGAACCGCAACCACCCCGGCCTCAAAGACAAACGCGTACGCCAGGCGATGTTGCTGGGCATTGACCGTGAAACACTGGTCAAGCAACTGGTTGAGGGCAAGTTCCCCGTGGCCCACAGCTGGGTCAATCCGCTGGAGCCGGGTTACGACGCCAATGTCACCAAGTACCCCTTCGACCCAGCGCGCGCCAAGACCCTGCTGGACCAGGCCGGATTTAAGCCGGGCGCCGATGGCATCCGTGTCAACGCTGCGGGCCAGCGGTTGTCAATGGAGTACATGACCACGGCTGGCAACAAGATGCGTGAGCTGATTCAGCAGGTGCTGCAGAACCAGTGGAAACAAATCGGGGTGGAGGCGGTGATTAAAAACGTGCCGGCCCGTACCTTTTTTGGTGAGACGCTGAAGAAGCAGCAGTTCACCGCGCTCGCGCAATTGGCGTGGAGCTCTTACCCTGAGGCACCACCTACCAATACGCTGACCACAGGCGGTATCCCCACTGCTGCCAACGGCTATGCCGGTGCCAATTACCCGCAGTTCAGCCACCCCGGCATGGACAAGCTGACAGACGACCTGCAGCGCGAGTTGGACCCGGCTAAACGCAATCCCCATTGGCATGAAATGCAGAAAATTTACACCGATGAGTTGCCTGTGTTGCCACTGTTTTTCCGCACCGATGTCTACGTGGTGCCCAAGTGGCTGACCGGTGTATTGCGGCCGGGTACATTGCCATCCAACTATTTCGGCGTGGAGACTTGGGGCGTGCGCTGACATGAGCGACGCACCTGCAGCGTTGCTGCGCGTTGAGCATTTATCGATTGGCTTCAAGACCGAAAAAGGCGTTCTGCAGGCCGTCGATGACATTTCATACGCCATCGCACCGGGCAAGACGCTGGGCCTGGTGGGGGAGAGCGGTTGTGGCAAATCGACGACCGCGCTGGCCCTGATGGGCCTTCTGCCAAACTCCGCTACGGTGACGGGCCAAGCCCATTTTTCAGGGCGGGAGTTGTTTGGCCAATCGGAGGCGCAGTGGCGCCAGGTGCGGGGCAATAAGGTTGCCATGATTTTCCAGGAGCCTATGACGGCCTTGAACCCGGTGATACGCATTGGCGAGCAAATTGGCGAGACGCTTTTGTTGCACCAGGGCCTGGACAAACGTGCCGCCTACGAGCGGGCGATTGAGATGCTGGATGAAGTCGGCATTCCGTCAGCCCGTACACGGGCTGCTGCCTACCCGCACCAGCTCTCTGGCGGCATGCGCCAGCGCGCCATGATTGCGATGGCATTGGCCTGCAGGCCCAGTCTGCTAATCGCAGACGAACCCACGACTGCGCTGGATGTAACCATCCAAGCCCAGATTCTGGAACTGATGCTGGAGCTGCAAGACCGTATTGGCATGGCGATCCAGTTCATCAGCCACAACCTGGGCGTGGTGTCTGAGCTGGCGGACGACATCATTGTTATGTATGCCGGGCGCATCGTAGAGCGCGCCCCGGCTGCGCGGCTGTTTGACCAGCCCCGCCACCCCTATTCGGTCGGGTTGATCCAGACCCTGCCCAATCTGCAACACCGCCAGCCCCGTCTGCCGGTGATTCCAGGCGGCATGCCCAATCTGGCCGTTGCCGCTCCCGGCTGCCGTTTTGCCGACCGCTGTACCCGTGTGGTCGCCCAGTGCCGCGAGCAGGTGCCTCCCTTGGTTAACGTGGCACCGGGCCACGATGTTGCTTGTTTCAGGGCCGACGCATGAGTTCTACAACCGCAGCGTTGCTGCAAGTCGACCAACTGGCCGTGCATTTCCCGATGGCGCGCACCAGTTGGCTGCAGCGCGGGCCGTCGCCGGTGTTGCAGGCTGTATCCGACGTCAGTTTTTCGATTACGCCGGGTGAGACACTGGCCTTGGTGGGCGAAAGCGGCTGTGGCAAGACAACTTTGGGCCGCGCCCTGGTGGGTTTGTACGCTGCTACGCAGGGTGCTATTCGCTTCAAGGGCGAAGACTTGACCACGATGACGGCGGCGCAACAGCAAAAGGCACGCCGCGCTATCCAAATGATTTTTCAGGACCCGTATGAGTCGCTGAACCCGCGGCTGCCGGTGTCCGATGTCATTACCGAACCATTGCTGATCCACGGCATCGGCAACCGCGCCGAGCGTGCGGACCGCGCCCGTGAATTGATTGCACAGGTGGGCCTGCCGGTGGACGCGCTAAACCGCTATCCGCACCAGTTCTCCGGTGGCCAGCGCCAGCGTATTGCCATTGCCCGCGCACTGGGGCCCGAGCCAGAGTTGATCGTGGCCGATGAGCCCTTGTCCGCGCTGGACGTGTCTATCCAAAGCCAGATCCTGAACCTGATGAGTGAGCTGCGCGAGCAGCGGCATTTGAGCTATCTGTTTATCAGCCACGACCTGTCGGCTGTGCACCATTTGGCTGACCGCGTTGCGGTGATGTACTTGGGCCGCCTGGTCGAGGTGGCACCACGGGCCGAACTGTTTGCCTCGCCCAGCCACCCGTACACCAATGCGCTGCTGGACGCGATTCCCCGCATTGGCCAAGGGCGGCGCGCCCGGGGCCGCACGATACAGGGTGACTTGCCCAGCCCGCTGAAGCCGCCGTCTGGTTGCGCTTTCCACCCGCGTTGTCCTAAGGCGCAGGCTATCTGCAAGGTCGAGGCGCCCGTGCTGCTTGCAGCGCCCGGCCGTGTGCAGCAGTTGGCCGCCTGCCACTTCAAAGATTGATCACGATGGTGCGTTTCATTACTTCCCGACTGCTCCAGAGCGCCATCGTGCTGCTGGTGATGTCATTTCTCATCTATGGCCTGATTGGTCTGATGCCGGGCGACCCGATCGACATCATGGTCAACTCCAACCCCGGCTATACCGCGCAGGATGTGGCCCGCCTGCGTGCCCAATATGGGCTGGACCAGCCCCTGCTGACGCGGTACTTGAACTGGCTGCAGGCCGCGGCGGTGCTGGATTTTGGCTACTCACGCACCTATTCGCAGCCGGTTTTGGTGGTGCTGGTACCGGCCCTCATTCAGACTGGAAAGTTGGTGGGCCTTTCCTTTTTAGTGTTCACCGCACTGGCACTCACGCTGGGTGTGGTCGCAGCATTGACCAAGGGTTCGGTTTGGGACCGCATCATCAACTTGCTGGCCTTTGCCGGCATTTCGGTGCCGGTGTTCTTTTTGGCCCTGATGCTGATTTATCTGTTTGCGGTACGGCTGGGCTGGCTGCCGGCCAGTGGCATGTTCACCATCGGGGGTGACGGTAGTTTGGGCGATAGCACCAAATACTATGTGTTGCCCGTGTTGACGCTGACGGCAGCCTTTGCCGGGCGCTTCACGCGCTTTACCCGCGCTTCGATGGTGGAGGTGCTGCGTATGGACTACATCCGCACCGCGCGCGCCAAGGGGGCCGGTAAGTTGCGTGTGGTGTTCCACCACGCGCTGCGCAACGCGCTGATTCCCGTGGTGACCGTGCTGGCCTTGAGCTTCGGTGCTTTGCTAGGCGGCGCGTTGATCACCGAGACCATGTTCGCCCAGCGTGGCATGGGTAAGCTCATTTTTGACGCCATCATGGGCAATGACTTCAACCTGGCGCTGATGGGCCTGCTGTTTGCCACCACCGCCACGCTGGTGTCCAACCTGGTGGCCGACATAGCCTATGCCTGGTTAGACCCAAGGATCTCGCTCTCATGACCGACCTTGCTACTTTGCCACTGCCGGTGGCCACCACCACCATTGCCGACAAACCCCAGTCGGTTTGGCAACTGCGCTGGCGTCGTTTGGCGCGCAACCGGGTTGCCATGCTGGGCGGCGTTGTTCTTATATTGCTAGCATTGTTTGCTGCCGGGGCGCCGGTGTACGAGCGGTTGATGGGCGTCAATGTCAATGACACCAATTTGTTGAACCGTTTTTCGCCCCCGTCGGCCCAGCACATTCTGGGCACCGATGAGGCCGGGCGCGACGTGATGGCGCGGCTGATGTATGGCGGGCGTATTTCCTTGCTGGTAGGCCTGTTGGGGGCAGTCAGCGCCGCCATGGTGGGTACCTTGATCGGCCTGATCGCCGGTTACTACCGCGGCCATACCGAATCGGTGCTGATGCGTATCACCGATGGTGTGATCTCGCTGCCCATCTTGCCGCTGCTGATCGTTTTTGCCGCGATCGATTTGCAGAAGCTGGGGTTCTCGGAAGAGTTTGTGCGCTCCAGTGCAGCCAACTTTTACCGCATCGTATTCATCATCGCCCTGGTCGAGTGGACCACGGTGGCGCGCCTGGTGCGGGCCTCCACGCTGAGCCTGATGACACGCGAGTTTGTGCTGGCGGCCCGCACCCAGGGTGCCAGTGCCCGCCACATTCTGACCGTGCACGTTCTGCCCAACACCACATCGCCCATCATCGTGGCGTTGAGCCTGGCCGTGGGGCAGATCATTTTGCTGGAGAGCACGCTGAGTTTCTTGGGCTTGGGCATACAGCCACCCACACCGAGCTGGGGCAATATGCTGAACAACGCGCAGGAGCTGATCTCGCGCGCGCCAGAGCTGGCTTTTTACCCCGGCTTCCTGATTTTCATCACCGTCATTGCAGTGAATTTTCTGGGTGACGGTTTGCAGGATGCATTTGATCCACGTGCCGAATCGCACTGAGGTCGTGCCGCAACGGGTGGTTGGCGCGACCTGAGACAATTCAAGCATGACCGACAACACAACGACTCCCGAACAACCAACCGAAACGCCGCTGCCCGAGGGCTGGCTCAAAGTGAAATCCCTTGACCTGGAAGCCCAGGGTGTAGCCCACAAACCCGATGGCAAGGTGGTGTTTATTGACGGCGCGCTGCCCTTCGAGGTCGTCAGCGCCAATATCCACCGCAGCAAAAACAGTTTTGAAAAAGGCACGCTGACCGAGATCCATGTGGAGTCGTCCCAGCGTGTGCGTCCCGAGTGCCCACACTTTGGCCTGCACGAAGGTGCCTGTGGCGGCTGCAAGATGCAGCATCTGCATGTGGGCGCCCAGGTGGCTGTTAAGCAGCGGGTGCTGGAAGACAACCTGTGGCACATCAGCAAAGTCAAGCCCGACAACATCCTGCGCGCGATCGAAGGCCCGGCCTGGGGTTACCGTTACCGGGCGCGGCTCTCGGTCAAGAACGTCCGTAAAAAGGGCACGGTGTTGGTCGGTTTTCATGAACGCAAGAGCCGCTACGTGGCCGACATGAAAGAGTGCAGGGTGCTGGCACCCCACGTCAGTGCCATGCTGATGCCCTTGCGTGCGCTGGTTGGCAGCATGGAAGCGGCAGACACGTTGCCGCAGATCGAGCTGGCAATAGGCGACATGGATGGTGGCAACGGTGACGTGACGGCCCTGGTGCTGCGCCATATGGCGCCTTTGAGCGAGGCCGACCTGGACCGCTTGCGCCAATTTGCCGCCGCCCATCCGGGCTTGCAATGGTGGCTGCAGCCAAAGGGCCTGGACACGG
>JBKJJC010000311.1:0-5828 GCA_046598245.1 Rhodoferax sp.
GCGGCAATTACGAAAGAACTTTCGGAAATTGTGGCTGGCGCTGCGGCGGTTTAAACGAATTTATTTTTGGAGCAAATGTAATGGCTCAAGCAAGTGTGAACGCAGGCGTTCAAGGGAAAATTGTTCAATGTATTGGTGCCGTGGTGGACGTGGAATTTCCACGCGACCGCATGCCCAAAATCTATGACGCGCTCAAGATGGACGGATCGACGCTGACGCTGGAAGTTCAGCAGCAGCTCGGCGACGGCATCGTGCGTACCATTGCCTTGGGCTCTTCCGACGGCCTGCGCCGTGGCATGATCGTCAAGAACACCGCCGACTCCATCCAGGTACCCGTGGGCAAAGCCACACTGGGCCGCATCATGGACGTGCTGGGTGCACCGATCGACGAGCGTGGTCCTGTCAGCTCTGAATTGACCATGTCGATTCACCGCAAGGCCCCCGCCTACGACGAACTCAGCCCATCCCAAGAACTGTTGGAAACCGGCATCAAGGTGATTGACTTGGTGTGCCCGTTCGCCAAGGGTGGCAAGGTTGGCCTGTTCGGCGGTGCCGGCGTGGGCAAGACCGTGAACATGATGGAGTTGATCAACAACATCGCCAAGGCACACAGCGGCTTGTCCGTGTTTGCCGGTGTGGGTGAGCGGACCCGGGAAGGCAACGACTTCTATCACGAGATGGCCGACTCCGGCGTGGTGAACCTCGAGAACCTCGAAGAATCCAAAGTCGCGATGGTCTATGGCCAGATGAACGAGCCCCCAGGCAACCGTTTGCGCGTGGCGTTGACCGGTCTGACCATCGCGGAATCTTTCCGTGATGAAGGCAAGGACGTTTTGTTCTTCGTGGACAACATCTACCGCTACACCTTGGCCGGTACCGAAGTGTCCGCGTTGCTGGGTCGTATGCCTTCTGCCGTGGGTTACCAGCCTACTCTGGCCGAAGAAATGGGCCGTTTGCAAGAGCGTATTACCTCCACTAAAGTGGGTTCCATCACGTCCATCCAGGCCGTGTACGTGCCAGCGGATGACTTGACCGATCCATCGCCCGCGACCACGTTCGCACACTTGGACTCCACCGTTGTGTTGTCCCGTGACATCGCGTCGCTGGGTATCTACCCTGCGGTTGATCCACTGGATTCGACCAGCCGCCAGCTGTCCCCGCAAGTGGTGGGTGAAGAGCACTACAACACGGCCCGTGCCGTGCAGGGTACGCTGCAGCGCTACCGCGAACTGCGTGACATCATCGCCATCATGGGTATGGATGACTTGGCCCCAGAAGACAAACTGGCTGTGGCGCGTGCCCGCAAGATCCAGCGTTTCCTGAGCCAGCCTTTCCACGTGGCTGAAGTGTTTACCGGTTCCCTTGGCAAGTATGTTCCGCTGTCCGAAACCATTCGTGGTTTCAAGATGATCGTGAACGGTGAGTGCGACCACATGCCAGAACAAGCGTTTTACATGGTCGGTACCATTGACGAAGCGATTGAGAAGTCCAAGAAGGTCTGATCATGAACACCATCCACGTTGATGTTGTCAGTGCTGAAGAATCCATCTATTCCGGTGAAGCCAGATTTGTGGCGCTGCCGGGTGAGGCGGGTGAACTCGGCATCTATCCACGCCACACACCCCTGATCACCCGTATCAAGGCTGGTTCGGTGCGCATCGAAAAGGCCGACGGCAGCGAAGAGTTTGTCTTCGTAGCCGGCGGCATTTTGGAAGTGCAACCTGACTGCATCACGGTGCTGTCAGACACGGCGATCCGTGGCAAGGACCTGGACGAAGAAAAGGCCAATGCGGCCAAAGCAGCGGCAGAAGAAGCCCTCAAGAACGCCAAGACGGAATTCGATGTGGCCAAGGCCCAATCGGAGATGTACATCATTGCGGCAGAAATTGCTGCACTGCGCAAGTACCGTCTGAAAAAGTAAACGCTTTGCACTTGCCCACACAACCGCCTTCCGGCGGTTTTGTTTTTTGTGCGCGGATAAACACGGCAGAATGCGTGGATATGTTCCTTACACCACGCCCATGCCCAAAGCACGCCAGCAAGCCGCCACGCTAGGCGTTACCCCCGACGAGGTGGAGGCGGCTTTTTACGAAGCGCTCCAGTCTGCCGACATCGAGAAGCTCATGGCCTGCTGGGCTGACGAAGACGATATCGTATGCATCCACCCGGGCGGTCCACGTATGGTGGGTGCACTGGCTATAAGGGCGGCGTTTGATGCGATTTTTGGCCATGAAGGATCCATCAAGGTGCATGCAGAGGGCATACGCCGTATTACGTCCATGGCGAGCGCGGTTCACAGTGTGCTTGAACGTATAGAGGTCATGACCAGCGAGGGCCCGGTCCACGCCTTTGTGCTGGCGACCAACGTCTACCACCTGACACCCCAGGGCTGGCGGCTGGTGGTGCACCACGCGAGCCCTGGCTCACAGGACGAGGCGCAGGAGATCAACCAGGCTTCTACGGTGTTACATTGATTGAAATTTGCCTCTAGCCCCCGAATATATTAGATACTATGCTATGAACTATATAGCACCACCTTGGTTGCCTGGCGGCAATCTACAAACCATCTGGCCCGCCTTGTACGCGCGCCGCGTGGCGGGCGAGCTGCCTGCATACCGGCGCGAGCGGTGGACCACACCGGACGCAGACTTCATCGACCTGGACTTCTTGGTAATGGCGAGCGCGCCAGCGCCGGTCACTGCGCGTACTACGTTGCCACCTGCCGAACGCGCTCTGCTGGTCTTGTTCCACGGCCTCGAGGGTTCGTCCGCAAGCCACTACGCCCATGCCTTTGCCGACTTTGCCCGCGCACACCAAATGGCCTATGCAGTGCCCCATTTCCGTGGCTGCAGCGGTGAGCTGAACCTGGGGCCCCGGGCCTACCACTCGGGCGACCATGCGGAGATTGGCTGGGTGTTGCAACGTTTGCGCGACCAGCACACAGGCCCCATCGTGGCAGTGGGTGTCTCGTTAGGCGGTAACGCGCTGCTGCGCTGGGCGCAAGAAATGGGGGCATCGGCGTCAACGGTGGTGTCAGCGGTGGCCGCCGTTAGCTCTCCGATAGACTTGACAGCCGGTGGCCACGCCATAGGGCGGGGCTTTAACCGATTGGTCTACACGCGCATGTTCCTGAACACCATGAAGCCCAAGGCGCTGCGCAAGCTGGCCCAGCACCCCGGCCTGTTCAGCCGCGAGGCCTTGCTGCAAGCCAAAGATCTGTACGACTTCGACAACGTGTTTACCGCGCCGGTGCACGGCTTCAAGAACACCGACGATTACTGGCGCCGCGCTTCCGCCAAGCCCCACCTGCGGCAAATCAAGATCCCAGCCCTGGTGGTCAATGCACGTAACGACCCCTTTGTGCCAGCTTCCAGCCTGCCGTCGCAGAAAGAAGTGGGCTCACACGTCACACTGTGGCAGCCCGCGCACGGCGGGCATGTGGGCTTTCCCCAAGGGCGGCCACCGGCCCACTTGCGTGCCATGCCCGAAGCCGTCGGTGGCTGGCTGCTAGAGCAGGTGGGCGTCCGATCAAAAGCGAGTGCTAACCATGGATGACATCGTCCGACAAGCCATGGCCAAGTGGCCCAACGTACCAGACTGTTATGGCTGGCTGGGGCTGGACACGCGCGGCAACTGGTACATGCGCGACGACCGGGTTCAGTCGCTGGGCCCATTTGTGGGTGGCCCCCCGGCCGCCAAAGGCTCCCTACTGCAGCACGACAAGCTGATTGCGTTTATCAACCGCAACTACATGGCCGACGAACAGGGGCGCTGGTTTTTCCAGAACGGCCCGCAACGGGTGTATGTGGAGTTGGCGGCCACACCCTGGATCTGGCGCGTGCAGGCGGACTACACCCTGCAAACCCATACCGGCGTGCCAACCGCCTGCACCGCCTGTCTAACCGATGAGCATGGTTGGTTGTACCTGGAAACCCCACTGGGCTTGGGATTGGTCCATACCCAAGACATGACACTGGCTGCAGAAGCCGTGGAGGCGGGGTTGTGGAACGTGCAATCGGTGCAGCGCAGCGCACTGCCCGCGCGCTATGGCTACCTCAACAGCCCGGCTGCCGATCAAACATCACTACCAAAAACATAGCAATGTATCAAGTATTGGCGGGGGCTAGAGGCCAAATTCATCTAAAAAGATCTTTCTGGGCACAAAAAAACCGGCCCTAAGGCCGGTTAATCGGGGTTGGCCCCAATCAGGGTTTGGCGACCGGCGCTGGCTTGACCGGCTCTGCAAACTTGCCACCGCTGGCGTTGGCCATGTGGACCACGGCGCGGGCAATTTCAAAATCATCGAAATCACCACCGGACTGCGCGCCCATGGCACCTTTGCCTTTAAGAGCAGCCAGCAGTAGGGCATCGTAGCCCGTCTTGATGCGTGCAGCCCATGCTGCGGTGTCACCAATTTTAGGTGCGCCAGCAGCACCACTGGTGTGGCAGGCTGTGCATTGGGCCAGGAATACCGCCTCGCCACTTTTCATTTCGCGGTTGGCGTCACGAATCTCAACCGTGCCCACCTTTTGGATGCGGGACACCACAGATTGCTCCAGATTGACCGAGCCCGCCAGAGGCTTGTTGCCCGACACCACGTAATAGACCAGACCAATGATCACGAAAATAGGGATGACAAAAGAATAGAACACTGCCAGCAACAGTTGCTTGGGATTTTTGATTGGGCCGATGTGAGCCTCGTCGTCGTGGCCAGGTGCGTTGCTGTTGTTGCTCATGGAGTCCTCAAATGGTCGAATGCGCGCGCGAAAGAAGGGGCAATTATAACGGCGCACCACACACCGACCCAGGCAAACGGCAAGCCCGACGCCCAGTATCGGGCGCGACCCTGCAGGCCCGAGGCAAAGCACTCAAACCGGGCCAGCGGGACCTGGTTGATTACAATCACCGCCGTTGTCCTTCCTACCGAAGGGCGCGCGCTAAAGCCCGTGCAAGGCTTTTTTCAATTGATTCCCCTATTTGTTCATGCTGAGTGCACACGGTCTTAGCTGCGTGCGTGGCGAGCGCCAACTGTTCGCTCAACTGGACCTCGCCGTGGACGCGGGGCAGTGGCTGCACGTGCGGGGTGAGAACGGCGCTGGCAAGACCAGTTTGCTGCGCCTGCTGGCCGGGTTGGCCCAGCCCGCCGAAGGGGATGTGCGCTGGTGTGGCCAGCCCATTCGGCAGGATGGGTCAGGGTACCGCAAACACTTGCTGTTTTTTGGCCACCAAGGCGCGCTCAAGGAAGACCTGAGCGCCTTGGAAAACCTGTCGTTTGCCGCGGCCATGGACGGTGCCACATTGCCAGAAGCACAAGCCTTGGCGTCGCTGTACCGCGTGGGGCTGCGGGGGCGAGAAGACTTGCCCGTTCGCGTGTTGTCCGCAGGCCAAAAGCGACGGGTAATGTTGGCGCGCATGGCCACCCACCATGCCAAACTCTGGATTCTGGACGAGCCGTTCACCGCACTGGATGTCAAGGCCGTGGACTTGCTGAGCAAGCTCCTCAATGAACACTTGGCCAAGGGTGGCATCGCCATATTGACCAGCCACCAGACCTTGCCTATTGCGGGCGGACTGGTCGTGCAGTTATGAACGCGATGTGGGCCACTCTGCGCCGCGACCTGCTGGTCGTGATGCGGCGCAAAAGCGAAGTGTTAACCGCGCTGTTCTTTTTTGTCATCGTCAGTAGCCTGTTTCCGCTTGGCATAGGGCCAGAGCCAGCCCTTCTGCGCAAAATTGCGCCGGGCGTGCTGTGGGTGTGTGCGCTGCTGGCTACCATGCTGGGCCTGCAGCGCATGTTTGCGGCAGACCATGCCGACGGAACGTTGGAG
>JBKJJC010000103.1:0-3587 GCA_046598245.1 Rhodoferax sp.
AATTTCAGCATATCCAAAAGGGCGTGTGTTTTAGTGATGTAATTTGCGAATGAAGTCCCAATTCCGCCAGGTCGCCTTGATTGGCAAATTCAATGCCGTGTCCACAAGCGCTACAGGCCCCTCCTCACGGCTGACTCTGGAGCGGATTGCTGATTTTCTGCTGGCCCAGGGCTGTGAGGTGGTGGTAGAGGCCGATACCGCCACCAATATGGGACTGAACAACTACACCACCATGGATGTGGCTGCCATCGGAACCTCTTGCGACGTGTGTGTGGTGGTGGGGGGCGACGGCACGATGCTGGGCATTGGCCGCAAGATGGCGCAGTATGGTGTGCCGCTGATCGGTATTAACCAGGGGCGCCTGGGCTTTATCACCGACATTCCCCTGGACAACTTTGAAGCAACACTGCAACCCATGCTGGAGGGCGTGTATGAAGAAGACCACCGCAGTCTGATGCAAGCACGCGTCATGCGCGGCGGCCAATGCGTATTCTCGGCACTGGCCATGAACGATGTGGTGGTCAACCGCGGCGCAACCGCCGGCATGGTGGAGCTGCGGGTAGAGGTGGATGGCAATTTCGTCGCCAACCAGCGGGCCGACGGCCTGATCATTGCCACGCCTACAGGCTGCACGGCCTATGCGCTGTCGGCTGGTGGGCCTTTGATACACCCGTCTATCCCCGGCTGGGTGCTGGTGCCCATTGCGCCGCACACACTGTCGAACCGGCCGATCGTGCTGCCCAATGTGTCGGAGGTGGTGATCGAGTTGGTGGCCGGGCGAGACGCAAGCGCCAACTTTGACATGCAATCCCTGGCCACGCTGATGCACGGTGACCGCATTGTGGTGACACGGTCCCAGTACCAGGTGCGCTTCTTGCACCCCAAGGGTTGGACGTATTTCGACACCCTGCGGCAAAAATTACATTGGAATGAAGGAGTTGCCTGATGAACGCAGCGCAGAACCGCTTCAAGCAAGTGAACGCCCCCTCGGGCGGCAGCGAGGACACGCAGTGGCGAGCGTGGGGGTCATATCCATGGCTTTGAAACGCATTGTTCTGCGCGATTTCGTCATCGTCTGCGAACTGGAATTGGATTTAGACAGCGGTTTCACCGTACTAACTGGTGAAACCGGCGCTGGCAAGTCGATTTTGATCGATGCCTTGCAATTGGTGACCGGCGCACGCGCCGACACCGGAGTCATCCGTGAGGGTGCCAGCCGCACGGACGTGAGCGCAGAGTTCGACACACCCACCAGCGTGCGCGACACCTTGCAAGAGGCAGGTTTTGACAACGACGGCGACTCTCTGCTGCTACGCCGCACCGTGGACACCGCTGGTAAAAGCCGCGCCTGGATCAACGGCAGCCCGGCCACTGCCCAGCAACTGCGCACCGTGGGCGAACAACTGCTGGATATCCATGGCCAGCACGCCTGGCAAAGCCTGACCCGCCCAGACGCTGTACGCGGTCTGCTCGATGCATATGCCAAGGTTTCCACCAGCACGCTGAGCGCCTTGTGGCAGGACTGGCGCCAGACGCAGACTGCACTGGCCCAAGCGATGGCCGCACAAGACTCTTTGCAGCGCGAACGTGAGCGACTAGCCTGGCAAATTGGCGAGGTCGAAAAGCTCAACCCGCAGCTTGACGAGTGGGACGAACTACAAAGCAGCCACAGCCGCTTGGCAAATGGCCAAGCCCTGCTGGACGCCGCTCAAGGTGCCTTGCAACTATTGGAGGACGACGAAAGCAATGCGTTGGGCCTGTTGAACAACGCCTTGCAGCAATTGCAAAGCCAAGCCCATCTGGAGAAAGATTTCACCGACCCGGTGGAGGTCTTGGCATCCAGCCTGGCCCAAGTGGAAGATACCGTGCGCACGCTGCGCGGCTATTTGCGCCACACCGAGCTGGATCCTCAACGCTTGGCTGAATTGGACGAGCGCCTGTCGTTGTGGGTGTCTCTGGCCCGGCGCTATAAACGTACGCCCGATGAGTTGCCTGCCTTGCTGGCATCCTGGCGCGCTGCGTTGGCAGAGCTGGATGCCGCAGCGGATCTGGATGGTTTGCAAAGCGCCGAGAAGAAGGCGCATGCTGCGTATCTGACCGAGGCCAAGTTGTTGTCCAAAGCACGGGCCAAGTCCGCACCGCTACTGGCGCAGTCCATCACCCAAGCCATGCAGGGCCTTGGCATGCAGGGCGGTCAGTTTCAGGTGCTGCTGGAGGCCAGCGCACAACCCATGCAAAGTGGTTTGGAAGAAGTGAGTTTTCTGGCGGCAGGCCATGCAGGCAGTACGCCGCGCCCCGTGGGCAAAGTGGCATCTGGCGGAGAGTTGTCGCGTATGGCGCTGGCCATTGCGGTCACCACCAGCCAATTGGGCACGGCGCAGACCTTGATATTTGACGAGGTTGACTCCGGTGTGGGTGGCGCAGTGGCCGAGACCGTGGGCCGACTGATGCGCCAACTGGGCACAGACCGGCAGGTGCTGGCCGTCACCCACCTGCCCCAAGTGGCATCCACTGCAGACCACCATCTGGTTGTGGCCAAACAGATGAGCGGCAAGGTGACGTTGAGCACAGTAGGTGCAGTACTGGGTGAGCACCGCGTGGCAGAAATTGCGCGCATGTTGGGCGGCGAAAAACTCTCCAGCACTACCTTGGCACATGCCAAGGAAATGCTGCAGTCGGGGGCCTGACCGCATGCAAAACGGCGCTCAACCCATGGAGATGGTGCTGATCACCGGCATGTCGGGCTCGGGCAAATCGGTGGCCCTGCACGCGTTGGAAGATGCTGGTTTTTACTGCGTGGACAACCTGCCGCCCGAGCTGCTGCTGCCCTTCGTAGAGCTGGAACAACAACACCAGGCCCGGCGCATCGCCATTGCCATGGATGTGCGCAGTGCCACATCTTTGCCGCTGGTGCCGCACCATCTGGACACGCTACGCAGCCGCGGCGTTCATGTGAAGTCGCTGTTTCTGGACTCCGATACCGAGACCCTGGTGCGCCGCTACTCCGAGACCCGGCGCAAACACCCGTTGTCGCAACCCGACCCCGGCAACCGGGCGCAGGATGCGCGCCGCGCACTGGTGGAAGCGATCGAGCTGGAGCGCACCTTGCTAGCCGTGTTGCGCGAGCAGGCCCATGTCATCGACTCCAGCATCATCCGCGCGGCGCAACTGCAGGGTTATGTCAAGGCGCTAATTTCTGCGCCCAGCGGTCAGCTGACGCTGGTCTTTGAGTCGTTTGCGTTCAAGCGCGGCGTACCCACCGATGCGGACTATGTGTTTGATGTGCGCATGTTGCCCAACCCGCACTACGAGCCAGCGCTGCGCCAACTCACAGGACGTGACCAGCCCGTCGCGGACTTTTTACAAGCGGAGGCTGAAGTGCAATTGATGTTGAACCAGATCGCCCAGTTTCTGGAAAACTGGCTGGACGCCCTGGCACGCGATCACCGCAGCTATGTGACCGTGGCTATAGGCTGCACCGGGGGCCAGCATCGCTCGGTCTATCTGGTGGAACAACTCAGCCAACGCTTTACGCCGCAATGGGTCACGCTCACGCGGCACCGAGAAATCGGCGCAGTCTGACCGCA
>JBKJJC010000225.1:0-2817 GCA_046598245.1 Rhodoferax sp.
GATAGCGTGCGCCCGATGCAGCTGCGCGGCGGTTTGGGTCTGTTCCAGACTGTTCCGCCCTACGTTTGGCTGACCAACGCCTACACGAACAACGGCGTATTGTCCCCAAAGGGGGTCCCCAGCATTACCAATCCGGCCAACGCGCCTTTCAGTGCTGATCCGAACAACCAGCCCGGCCCGACCAGCGCCGCAGCAGGCGTCTGCGCGACGAATGCCACGTGCCAGATCGATGTGATCGACCCGGACTTCAAGATGCCGAGCGCATGGAAGTTTGCCCTTGGCTTCGACAAGGAGTTGCCATGGTGGGGCTTAACGGGTAGCGTCGAGTATCAACTCGTCAAGGCCCAAAATGCTATCGACTACAAGCTACCCAACATCGGCAAACCAAAAGGCACATTGCCGGATGGCCGCGATTCCTACTGGCAGACTTACCCGAATGCCAGCGTGACTTCGATTGGAACTGGCACCAGTAACGGCAGTTTTGCCGAGCTGAACAACCGCTCCACGCTGCTTACAAATACCGATGGGGGTCGCACGCATTCGGTGACGCTTTCGCTGTCCAAGGCGCTGGCAGACGGCGTGCGCGGCAGCGTCAGCGTCACTAGGACCCAGAGCTCGGAAGTCAATCCGGGTACTGCCTCGCAGGCCTATTCGAACTACAGCTATGTTGCGCGAATCAATCCAAACGATTCCTCTGAAGCAACCTCACGTTTCGAGGTGCCACTGTCGGTCAAGGCCTCGCTGAATTGGGATAAGGCTTTCTTTGGTAATAACAAGACTACGATCTCGGCGTACTACAACGGCCGCAGCGGCTTGCCCTATAGCTGGACATTTCTCAATGATGTCAACGGCGACTCCGCTGGCAATGTTGATCTGGCATATATCCCACTGCTCAATGATCCCAAAGTCACCTACCCGACAGGCACCACCGCTGCGGAAATTCAGGCCTTCCAAGACTTCATCAGTGGAGATGCGTACCTGAATGCGAATCGCGGCCAGATTGCTGGGCGCAATGCTTCGTACCAGCCCTGGATCAACCAATTGGACATGGGCTTCCAACAGGAGCTGTCCGGTTTCTCTAAGGGCGACAAGTTTGTCATCCGTATGGATATCTACAACTTTCTTAACTTCCTCAATAAGGATTGGGGACAACAAAACGGTCTCGGCTTTTTTGGTACCCGCCGTCTGGCCAGTGTTGCTGACGTCACCGGCACCTGTCCGACCGATTGCAAGTACGTGTACCAGTTGAAGGACTCGAGTGGCAAGGATATCCGACAGAATTACGGCGTGTACGACACCTACACCAATCCGGCGCGCGTGATCTCCCGTTGGCAAGCGATGTTGACCGTTCGTTACCAGTTCTGATCGGGGTTAGGTTTCGGGTTTCGGGCGACAACGCCTGAGGCAATTCAAAAGCTCCAGCCAGCAATGGCCGGAGCTTTTTTTTTGCCCATTTCGGCCGGCCAATTGTCTCTTTGGTGCCAGCGTTTTGCCGGGTCATCCCTTACGCTTGCAGCCACCTTTTGTTGGAACCACCATGAACCTGCGCCCCACGATCGATTTTTTGCTCAATGATTGGCTCAACACCGAGGCGCTGACCCAACGCACCCGTTTCGCCGACCATTCGCGCGACACCTTTGACGCCGTGCTCGACACCTGCGAACGCATCGCCCGCGACAAATACGCGCCCTTCAATCGGCTAGTTGACACACAAGAACCGCACTTTGACGGTGAAAAAGTCATCCTGCCGCAGGCCACCCACGATGCCAACCGCGCCTATGCCGATTCCGGCATGCTCAGCGCCGCGCAAGACTACGACATAGGCGGCATGCAACTGCCCTACAGCGTGGAGGCCGCTGCCAACGCGTTTTTCGCTTGCGCTTCGGTCAGCATTGGCTCGGGCATGCTCACCACAGGCAATGCCAATCTGCTGATGGTGCATGGCACTGCCTTGCAAAAAGAAGTGTTTGCCAGAAATGAGTTTGCTGGCCGGTGGTCGGGCACCATGTGCCTGTCTGAGCCGCAAGCGGGCTCTAGTCTGAGTGACGTGGCCACGCGCGCATTGCCGGATGGAGAAGATTTCGAATCAGACCCCCTGGGCGCGCGCTACCGCCTCAAAGGCAACAAGATGTGGATCTCCAGCGGCGAGCATGAGCTCAATGAAAACATCATCCACCTGGTACTGGCCAAAATCCCCGATGCTGATGGCAAGTTGGTGCCCGGCACGCGTGGTATCTCCTTGTTTATCGTGCCGAAAAAGCTGGTCAACACCGAAGGAAAGTTGACCGGCGTGCGCAACGACGTTGCACTGGCTGGCCTGAACCACAAACTGGGCTGGCGCGGCACCACCAATACGCTGTTGAACTTTGGTGAAGGCAAGTTCCCGGTAGATGCGGACCGCGATGGGGGTGGCCCATTCGGGAAGGGTGCCGGGGCCATTGGCTATTTGGTAGGTAAACCCGGCAAGGGATTGCAGTGCATGTTCCACATGATGAACGAGGCGCGCATTGGCGTGGGGATTGCAGCCACCATGTTGGGCATGGCGGGCTATTACGCCTCGCTGGACTATGCACGCAACCGCCCGCAGGGTAGACCGTTGGGAGCAGGCGGTAAGGACGTAGCCGCGCCGCAGGTCGCCATCATCGAGCACTCCGACATCAAACGTATGCTTTTGGCGCAAAAAGCCTATTGCGAGGGTGCATTGGCGCTGGAGCTGTACTGTGCCCGCCTGGTTGACGAACACCACACGGCCGGTGGCGCAGCAGCCGACGACGCCCGGCTGCTGCTGGAGGTGCTGACGACCATTGCCAAGAGTTG
>JBKJJC010000137.1:0-4380 GCA_046598245.1 Rhodoferax sp.
ACGACGCTCACCTTCACGGCTAAGTTCTTTCTGCAGTGCAAATACCGATTGCGGCCGCGACAGCGGGTCCAGCGACATGCACCACTCGACCACCTCGATCAGGTTGTCGGAGTAGACCCCACGCAGCCGGGCCAAGGCGACCGCGATACGGTCTTTCTCAAGCCGCTGGGGCGCCTCGTTCGGCGGAAAGCCCTGCATGCAGGCGTAAATGCAGGCACCAATCGCATAGATGTCGGTCCATGGGCCCATGGATGCATCACGCCGGTACATCTCAGGTGCGGCAAAGCCTGGTGTGTACATGGGGCGGATGAAGTTGCCTTCTTTGCTCAACACTTCGCGGGCAGCGCCAAAGTCGATCAGCACGGACTTGTTGTCATCGGTAATAAAAATGTTGGCGGGCTTGATGTCCAGGTGCAGCATTTTGTGCTGGTGCACGATGCGCAAGCCGCGCAAAATTTCGTCAAACAGCGACCGGATCGTGGACTCGCGGAAAACTTTGCTCTGCTTGAGGTCACGTGCGGTGACGATGAAGTCCTGCAGGGCCGCGCCTTCCAGGTAGTTCATCACCATGTAAACAGTTTCGTTTTCGCGAAAGAAGTTCAGCACGCTGACCACCGAGGGGTGGGAGATTTGTGCCAGCGAGCGGCCTTCTTCAAAGAAACTTTTGAGGCCCAGTCGGTACAGCGACAGCTTTTCAGGCTGGACCTGCGGCAGCAATTCGCCCGGCGCACGGCTGGCCAGGGAGGACGGCAGGTACTCCTTGACCGCAACCCGTTGGCCATCCGCGTCCAACGCCAAATACACCAAGCCGAAACCGCCCGCTGCTACTTTGCGGATAACGCGATAGCCGCCAATGGTGGTGTCTGGGGGTAGGGGTGCAGGTTTGACCTTCGACATAAATTAAGAGTTACACGCCTATCTGATCCGTCTGAACCGGGTTATTCTCAGGGCCGTTTCATGAACCGAGAATACGCAATGCCAGTTTATAGCATGACAGGTTACGCCAGTGCACAGCACAGCACAGGCGTCGCCACACCCGAAAGTGACGTCAAAGGACCGGCTGGGCAACTGGGTCTAGAAATACGCTCGGTCAATAGCCGCTTTCTGGACCTGTCTTTTCGCCTGCCAGAAGATTTGCGCCAGTTTGAGCCGACCCTGCGCGACCTGCTGGTCGGCAGCCTCAAACGCGGCAAGGTCGAAGTACGTGCCTCTATCGAAATGCAGGTAGCCAGCAGCGTTGCTGAGCCCACACCCCGCATGTTGCAACGCCTGAACGCGGTGCAGGACAACGTCAAGGCCTGGCTGCCGACTGCAACGCCGCTGAGCGTGGCGGATGTGATACGCCTGGCAACCACGGAACAAACAGGACCTGGCGACTGGGCAGCAGTAGTCGTACCTTTGGCCGATAAGGCGCTCAAAGCGCTGCTCGACTCGCGCCAGCGTGAGGGTGCCCGCCTGTCTTCCATGCTGCTGGACCATCTCAGCCAACTGCGTGCCTTGGCCCAGCAGGCCGTTCCGCTGATCCCACAACTGGTGGAGCAAAACCGCCAGCGCTTTCTGTCGCGCTGGAAGGAAGCCATGGCCCTGACCGACAGTGCTGCGCTGCCAGAGGCCGCACAAGACCGTGCACTGACTGAGGCCACGGCCTTCGCCATCCGCATTGATGTGGCGGAAGAAATCACCCGACTGAGCTCACACCTGGAAGAGATAGAACGACTGATTAAAAAGGGCGGAGAGATCGGCAAACGGTTGGACTTTTTAATACAGGAGTTGCACCGCGAAGCCAACACGATGGGCTCCAAGTCAGCGGCGCTGGAGCTGACCCATATTTCAGTGGACATGAAGGTACTGATCGAGCAGATGCGCGAGCAGGTTCAGAACATAGAATAGGGCATGGACTACCCCGGTAACCTCATTGTTGTCGCCGCCCCTAGTGGGGCCGGAAAATCCAGCCTGGTCAAGGCTTTGATGGAGTTGGATTCGCATGTGCAACCTTCGGTTTCGCACACCACACGGCCGCCCCGTGGCCAAGAAAAGCATGGCCGCGAGTATTTCTTTGCATCCGAGCAGGAATTTGACGCGATGGTCACGGCCGATGGCTTTGTGGAGTGGGCGCATGTGCACAACTACCGCTACGGCACCTCCAAACGCGCCATCGAAGAGCGCATGGCCCAGGGCGCCGATGTAATACTGGAAATCGACTACCAGGGCGCGATCCAGATCAAGAATATCTTTGCCAACGCTATCTCCGTCTTTATCCTGCCACCCAGTTGGGAAGAACTGCGTTCGCGGCTGGAGCGCCGTGGTGAAGACGCGCCCGAGGTGATTGACGTGCGTATGAAAAACGCCGCAATTGAGGTCGCCCAGGCCGGGAAATTCGACTTCGTTATAATCAATGAGCTGTTTGACCGTGCGCTTTTCGATTTGAAGGCCATTGTTCACTCCCAGCGGCTCAAATTTGCAGCGCAGCGTCGTGCCCGAGCCGAAACATTCAAAGCGTTGCTTATCCCTTAGTCTTTCGGAGAACTCCATGGCCCGTATTACTGTAGAAGACTGCTTGGTGCAGATCCCCAACCGTTTCCAATTGGTGCTGGCAGCCACATACCGCGCCCGCATGCTCAACCAGGGTCACACACCCAAGATCGAGAGCAAGAATAAAGCTGGTGTTACCGCACTGCGCGAGATCGCAGCCGGCAAGATCGGTATTGAAATGCTGAAAAAAGTCCCCCTCTGAGCCTTGGCGCTCACCAAAAAGCACCGCATGCGGTGCTTTTTTTTGGCCAATTGAAGGCCTGCACGGCCAATGTTTTTACGGCAGGCTACATTTACACCATGGGCACCCCAGTCAAACCACCACCGCGCAAAGTCGCTACTGCAGCGGGCGCTGACGCCGCGTCCACGCTGGACCCGGCGGCCGCCAACGCCGCAGCGGCCAGTTTTGCTGGGCTGATCTCGAAGCTGGACTACCTGTCGCCCGAGGACCTGGAGAAGGTACGCCAAGCCTACCGCTTTGCCGACGAGGCCCATTTAGGCCAGTTGCGCAACAACGGCGAACCCTACATCACCCACCCAATTGCCGTGGCAGCCCAATGCGCGGAATGGAAGATCGATGCCCAGGCCCTGATGGCGGCCCTGCTGCACGACGCCCTGGAAGACTGTGGTGTTACCAAGGTGGAGCTGATTGAACGCTTTGGCTCGCCAGTGGCTGAGCTGGTGGACGGCCTGACCAAGTTAGACAAGCTGCAGTTCAATACCCGCGAAGAAAACCAGGCCGAATCCTTCCGCAAAATGCTACTGGCGATGGCGCGCGATGTACGTGTCATTCTGATCAAGCTGGCTGACCGGTCCCACAATATGCGCACATTGGGCGACGTGCCCCGTGCCAAATGGGGCCGTATTGCGTCCGAGACGCTTGAGATCTACGCCCCCATCGCCCACCGATTGGGCTTGAATCAGACCTACCGCGAGCTGCAGGACCTGTCCTTCCGCTACCAGCGGCCGTGGCGCTACAACACCTTGGCCAAGGCAGTCACCAAAGCCCGTAGTCGCCGCCGTGACCTGATCCAGAAGGTGGACAAAGAGGTAGAAGCCGCGTTTGAAACCGCTGGTATCAAAGTACGCATTGCCGGGCGTGAGAAGACGCTGTATTCCATCTATAAAAAAATGGACAGCAAACACTTGAGCTTTGCGCAGGTCACCGATATCTACGGCTTTCGGATCATCGTGCCAACCGTCGTCGACTGTTACACAGCCTTGGGTGTGCTGCACCAGTTGTACAAACCCTTGCCGGGCAAGTTCAAGGACCATATTGCCATTGCCAAGCTCAATGGCTACCAGTCATTGCACACCACGCTGGTCGGACCGTCCGGCGTGAATGTCGAATTCCAGATGCGTACCGAGGCTATGCACCTGGTTGCCGAGTCGGGTGTGGCGGCGCACTGGCTGTACAAGGTCAACAACCCGGATGAGGCCCCACCAGACCGCCTGGGCACCAAGTGGTTGCAATCGCTGCTGGACATACAGGATGAAACCCGTGATGCCGGAGAATTTTGGGACCATGTCAAGGTCGATCTTTTCCCCGATGCAGTCTACGTGTTCACACCCAAGAGCCAGATCATGGCCATGCCACGGGGCGCGACCATTGTCGACTTCGCGTACGCTATCCACAGCAACGTCGGCGATCGCACGGTATCGGCCCGCATCAATGGCGAACAAGTTCCATTGCGCACCGAGCTCAAAAATGGTGATGTGGTCGAAGTATTGACCGAGCCTATGGCTACGCCCAACCCGGCCTGGCTGGGTTTTGTGCGCACGGGGCGCGCCCGCTCCAAGATTCGCCACCATCTAAAGACGATGGCGCACACCGAGTCCGAAGAGTTG
>JBKJJC010000126.1:0-21932 GCA_046598245.1 Rhodoferax sp.
ACGACCTGCAGCTTGAAGCTGGTGTCGAATACTCTTCTGGATTTCTGGTTGCTCACGTTTATGCCATTTCGGTTTTAACAACCTATCGGGCTGTCTGTTTTTATTAGACCACCACAACCAATCAGCCGCCACCTTGACGCGAATCACCCGATTGGTGCGGGGGGTGGTCGTCAAGTTGGACGCGCTGAAAACATAAACGAAGCGACGCCCTTGCGCAAACTCAGGATCAACCGCCACCCCGTGGACCCCACTTTGGCCTTGGCAAAACAGATCGCTGGCGAGTAGCTTGTAGTCCGCTGCGTTGCCCAGCAGTCTGAGCACGCGGCCGTCGCGCAGACGGACCGATAGACCGTGGCACTTTTCCGTGAAGAGCATGGCGCCGTCGGGTGCAAATGCGATGTCCCAAGGTCCGCGCAAGTTCTCCATGACAGTGGTTACGGACAGCACAGGTGCTGGTGCCGCAGCCTGTGCATGGCTCTTAACCGGAACAAAACCAAGGCAGAGTCCAAGGGCCAACAAGGCCAGGGGGGTAGCGTGCATCATCATGGTTCGAAAAAAATGTTTTGGGGTTTTGAGAGAACAATGCCCATCCTACTTTGTAAGTGGGACTGCAAGCTCCCAACCGAAAGAGGCATACTCGCGCTCTTGCGATTCGACGGCCGAGCAATATCACCGCAAAAAACCTTGATCGATAAACTGCCGTCCCAGCTTCCATGGTTATGAACCCCCAAGACTTTCACCAACTCCTGCAATCCCACCGTTCCATTCGCTCTTTCAAACCGGACCCCGTCGACCCAGCCTTGGTTGACGCGGCGCTGGAAGCGGCCTTGCAAGGCTCTTCAAGCAGCGGCAACCTCAACATGGTTTCAGTGATCAAGACCATGGACGTGCAACGTAAAGCCCACCTGTGCACGTTGCATGGGGGCCAGCCCATGGTGCTGCAGGCACCGTGTGTACTGACGTTTTGCGCCGATAGCTTTCGCACCCGGGAGTGGTTGGCGCAACGCGATGCGCGGCTGGGGTTTGCGGATTTCATCAGTTGGCATGTGGCATCGTTTGACGCCATCATCCTCGCGCAAACCACGGCCCTCGCACTCGAGTCGCATGGCTTGGGCATTTGCTATATGGGGACCACCCTGCATTCGATGCGCGCGATCGCAGATTTCCTGGAGTGCCCCGACCATTGTCTGCCCGCCACCAGCATGGTGGTAGGCTGGCCAGCCGAAGCGCCCGCGCAGCGGGATCGCCTGCCGGGCGCTGCGTGGATCCACAACGAGCGTTACCAGCGACCCACCCCTGGCGATATTGACGCCCACTTTTCTGAGCGCGAGCAGCGCGGTCGGGCGCGGTATCTGGCGATGGGAGAGGGCGTTGCACGTGCCTGGACGGAACACGGAATTACTTCGCTGGCGCAGTTTTACACCAGCAAGATCAAGTACGACCCGGATCGGTTTGCGCAGGACTCTGCGGCCCTGGAAGCGCTTATGCGGGAGCGCGGCTTTTTGGCCTGACCAGTCCACCGCCACATCCTCAAAGTTCGGTTGATGCGCATCGTGCGCTGCTGGCTCCGCTTTGTGGAGGGTTTTTAAGCCAAATTGGCCTCTAGCCCCCGTGGAATATAGTCATGTTGCTATAAATTACATAGCAATCTACACCCGCGACAACCCATCCAGGTTGGAGATCACGATGTGGCGCCGCTCCACCCTGATCAGGCGTTGCTGGTGCAGCTCAGTAAAGGTGCGGCTGACGGTTTCCAGCGTCATGCCCAGATAGCTGCCTATTTCGCCGCGTGTCATTTTCAAATGGAACTCTAGTGCCGAATAACCCCGCGCACTGAGGCGTTGGGACTGGTTCATTAAAAAGGCGGCCAGGCGTTGGGCCGAGTTCAGGCTGCCCAGTAACAACAGGTGGCTGTTGCCACGCAAGATCTCGCGGCTGATGAGGCGCATCAGGTTGCCCTGTATGCCGCCAGCCAACGCGCAGAGTTCGGTGAGATGGGTGTAAGACAGTGTGGATATCTCGGAGTCCTCGGTCGCTGTGGCGCTGCTGGCATGGCGGCCTTCGGCCACACCGTCCAACCCCAGCAACTCGCCGGTCATGTGGAAACCGCTGACCTGTTCGCAACCGTCGGCCAATGCGAGCGTTGATTTGAACGAGCCGCTCTGCACCGCATACAGGTACAAAAATGGCTCGCGTTGGCGGAACAGCATTTCACCATTGCGTATCTTGCGTCTGCCTGTCATCAGGCTGAGCAGGCGGGCCGTATCCGACATGGTGTTGCTGGGTGCGGGCTCATTGGACGGCAGAACGAGGTCCGGGTACTCCCGCCATAACGCTTGTGGCATCACTGGGATGGGCAATGCCACATTTCGGTGTAGCTGATCTAACGCGACGTTCATGCGATTCCCCTTGGTCGCAAGTCCGTGCCCCAACCCAACAGGTTAGCGCGGCGTGGTCAGACTTGCTCAAGCGACTGTAGGCGGCATCAGGGCGTTTGCTCCGTGCGCCAACACACGCTATACACAGCAAGTCTGTGGGGTGCAGTCTCAATCCACCCGCGCGCCCGACACTTTCACCACCTGAGCCCATTTTTTGTGTTCGCTGTCTATCAGAGTTGCAAACTGTGACGGCGTGTTGCCACTGGGTACGGCACCTTGCGACAGCATCTTTTCGTTAATGGCGGGGCTGCTCAGAGCACGCGCCACTTCTTGCTGGATACGGTTCACCACTTCAGGCGTCGTGCCCGCTGGGGCCAACAGACCAAACCAACTGGTGGCCTCAAAACCTTTCAAACCTGCCGCTTCGTCGATGGTGGGCGCATTGGGCAGAGCGCCCGAGCGGGTGGCGCTGGTCACCGCCAAGGCTTTGAGCTTGCCGCTCTTGATCAACTGCATGGCTGAGGGCAGGTTGTCAAACATCACATCGACCTGTCCACTGACCAGGTCCAACAGCGCTGGGCCGGAGCCGCGGTAGGGAATATGCGTCATGAAGATGCCGGTCTGGCTTTTGAACAGTTCGCCGGCCAGATGGATGGACGTGCCGTTGCCGCTGGAGGCCATGTTCAGCTTGCCCGGTCTGGATCGGGCCAGCGTGATGAAATCTTTGACGGTGTTGATGTTGTTGGCGCGGGCCAGCTCGGCATTGACCACCATCACATTGGGCACGCTGGCCACCAGCGTAACCGGCGCAAAGTCTTTGATGGGGTCGTAGGGCAGCTTCGGGTACAAGGCGCGGTTAATGCCGTGTGTGCCCACGGTACCCATTAGCAGCGTGTAGCCATCCGGCGCGGACTTGGCGACCGCCTCAGCACCCAGGTTGCCACCCGCCCCGGCCTTGTTTTCCACGACAAACTGCTGGCCAAACACCCGGGAAAGTTCGGGCGCAACCGCCCGCGCCAAGATGTCGGTGGTACCACCCGGTGCAAATGGCACGACGATACGGACCGGCTTGGTGGGCCAAGTGCCCTGTGCGTGGGCAGCCAGGCTGCCCAGACCCCAAAGGGCCGCGGCGCTGGCGAGTACAACAAGTCTTCGGTTGGAAAGCATGGGGGCCATAGCTGTCTCCTGTGTTCAGTGTTTGTGGTTCATCATAACGACCGGTCGGGGCCATGCCGTGTCGCTAAAAGCTACTCTGTGTGATCATCGGTGTATGACCCAGGATTGGAACAACCCCTACGCATCTGCCCGCTCTGCTGTCCTCGGACGCAACGTGGTCAGTACCTCACAACCCTTGGCGGCCCAGGCCGGGCTGCGCATGCTGCTAGCCGGTGGCAACGCGGTGGATGCGGCCCTGGCTGCAGCCATGGCCCTCACCGTGGTGGAGCCTACCGGTTGCGGGCTGGGCAGTGATGCCTTCGCCATCGTGTGGGACGGCAAGGAGCTTCACGGCCTCAACGCCTCAGGCCGTTCCCCCGCAGCCTGGAATGCCGATCGCTTCAAAGACCAATCAGTGATGCCAACCAAGGGCTGGGACACGGTCACCGTGCCCGGCGCGGTGTCGGCCTGGAGCGCCTTGTCACGCCGCTTCGGGCGCTTGCCATTTGCTGACCTCGCGGTGCCAGCCATCAGTTATGCACGCCACGGCTTTGCGGTGTCGCCCATCATTTCGCGGCTGTGGGCGCTGGGTGCTGCACGCCTGGGCGACCAGCCCGGTTTTGCCGAATGTTTTATGCCCGACGGCCGTGCGCCCCATGCTGGCGAACGGTTCCGCAGTGAAGCCCATGCCCGCACGCTGGAGGCCATTGCAGATACACACGGTGACGCGTTTTACCAGGGCCCACTGGCGCAGGCCATGGCCGCCCACGCTAAGGCTTGCGGTGGCGTGCTGACCGAAGCCGACCTGGCTGGGCATACGGTGAACTGGTGTGGCACTTTGGCACAGCCGTTCGCTGGTTCCGTCGTGCACGAGATACCCCCCAACGGCCAGGGCATCGCCGCGCTGATGGCGCTGGGCATGTTGGAGGCGTTGGGTATTGGCCAGCAGCCGGTGGACCATGTGGACACTGTGCACTGCGCAATTGAGGCCATGAAGCTGGCACTGGCCGACCTTTACCACTACAACGCCGACCCTGCGGCCATGCACGTGGCACCGAGCGCGCTGCTGGACCCCGGTTACCTGGCCGAGCGCGCCCAGTTGATTGACCTGCAAAAGGCGGGTGACCCCGGCTATGGCACCCCCAAGCCGGGCGGCACGGTGTATGTCGCCGCGACAGATGCGTCGGGCATGATGGTGTCATTCATTCAGTCCAATTACATGGGCTTCGGATCGGGCGTGGTGGTGCCCGGTACCGGCATCAGCCTGCAGAACCGGGGGCATGATTTCTCGCTGGTGCCGGGCCATGCCAACCAGGTGGGGCCCGGCAAGCGCCCGTCGCACACCATCATCCCTGCCTTTGCCATGCACGCGGACGGCACGCCGCAGATGGCCTTTGGCGTCATGGGCGGCCCCATGCAGTCCCAGGGGCATTTGCAGATGGCCTTGCGGGTGCTGCGCTACGGCCAGAACCCGCAGTCCGCGGCGGACGCACCACGTTGGCGCGTGACCGGCGGGCTGGGCGTGGCCCTGGAGTCCAGCTTTGACCCGGAGGTAGTGCGCGCTCTGGCTGCGCGGGGCCATGCGGTGCAGGTGGAGGCTGGTGACGGTGTTTTTGCGTTCGGTGGTGCACAGCTCATACTGAAGGCGGGCGATGGGTATATTGCCGGTTCAGACCCGCGCAAGGATGGGCAGGCAGTGGCCTATTGATGCGCCTGGGATTGCGCCCTTAACACACTCGCGACGCCGCAAAACCACGGTACGCACCGATGCCTAAAAACAAGGCACGCTCTGCAGATCCATGTCTGGCGCGGCTTGCCGGGCTTGTGAACACTGTTATCCACAACCTAGCCCACAGTAGTCAGGGGCAAGTATATTTTTCGTGAAAGCGGTTTCGAGCGTTGGCACTAAACTTGTCGGATGAGCAAACTTACACCGCCAAAAAGCAGCGCCAAGACCGCAACCACCCGTCCAGCGGGGCCGGTGACCATCGAAATGGTGGCGCAGCTGGCGGGCGTGTCACCCAGCACCATTTCCCGCATCCTCAACGGTACGGCGGTTGTCAGCGAGATCAAACAACAGGCCGTCAAGGACGCGATTGCCAAGCTGGGTTATGTGCCCAACCCCGTGGCCCGTGGTCTCGCCGGTGGGCGCTCCTACAGCATTGGCGTCATCACGCAAACGATCGACAGTCCGTTTTATGGCACGTCGTTGCGCGGCATTGAAGAAGCGCTGGACCCGGTGGGCTACAACCCGCTCTTCGTCAGCGCGCACTGGGATGCGGCGACCGAGGCGCGCTGTATTGACGTGCTGCGCTCACGGCGGGTGGACGGCATCATCGTGCTGACGGGGCGCCTCACGGACCAGGCCTTGAAGGCCTGCGCCAAGCACCTGCCGGTTGTAGTCACCGGCCGTACCCTGAAAGGCCCCGGTCTGTTTTCTCTGGATTTCGACAATTTCGCCGGTGGTCAAATGGCCACCGAACATCTGATCGAGCTGGGGCACCGCCGAATTGCGCTGATCACTGGCAACCCGGAACACCCCGACTCGAACGAGCGCATGCGAGGCTACCGTGCCGCATTGGACCAGGCGGGCATTGCCTACGATCCGGCGCTGGTGATGGAAGGGGACTACAGCGAGGGCAGCGGCCTGCGTGCGGTGGAGCGCCTGATCGAAAGAGGGCGGTCGTTTACGGCCATTTTTGCGGCCAACGATCAGATGGCGTCCGGCGCCGTACTGGGGCTGCACCGCAAGGGCGTGCGGGTTCCGCAGGACGTGTCGATCATGGGCTTTGACGACCTGCCCACGTCGCCCTATGCCCTGCCACCGTTGAGCACCATCCACCAATCGGCCTACGAACAGGGGCGCCTGTCGGCTCAGGCCATGCTGCAGATGCTGGCGGGCACACGACCCACCGCCACGGTTCCCCTGCCACGGCTGATAGCGCGTGAATCTGCCACGCGCTTGTCTGGCAAAAGCAACACAAATCCGGCCTTTTAAGGCCAGGTAGCACCGATATAGGGTTAGCCCCAAGTTGACACTTGAAAGCGATTTCAACGATCATGAAAGCGCTTTCACAAATCAGTCCCACGTAAAAATACGGGGCTGACGATTGAGCTTCGACCGAATCCGCTCGCTTTATCCGTAAAAATCTGGAGACACTGAATGAATACATCACCCTCGCCGCTGCGCATGCGCAATGGGCGCCCACTGTTCCGCCTGGGAACGCTTGCTGCGGCTTGCGCATTGCTCATGGTCGAGTCTGGCGGCGCGTATGCCCAGCAGGCCGCCGCCGCGTCGCAAGAGCCTGCAGACCCGGGCGCGCTGCAGGCCGTAACGGTGACGGGGATTCGTGCCAGCCTGAATTCGGCAATGAACCTCAAGCGCGATGGCCAAGGAGTGGTGGACGGTATCAACGCTGAAGAAATCGGCAAGTTCCCTGACACCAATCTGGCGGAATCGTTGCAGCGCATCAGCGGGGTGTCGATTGATCGCACCAATGGTGAGGGCGCCCGTATCACGGTACGTGGTGTTGGCCCTGACTTCAACATGGTGCTGCTCAATGGTCGTCAAATGCCAGCATCGTCGTTGAACGGAGGCGGTGCCCCTTCCTCGCGTGCGTTCGACTTCGCTAACCTGGCTTCTGAATCGGTGTCAGGTATCGAGGTGTATAAAACCAGCCGTGCCAGTTCGCCAACCGGTGGCATTGGTGCCACAGTCAACATCAGGACAGCGCGTCCATTGGGTAATCCGAACGTGGCCAGCATCGGTTTCAAGGAGGTGGTCGACACCTCCAATACCAACTTGCCAAGTCATCTACAAGGCAAGAACGCCACGCCTGAGTACTCGGGTATCTTCAGCCAAAAGTCCGACGACGGCAAATTTGGAATCGCCATTAGCGCTAGCCATCAGGAGCGCAGTTCGGGGTACAACCAAGCCGGCGTTCCTAACGGTTGGCGCGCAGTGACCCCGACGGACGGTGACTGGGGCGGTGCTGGATCCAAGGCGCCCACAGGCTTTGACGTGTACTCCGTGCCGCAAAACCCTAACTACTCTATGACCAACGTTCAGCGTCAGCGAGACAACGGTCAGCTGACCCTGCAATATGCACCGTCAAGCGACATCAAGGCAACGTTGGATTACACCTACTCACAGAACAAACTGCAAACCCGTCGCAATGACTTGGGCGTGTGGATGGGTTTTGGTGGCGCGGTGAGTGGGGCTACGTTTACTCCGGGTAAGGTCACAGGCCCGACGGTCTACACCGAATCCTATGAAAGACCGAGCGACGTCGCAATGGGTGCTGCGGAGTTCGCCACCAAGAGTGAGAACAAATCTCTGGGCTTTAATGTGGAGTGGAAAGTGTCCGACCGGCTCAAGCTGGAATTCGACGCACACCGTTCCACTGCGGAATCTAACCCTGATAGCCCTTATGGCTCGGGCGGCGTTTTGGGTGGAGCGCAGTTCACGCGTACGGGCACTTCGGTAGATTTCAGCGACAAATTCCCCGTGATCAGCATCAACGGTGGCGATGTGGATCCATCCAAGATGTTGGTCACAGGTTCTACTTTCCAGAACAGCTACCAGCGCTCACAAGTGGAGCAAATGCAAGTCAAAGGTGGCTTTGAGTTGGATGAAACCTCTGGCTTGAAGTTTGGGGTGGGCACCACTAAGGTGGACAACCGTTCTGCTTTTGCCAATATGCAGCAAGATTCCTGGGGCGGTGTGGGTACGCCGGCAAACTACGCCGACAGCGCTTGGCGCAAAGACACACTGCGCCAGTACTTCTCCAAGATCAGCGGCAGTGGCAATCCCGCATTGTTTAACCAGATCCTGTTTGGTGACTTCGCGTCGCTGCGCAATCAGGCTATCGCGGTAACGGGCAGACCCGATTGGTATGTTGCGCCCACAGAGTTCACAACCGATCGCCTGACCACGGAAAAATCAGTAAGCGCCTTTTTGCAATACAACAAAGACTTCGACACGGCCATGCCCATGCATGTTGCCGTTGGCTATCGTTATGAGAAAACAGATGTTGTTTCTTCCGCGTTGGTGCCCTCCGCTACCGGTATTACTTGGCAGGCAAACAACGAGTACACAGTTCTGTTCGGTAAGCCTGGGTACACCACGCAAGAAGGAAGTTATAGCTACTTGTTGCCAAGCGTTGACTTTGATGTGGATATCTCCAAGGATATGAAGTTCCGCGCCAGCTACGGAGAATCCATCGGCCGCCCAGGCTGGGAAGCTATTCAGGGTGGACAAACGCTGGATGGGCTGGCACGTGTGAACGGTGGTACCGGGCAGTCGGGTAACCCGAACCTGAAGCCCTTGAAGTCCAGGAACATCGACTTGTCGCTGGAGTACTACTACGACAAGGGTAGTTTTGCATCGGTGGGTTATTTCACCAAGAGCATCGAGAATTACATCGGCAGCGGTATATCCACCTCCACGCCGTTCAATTTGCGCACGCCTGCGAATGGACTGTGGTGGAACGAAGCGGTTTCCAAGGGCGGATGCGCCAACGGCGACGTTACCTGCATACGCAACTACATCTTGTTAAACAAGAATGGTCAAGGTGGTGTCGTGCGCGGTGCCGATGACTCCAACGGGAATTTGACGGGCACCATCCCTGGGCAGTCAGGTGACCCGATTGCGCCGTTCTCTATCACCATACCGACCAATGAACGCGCCGACAAACTGTCTGGTTGGGAGTTCAACCTGCAGCACATGTTTGGCTCCAGTGGTTTTGGTGCTTCCGTCAACTACACCAAAGTCCGCTCTGGCCTGCAGTTTGACAATGCCAGCACCGTGCAACAGTCTGCGTTGGTTGGCGTTGGCGATTCTGCCAACCTGGTGGTTTTCTACGAAAACATCAAATGGTCTACACGTGCTGCGTACAACTGGCGCGCAGAGTTCTTGGCAGCCACGGGCGACGGTGCTGGTGGCCAGGCGAACCCCATGTACACGGAAGCTTACGGTCAGTTGGACTTGAGCATTGGGTACAAGTGGAACGAACGACTGACGTTGCAGGCTGAAGTGATTAATCTGAATGACGGCATCCAGCGTTTGCATGGGCGCACCGGTACTCAGGTGAACTATGTGTCCCAGACTGGACCGCGGTACATGTTCGGATTGCGGTACAAGCTCTGATGATGGAAGGCTATTGCAGCTTGAGCTGCAATAGCCCGAAAATGCAATGCAATAAAGCCACTGAAACACAGCGGCTTTTTTACTATTGTGGTCAAGAGCGGACCGCCTGAAGCCTGAATGGAAGAATGAAGCACTATGTCAAATCCGCAACTGCTGAACAACATTGACCACAAAGACCTGCGAATCGTCACCGCCCATGGTGCGCAGTACGGCGATAACGTGATGACCGCGTTGACCTTTGCGCAGGAGTTTCGCAATCTTCAAGCGCACTATCCAATAGTCTTCTTCAAGAGCGACGACGGCGGCGATTTCCAATCTGTTGCATTGCTTGGGTTTCAGGAGGGCGAAAACCTGTTTTTGGACCAGAACCGCTGGGATGCTGCCTATGTGCCGCTGACCATTGCGCGACAGCCGTTTTTGATTGGAAACGTCAATGGCGAGATGTTGCTGCACGTTGACATGGAAAGCCCCAGGGTCAGTAGAACCGAGGGGGAATGTGTATTTTTGAAGTTCGGTGGGAACTCTGAATTTCTGGAAAAAATGAGTTCCGCCTTGGGCGCTATTCACGAAGGCAGAACCCTGGAGCCCGCCTTCAGTGCGGCATTGCAGGAATACAATTTGTTGGAGTCTTTTGTGTTTGATTTGGAGTTAATCGATGGTTCGCAGAATCGGTTAGCCGGCTTTTACACCATCAATGAGGAGCGACTCGGTGCGCTCGATGGGACGGCGCTGGAGAAATTGAGCCGAGCCGGTTTTCTGCAGCCCATTTACATGGCAATCGCTTCGCTGTCGAACCTAAGCGCGCTCGCAGAGCGCAAGCGCCGCACCCATGCTGCCCAAAGCTAAACCGATGCGCAGGCTTGCGGGTTTATCCCCGCAAGCGCTTCCCGACGAAATCCTTCGCTCCACCGAACCCGTGGTGCTGGAGGCGCTGGTGGGATCTTGGCCTATGGTCCAGGCGGCGCAAAAGTCTGGTCAGGTGGCTGCGGACTACCTCCGAGGGTTTTTTCGCGGGGCTTATGTGGATGCCTTTTTGGGTGCACCCGAGTTTGGTGGAAGCTATTTCTATAACGACGATGTTACGGGCTTCAACTTTCACACCGAGCGACTTAAGTTAGACACGGTACTCGATGCAATTGAACGCTACGCATTAGAAGCGAAACCACCGGCTATCTATGTCGGATCAGCAACGGTGGACGCCTGCCTGCCTGGGTTAGTGGAAGAAAACGGTGTGAATTTGGGCGATCGCGAACCACTAGTCAGCATATGGATTGGCAATCGCGCGAGCATTCCTGCGCATTACGACGCACCTGATAACCTGGCATGTGTTGCTGCTGGTCGCCGGCGCTTCACGCTATTTCCTCCAGAGGCTCTTGAAAATCTATACGTTGGTCCGCTGGACTTCACCCCGGCCGGTCAGCCGGTCAGTCTGGTCGATTTTGCCAAGCCGGACTTGCAACGGTTTCCCAAATTTGCAAAAGCCATGGAATCAGCCCAAGTGGCGGAACTTGGCCCCGGTGATGCCGTATTTATCCCGAGCATGTGGTGGCACCATGTTGAATCCTTAGACAGCTTCAATGTCTTGGTTAACTACTGGTGGCGCCAGTCACCCGACTACATGGACCAGCCCATGAACGCCCTGATGCTGGCACTCCTGAGTGTGCGTGACCTGCCCAAGGAACAGCGGGAGGCGTGGGCCAATATTTTTAGCCACTACGTTTTTCACCCCGGTGAACAGACTGCGAGCCACATACCAGAGCACGCACGCCGGCTATTGGGGCCGATGGACGCTGATGTGGCCCGCAGTCTGAGGGCCCAAATTCTTAAAAAATTGAATCGTTGACAGGAGAAAGAAATTGGAAACTCTAGTACCGACAGACACAAGTCGCAAGCCAGTGAAGCGCGTTGTCATCGCGGGCGGGGGTACTGCTGGTTGGATGGTTGCCGCGCTTTTGTCCAAGACGTTGGGAAAGTCGCTCGATATCAGACTGATCGAGTCGGATGAAATTGGCACGGTGGGTGTTGGCGAGGCGACGATCCCCACGCTGTTGACCTTTCATGAACTGCTGGAAGTCAATGAGCAGGAATTCATGGCCGCTACGCAGGCCACATTCAAGCTAGGCATTAGTTTTGAAAATTGGCGCAATGTGAATGAAAACTATTTTCACTCGTTTGGGACCACTGGCACAGACCATTGGACAGCGGGCTTTCAGCACTTCTGGCACAAAGGGCGTGAACGCAGCCTGGCCGGTGACTACGGTGACTACTGCCTAGAACTGAAGGTGGCGCAGCAGAGCCGGTTTGCACATTTGCCGCGCAAGGGCCTTAATTACGCCTTCCATCTCGACGCGTCTTTGTATGCGAAATTCTTGCGCAGGTTCAGTGAAGGCTTTGGCGTCCAGCGCGTGGAAGGAAAGATTGTGGAGGTGAGGACCAGCGGTGTCAGCGGCGACATTCAGTCCGTCACGATGGATTCAGGCGCAGAGGTCGAAGGTGATTTGTTCATTGATTGCACGGGCTTTCGCGGTTTGCTAATCGGAGAAACATTGAAGGTTGGATACGAAGACTGGTCACACTGGCTGTTCAACGACAGTGCAATTGCAGTTCAGACCGAATCGGTTGGCGATGCCCTACCGTACACCCGTTCCATTGCCCATGCATCTGGCTGGCAGTGGCGCATACCTTTGCAGAGCCGTGTCGGCAACGGCCTGGTCTACAGCAGCCGTTATACGAACGATGAGCAGGCCAGGGAAACCCTGCTGTCGCACGTCGACGGAGCAACGTTGACGCAACCAAGGGTTTTGAAATTCCGGCCCGGCCAGCGGCACAAGACATGGTACAAAAACTGCGTTGCCATAGGCTTGTCCAGTGGATTCATTGAACCACTGGAGTCCACCAGTATTCACTTGATTCAACGCGGCATCATCCGCCTGATGCAGCTGTTTCCGACGCGGGGGATCTGCCAAGCGGATGTAGATGAATACAACCAGCAGACGCTGGACGAGATTAAGCACATCCGTGATTTTGTGGTGCTGCATTACAAGGTGACCAACCGGACCGATTCACCCTACTGGAATGCCGGCCGCAACATGGAGGTGCCGGCGTCGCTTCAGCACCGCATCGACCTGTTCCGCGAAACCGGTCGAGTGTTCCGTGTGCCAAACGAGTTGTTTGCCGAGAACTCCTGGATCCAGGTGATGCTGGGGCAGGGCATCATGCCCAAGCAGCACCACCAGTCGGCAGACCTGATGGGGGACGCCGAGCTTTCGCGCTTTCTGGACGGTATCAAATCGAGCATCGACAGGACGGTTGCGCAGTTGCCCTCACACCAGGCCTACTTTCAAAAATATTGCGGCGCGGCCAAGGTATGACGATGCACGACTTTTATAGACCATTGGGCTTCAACCGCCGCACGGTGTTGGCCACTGGTGCGTTTGCTGCAGTCGGTGTGCGGGCCCAGGCTCCAATCATTCTCAACGTGGCTGCCTTTCCGTTAGTCGACGAGATCGCCCGCGCCGCGTTGCCGCTGTGGCGCAAGCTGCACCCCGATGTCGAGGTACGGGTTCAAACCCGGCAGTACCAGGACCACCACACTGCCATGACGACAGCACTGTCCACATCCGGCAATCTACCTGATGTGATGGCGCTCGAGGCGAGCTTCCTTGGCCGTTTTTCGCAGGGCGGTGGGCTTGAAGATCTATCCCGCGAACCTTATGCAATTGGTCGGTTCAAGGACCGCATGGTTCCCTTCGCCTACCAGCAGGCTACCAACAGCAGGGGTGCGGTAGTGGGCATGCCCACTGACATAGGCCCCGGTACGCTGCTGTACCGCAAGGACATTCTGGAGCGTGCGGGTGTTGCCGAAGAAGATTTGACCCGCTCCTGGGACAGTTATGTCGCCGCGGGTGTGCGCATCAAAGCCAAAACCGGCGCGTACCTGATCGGCACAGTCCAAAGCATTAAAGACATCCTGATCCGCTCGGGCATAGGACCAGGGGAGGGACAGTATTTTGACAAGGACTCCAACGTGCTGGTCACATCCGACCGTTTTGTACGCGCCTTTGAAGTCGCCCACGAAGCACGCAGCAAGAAACTCGATGCACGGACCACTGCATGGTCCAACGAATGGTCCGAAGGTTTCAAACGCGGGACCGTGGCAACGGAGGTGACGGGGGCGTGGATGGTGGGGCAACTCAGCAACTGGGTGGCCCCGAAAACCACCGGCCTGTGGCGCGCTGCTGTGTTGCCAGAAGGTTCCACTGTTTCCTATGGTGGCTCGTTCTATTCCATCCCGCGTCGGTCCGACCCGACCCGCAAGGCGCTGGCATGGGAGTTCATCCAGTTTATGACGCTGAACCGCGACCGCCAACTGGAAGCATTCACCAAGTACGATGCGTTTCCGGCCCTGCTGGATGCCCACAACGCGCCGTTTTTTGAGGAGCCGCTGGAGTTTCTGGGTGGACAAAAAGCGCGCGTGTTGTGGCGTGATACCGCCCGCAAGATCACTGCTGTGCAGGTGCACAAACAAAGCCCGTTTGCAGACGAAGTCATCAATACCGAGTTGGACAAGGTGATGCTCAATGGCAAAAATATTCGTACTGCCTTAAGTGACGCGCAACGGCTGCTGGAACAACGGGCACACCGTTAACCCCCGAAAGAAACCATGCCACGACACTCTTCATTGTTCACCTGCCTCGCCGTGTTGGCGCTCACTGCTTGTAGCGGTGCTGGCAGCAGTTTCTCTGCAAAACCCTCTGAATCAATAGCCACCCCAACCATGACAACAATGCCCACTACGCTTACCTTGCCGGCGGACCACGTACTGGTTTGGTCCGACGAGTTTGCAAACGAAGGTTTGCCGGATGCTGCCAAGTGGGTCCACGAGACCGGCCGTAACAAGGAGGGTTGGTACAACAACGAAAAGCAGTACTACAGCGGCCCGCGTCTGGAGAATGCGCGGGTCCATGATGGTGTGTTAACCATCACCGCCCGTAAAGAGACCCGCTCAGACCAGTCCGACTGGGGTGGGCAAGCCTATTCATCCACCCGGCTGGCGACACTTGGCAAAAAAGACTGGACCTACGGCTTTTTTGACATCCGCGCAAAACTGCCTTGCGGCAAGGGTACCTGGCCTGCGATTTGGATGGTGGGCAGCCAAGGCGCTTGGCCTGCAGGTGGCGAACTTGACATCATGGAATGGGTCGGCAGCAAGCCTGAGCGCATGTGCAGCACGGTGCACACCACGTCGGGCAGCGGGGGCAATGGGAAAGGTGCGGACACGGCCATAGCTGACGCCTGCTCGACTTTTCACAACTACCAGATGCACTGGACCTCCCAGCAGATCACTTTTGCAGTAGATGGGAAGGTCCACTTCGTCTACAAAAATCCGGGTACCGGGGTGGATGCCTGGCCGTTTGATGCGCCGCAATTCATGATCCTCAATGTGGCGATTGGCGGTGACCTCGGTGGCGCGGTGGACGACGCCATATTCCCTGTGCAAATGGATGTGGAGTACGTTCGCATTTACCAGAAAAAATCCAACTGATTTGGCAATCTCGATGTCACACGCGCAACTGTCAGTGGTCTTCTTTATACAGATGTTCGTGGTCCTTGCCGCCTGCCGCGTGGTGGGATGGATGGGCTCAAAGTATTTACACCAGCCACAAGTTGTCGGAGAAATGATCGCGGGCGTGTTGCTCGGCCCAACCCTCTTTGGCTTGCTTGCGCCCGACTGGCACCAAGCCCTGTTCCCAAAGGAGTCCATCACGATACTCTATGTGGGGGCACAACTGGGCGTTGGCCTGTATATGTTTCTGGTGGGTCTGGGTTTTCGTACGGACCAATTCAAAGCCAATGCAGGTGCGGCAGCGGCAGTCTCGATCTCGGGCATGGTGGCGCCTTTTGTGGTTGCGCTCCTGATCACACCGTGGCTGATGACCGTGCCCGGTCTGTTCTCCGCAACCGCAACCCAGTTCAATGCGACCCTCTTCATGGGCGCAGCGATTGCAATCACCGCCTTCCCCATGCTTGCACGCATCATCCACGAGCGCGGTTTGAGCAACTCCAAACTGGGGACCCTATCGCTATCGGCAGGTGCAATCGATGATGCAGGCGCATGGTGCGTGCTGGCTATCGTGTTGGCCAGTTTTGGTGCCGGCGCCGGACTGGCAGTCAAAACTATTGGTGGCGGCATCATCTTCGCTGCTGTGTTGTTGCTGTTGGGCCCACGCCTGCTTGCGCCCCTGGGCCGTAAGGTAGAGCGCGAAGGCAAGCTCAGTCCGACCACCCTGTCGATTACGCTGATGGCGTTTATGCTCAGTGCATTCATCGCCGACGGCATTGGTCTGCATGCGGTATTTGGTGGGTTCCTGCTGGGCACGGTGATGCCCCGCGGGCTGTTCGCCACGGAGCTGCGAAAGCAAATCGAGCCATTTGCAGTTGTGGTGCTATTGCCCATGTTTTTCACGTTCTCCGGTCTCAACACACAACTCACCATGATCAACAGCCCTGAGCTGGTATTGATCGCGCTTGCTGTTCTGGCGGGTTCTATCGTTGCAAAAGGCGGTGCGTGTTACCTGGCGGCACGTTTGTGCGGTCAAGACAATCGTACGGCTCTGGGTATCGGCGCGCTGATGAATGCACGCGGCTTGATGGAGCTGATCATCATCAATATTGGCCTGCAAAAAGGCGTCATTGGCACCGGCCTCTTTTCCATGCTGGTCCTGATGGCAATTGTTACGACGTTGATGGCCTCGCCCTTGTTTGAATGGGTGTACGGAAAAAAGGCGCGAGAAACAGGGGAATTGGAGTCGCTCGACGGAATCGCAGCGGCCAAGGCCTGAAGGCGGCTACCAGTGGGAATGAAATCGCGCTACAGGGCTGCCTTTCTGGCGGCCATCGCCAAAATGGTTGTTATCACTGCAGCTGCGCAACCCATAGCGCCGCCGCAGCTGATCTGGCCCAACAATGCCCGGGCTGCCGTGAGCCTGGCGTATGACGACGCGCTGGACTCACAGCTGGATATTGCGGTCCCTGCTTTGAATCGGCATGGCCTGAGGGCCAGCTTCTATCTGACCTTGGGCGGTGACACGGTGCGCACGCGCTTAGCAGACTGGAGAGCGGTGGCTGCCCAAGGCCATGAGCTGGGAAACCACACCCTGTTTCACCAATGTTCTCGAACGGCACCCGATAGAAGTTGGGTGACTCCACACAACGATCTGGACACCATTAGCGCAGCCCAATTGGTGGCGCAGGTCCGAGTGGGTAACACACTGCTACATGCCATTGATGGTCGGCAGGAGCGTACTTTTGCAGCGCCATGTGGCGATCGGAATGCGTCCGGCGAACCCTATCTTGACGCACTGAAGGGAGACTTCATTGCCATGAAATCTGTGTTTGGGGGTGTAGTGCCCGATATGCAGACACTCGACCCCTATGCAGTAGGCGTTGAAGTGGTGTCAGATACCACGGGCGCCCAATTGATTGCATTGGTGGAGCGTGCAGCGGCTGCCGGAACCATGGTCAACATCACCTTTCACGGCGTAGGTGCGGACTACCTGACAGTGTCCGGCGAAGCGCATGATGAATTGCTGCGTTACTTGGCAAACCACAGGGACATCTACTGGACGGATACCTTTCTGCGCATCATGCGGTTTGTGAAATCGCAGCGCGTTAGTCCACTACAAAAGTCGCAATAGCTCTGGCCGGTATGCTGACGGGGCAGTGAGACGTTTGCACCCGCAACGTGAAGCCCATGGCTTTTTCTGTGCGATTCAGGACCACCACGGCGGTGCTGCCGTCTGGGTTCACAAAGGCTGTTGTTTCCAGATCCTGACTGCTTGCCGCACACAACACCCGGTGTGCGCCGGGCTGGATGAAGCGGCTGAAATGCCCGATATACGCAAAAGAGCTTTGGTACAACAGACCACCCGTGGCGCTGTCAGCATGGATGGGTGCGCTGCACAGGTTGCCGACATGGTTGGGCCCCCCGGTTTCATTGAGCAGCAGGTTCCAGTCGATCCACCCGGTGGTCCAACGGTTCAGGTCATTGATCATGGAGCGTGCGTAGCGCTCACCCAAGGCCCAAGAGCCATGGTGTGGACCACCTTCCTGGCAACCCTCTGTGAACAGTAGGGCCTTGTCGGGCCAAGCGTCGTGCACCAGTTGCACGTGGTCAAAGTGGTCCTCGCCATACCAGTGGAAGCCGCAACCCCAGACGTACTGCGCGGCTTGCGGGTTGGAGTAAACCACGCTGGCGCGCTCCACCATCAGGTCTCGGTTGTGGTCCCAGATAACGATGTTGATATGCCCCAGCCCCGCATTGGCCAACGCAGGCCCTAGATGGTCGCGCACAAAGTCGCGCTCTTCTTCGGCGGTGTAAATGCAGGAGTCCCAGCGCTGGGTGGCCATGGGCTCGTTTTGCACCGATACGCCCCACACCGGCACGCCTTCGGCCTCATATTCGCGTATGAAACATACAAAACACCGTGCCCATGCTGCGGCGTATTGTGGCAGCAGTTTTCCACCGTTGTTCATCTGGCCATTGGACTTCATCCAAGCTGGCGGGCTCCACGGAGACACCAGCAATTGCAGTGGTCGTGCAGACACTTTTTGTGCCGCCTTGATGAAAGGCAGCAGGGCCTCACGGTCGCGGTCTATCGTGAAGTGCTTCAGATCCACGTCGCCTGCGGCATTGGCGTGGGCGTAATTGCCCAATGCAAAGTCGCAGCTGTTCATGTGCACGCGGCACAGGCTGTAGCCATGGCCCAGCGTGGGGTGAAAGTAGTCGCGCAGCAACTGGTCCGCCTGCGCAGCGGAAAGGGTTTTCCAGGTTACTGCAGCAGCCTCAGTGAACGCACCACCAAAGCCCAGCAGTGCTTGAAATTTGCGGTTGGTGTTGACCAATATGTGAGGCAGTTCCACTGGAGATGGCGTGGAATTGTCCATAACCAAGCGGGGCTGCGCTGCGAGCAGCAGGCCGGTGTCTTTCGCCGTCAAAAAATACTGAACAGAGGAGCCGCTTGCAAAGTGGGACATGGTTGGTATGTGAGATATCCAGGGCTTATGGGGCTGCAAGCAAACGCCCTTGGGCATCAAAAGCCAAGGCTTTTTTGGTGGCGCCAGTCATGAGCCCAACGGGTTGCCCGGCGGTTAGCACGCCTTCACTGCTAGCGACTTTGGCAATCAACAAGCTTGTTATACCCTCGACACGCAGGTGCACCACCAGCGCGTCACCCAATTGTTCGACCAGCTCCACCGTGGCCGGAATACCTTCTTGGGGAAGGCCTACACCGACATGTTCTGGGCGAATACCTACCCGGTGTGCATCGCGGTCTTGGCCTTCGGTCAAACGCCGCCATAGTTCCAAGTGTGGGGCTGTCGATTTGCCGGCTTCGGCCCGGTCGATAAAGTTGATGCGGGGTGAGCCTATGAAGCCGGCGACAAACTCGTTGGCGGGCCGGTTGTACAGGTCCATGGGTCCACCGATCTGTTCGATCTTTCCCTGGTTGAATACGGCGATGCGGTCACCCATGGTCATTGCTTCGACCTGGTCGTGGGTAACGTAAATCATCGTCGTGCGCAGCTCTTTGTGCAGGCGCGACAGCTCGATGCGCATGTTCACGCGCAGAGCCGCATCCAGGTTGGACAGAGGTTCATCAAAAAGAAACACCTTGGGCTTGCGCACGATGGCACGGCCAATGGCCACCCGCTGCCGCTGACCGCCCGACAGTTCTTTGGGGTAGCGCCCCAACAGGTCGGTAATGCGCAGAATCTCCGCGGCTCGGCCCACCTGCTCGTTGCGCTGCGCTTTGGAGACACCCGCCATCTTCAAAGCAAAGCCCATGTTCTGTGCCACGGTCATGTGGGGGTAGAGTGCGTAGCTCTGGAAAACCATGGCGGCGCCCCGATCGGCGGGGCGCATGTTGTTGGCGCGTTGGCCGTCGATCAGCAGGTCTCCGCCGGTGATATCTTCCAGCCCGGCAATCATGCGCAGCGTGGTGGATTTTCCGCAGCCCGAGGGACCGACGAATACGAGGAATTCACCCTCCCGAACGTCCAGGTCGATACCCCGTATAACCTCAATCTTGTCGTAGCTTTTGCGGATAGCCCGCAGTGAAACCTGGCCCATGGTGGTGGTGTCCTTATCGGAAATTAGCGGGATTCAGCGGGCAGGCGCGCGCGATGATTCGGTTTGGCTCAAGAAATCCCGGTACCAGCGGGCACTGTCCTTCAGGGTACGAACCTGGGTGTCGTAATCCACATGCACGATACCAAAGCGTTTCTCGTAGCCGGAGGCCCATTCAAAGTTGTCCATCAGACTCCACACCATATAACCCTGCATGCGCACGCCTTGGCGCATGGCTTCTGCGACCGCCGAAATGTGTTGCTGTATGTAGCGGGTGCGTCCTGTGTCGTGCACGCGGCCGCCCTCCAGAACATCCTTGAACGCGCCACCGTTTTCCGTCACATATAGTGGTGGTATTGCATAGTCGCGGTGCATGCGCACCAATAGCTCGGTCAGGCCTTGGGGGTAAATCTCCCAGCCCATCTCGGTAATTTCAAGGCCGCTGGAGCTGGCGGTCCACGATTTGTCGGCACTGATCACTGAGCGAGTGTAGTAATTCACCCCCAGAAAATCGATGGGCACCGCAATGTTCTTCAGGTCATCGGCTTGCATGGCCGGCGCATCTGCACCCAAATGGTCTAACACGTCTTGCGGATAGCTGGCCTTGAACAGTGGGTCCAAGTACCAACGCAGTAGCTTGCCGTCTTCGAGTTCAGTTTGCGATTGGTCGTGGGGGGAATTGGTGGCAGCGTGCATCGGCGACAGGTTCAACACAATGCCAAGTGACGCTTTGCTGCCTTGGGCCCGCAAGGCCTGAACCGCCAAGCCATGGCTCAGCAACAGGTGGTGCGACACCTGTGAGGCCGTGGCGCGGTTCTTGATACCAGGCGCGAACACGCCGGACTCATGGCCCAGCGTGGCCATGATCCATGGCTCGTTGTGTGTCGCAATGGAGGCGAGTCGATCGCCCATGCGCGCCTGCATGCCCTCAGCATATTCGACAAAACGGTGCACCGTGTCGCGGTGTGCCCAACCTCCTTTGGCTTGCAGCGCGTCGGGTAAATCCCAGTGGTTCAGTGTGAGGTAGGGCTTGATGCCGCGGTCTAGCAAGCCATCGACCAAGCGTTCGTAAAAGTCCAGTCCCTTGTCATTCCAAGCACCATCGCCGGTGGGGCGTACCCGTGGCCAGGCTATGGAGAAGCGGTAGGCATCTACCCCCAAGTTGGCAATCATGTCCAGGTCGGACGCCCAGCGGGCATAGTGTTCACAGGCAATGTCTCCATTGCTGTTGTCGGCAATCACGCCGGGTTGGCGGCAAAAGCTGTCCCAGATGGAAGGGCCTTTGCCGTCTTGCAAAGCGGCGCCTTCGATCTGGAATGCGCTGGTGGCAACGCCCCATACAAAGTCGTCGGGAAACTGGGATTTGCTAAGTGGAGGCACGGACGTGGTCATGGATTCTAAAAATGGGAATGGAGAGATCGCGTGGTGCGCATGGACTACTTGACAGCACCTACCGTCAAGCCGGATATGAGCTGTTTGGAGGAAATGACAAAGAGGATGATCAGCGGCAGGGTGGCAATTGCGGACCCCGTCATCAGCGCACCCCACTCGGTGTCCACCGGGCTTTGCAGGCTGCGCAGCGCCAGCGGTAACGTGTACATGTCAGGCGAGCGCATTACGATCAGCGGCCCGATGAAGTTGTTCCACGATGCAATGAAGGTGATCAAGCCCAGGGTGCCCAACGCGGGCTTGAGCAGCGGCAATACGATGCGCCAGTAGATGCCCAACTCACTGCAACCGTCCATGCGCGCGGCCTCCACCAGCTCGCGCGGGATGGATGATGTAACGAATTGCCGCATCAAAAAGATACCGAACGCACTGGCCGCGCCGGGAATGTACAGCGCCCGTGGCTGGTCTATCCAGCCCAAGATGTCCATGATCATGAAAGTCGGGATCATGTTCATGAAAGACGGCAACAGCATGGTGCCCATGACCAGGCCAAAGTAGACGTTCTTGAAGCGGAAGTCGAACATCGCAAACGCATAACCGCCCATGGAGCAGAACAGCAGCGTCAGCGCGGTAGAGGCCAGCGCCACATAGACACTCCAGCCCAGATTGCGCCAGAAGGCAATCTTCTTGGTCAGGATAGCCAGGTTGTTGAAAAAATCATCCCCAAAGAACATGG
>JBKJJC010000041.1:0-8023 GCA_046598245.1 Rhodoferax sp.
GCAACTTCGGGCACATGTAATGCATCGGCACCATGCTTTTCACCACCCATGTCAATGTCACCCCCCTTGCTCAAAATGAACAAGGCCAACCCGGCGAACACCGCAAAACCAACAGCAATTTTCCACATAATCTTTCCAATTCGTTGGGGACCGAGCGAGAGATCTGCCACGCAAGGTTCCTTCAATAAAAAGACCCCGGGCCTAACGGTCCGGGGTCTTGCGCTTTCTCTGGGCTTAGTCGTTGGCGTAGATGTCTACGTCCTTGGTTTCCTTGATGAACAGCATACCGATGACAAAAGTCATACCGGCAATGATGATCGGGTACCACAAGCCGTTGTACATATTGCCGGTCTGCGCCACGATGGCAAATGCAGTCGTTGGCAACAAACCGCCAAACCAGCCGTTACCAATGTGGTACGGCAGGCTCATCGACGTGTAACGGATGCGGGTCGGGAACAACTCCACCAACATCGCGGCAATCGGGCCGTACACCATGGTCACCAGCAGCACCAGGTAGGTCAGGATCGCAACAACGGTCACCTTGTCAAACTTGGCCATGTCAGCCTTGGCAGGGTAGCCAGCAGCCTTGAGTGCGTCGGCCAGGCTCTTCTTAAATGCGTCGCCCTGTGTCTTGGCCTCTTCCTTAGACAATCCCTTGGAGCTATAGCCCTGAATGACCGTGGTGCCAACGGTGATCGTCGCTGCAGTGCCCGATGCTGCCACGGTATTGGCATAACTCACGGAAGAACTGGCCAATGCCTGCTTGGCAATGTCGCAAGAGCTGGTGAACTTGGCGGTTCCGGTTGGATTGAATTGGAACGAGCACTCATCCGGATTCGCCGTCACCACCACTTTGTTGGCAGCTTGTGCAGCAGCCAGGTCAGGGTTGGCCGCTTTGGTCAACGCGTTGAACACGGGGAAGTACGTCACCACTGCCAAAAGGCAACCGGCCATGATGATGGGCTTGCGGCCAATCTTGTCGGACCAGGCGCCAAAGATCACGAAAAACGGCGTGCCAATGATCAGGGAAATCGCCACCATGATGTTGGCAGTTGCGCCGTCCACCTTCAGCGTTTGCGTCAAGAAAAACAAGGCGTAGAACTGACCCGAGTACCAGACCACCGCTTGACCAGCCACCAAGCCGAACAAAGCCAGAATCACGATTTTCAGGTTTTTCCACTGTCCGAAGGATTCGGACAGTGGTGCCTTAGAAGTCTTGCCTTCGGCCTTCATCTTTACGAAAGCGGGCGACTCGTTCATGCTCAAACGGATGTAGACCGAAACAGCCAACAGTAGGATGGACACGAGGAACGGGATGCGCCAGCCCCAGTCAGCAAAGGCAGCCTCACCGATCGCCGTACGGGTGCCCAGAATCACTAAAAGGGACAGAAACAAGCCCAACGTTGCTGTTGTCTGAATCCACGCGGTGTAGGCACCACGCTTGCCCTGGGGCGCGTGCTCGGCCACATAGGTTGCAGCACCGCCGTATTCGCCGCCCAATGCCAGCCCCTGCAACAGACGCATGGCCAGCAAAAGTACCGGTGCGGCGACACCAATCGTGGCATAGCTCGGCAAGACGCCAACAACGAACGTAGACACGCCCATGAGCACGATAGTCACCAGGAAGGTGTACTTGCGCCCAATCATGTCACCCAGGCGGCCAAAGAAAATGGCACCAAAGGGGCGCACGATGAAACCGGCAGCAAACGCCAACAGGGCAAAAATGAAGGCCGAGCCCTCATCGAGTCCACTGAAGAACTGCTTGGCAATAATGGCTGCCAACGAACCGTAGAGATAAAAGTCGTACCACTCAAAAACGGTGCCTAACGAGGAAGCGAAGATGACCTTCTTTTCCTCCGCCGACATCGGCCGCGCGGCGACGGCGGCGGTTGTTGCGCTTTTCATAATGTTGTCTCCAAAGGGTGAAGCCGTCGACGTGATGGCTTGAGACAATTGTTGATGGGTGCACTGACCCTGCTCTGACGTGAAACCAACAGGAGCTTGCGCTGACCTGAACCGCTCCTGACAATCTAAGGTGAAACCCGCGAAAAATTTTTTGTGATGCGGAATGTTTTATCACCTACTAGGGCAAACCCGCAAACTTCGCTGCGCCGCAATTGCCATCGATGGCGGACAATTCCCTTTTACCTTTAGTCTGGACAGGAGCCCGCTTGCAAGAGCCCCTAAAAACACCATGAATGATTTGGATTTGGAATCGGTTTTACGTAAATCAGCAACCGGAGTGGATGCCATCAAACTCCGAGACCGCGCATTGACGCCTAAGTTGCGCATGCTGTTGATCATGGTGGACGGGGCCAAATCGGTTGCGGAGTTGATCAAATCCATCTCCAACCCAGAAGAGGCGCGCCAATTGTTAGGTGAACTGGTAGTTGCCGGTTATGCAGAACAAGTCGAAGCCCCCAAGCCTGCAGCGCCACCCCCAGCGCCAATGGCAATACCTGCCAGTCCGGCAGCAGATGACACGTTAAAGGTATCGATCCGCAAGGCAACCCGTTTGCTGGAAGAAACGCTGGGCCCCGATTCCGTCAACCTGTGCCTGCAACTGGAGCGTTGCACGACCCACGCCCAGTTCAGTGCGAAGGTCACCGAGCTTGCGCGCATCGTTGCCGCCATGCGTTCGGAGCGTAAGGCAGCCGAGTTCCTGCTGGCTGCGACGGCCTAGGTCGCAGGTGACCAAAAAAAACCCGCCGTTTGGCGGGTTTTTTGTTTTACGCGACACCGCAATCAGTGTGCAGCGCTCGCTGAGGAAGTCTTGCCATCCAGGCTGGGGTAACGCACATGTTCGACCAGCTCTTGGATGTCACGACCCGGTGCCTTGGTCAACAGCGACACGATGATGATCACCGCAAAGCCCAGTGGCACACCAAACAGACCGGCAGAGATGGGGGCAATGTCCCACCACGTATTGGCCTTGAGAATTTCCGGTGTGATGGCGGCACCACCGTGCGTCAACTTGTACAGCCAAGGTTGGGTGGTCACCATGTAGTAGAAGGTGATGCCCAAACCGACCACCATGCCCAGTGAGGCACCCCACTTGTTGGCACGCTTCCAGAAAATTCCCAGCGTGAGTGCCGGGAAGAACGCCGCAGCAGCAAACGAGAAGGCAGCCGACACCAGGAACAAAATGTCCGCTGGTTTTTGCGCCGCCACGTACGCCGCACACAATGCAACGACCAGCAGCAGGCACTTGGAGACCATGACCCGGCGGGCGGTAGACGCATTGGGATCAAGCACCTTGTAGTACAGGTCGTGTGACAAAGCATTGGCAATTGTCAGCAAAAGGCCGTCGGCGGTTGACAGTGCGGCCGCCAATCCACCCGCGGCAACCATGCCCGACACCACATAGGGCAAGCCACCAATTTCAGGGGTTGCCAACACAATGATGTCGCCACCGATCGACATTTCTGCCAACTGCAAGATGCCATCTTTGTTGATGTCCACCACGGACAGCAGACCCGGGTCCACCGCACTCCAGCGCGCTATCCACTCAGGAAGACTCGCAAACGGTGTACCGACCAGCGCCGTGTAGACCTCAAACTTGGCCAAAACCGCCAACGCGGGCGCAGTGAAGTAGAGTAGGAAAATGAAGAACAGGGACCAGCTCACCGACTCACGCGCCTCACGCACCGAGGGCACGGTGTAATAGCGCATCAAAATGTGTGGCAGGGCGGCGGTACCGATCATCAAGCAGAAGACCAACGCCATGAAGTTCTTGCGTGCAATGTTTTGGGCGGCCTCGTCCTTGCCCGGGAAAGGTTGCGCGTGTCGGATCGGCGGAGCGGCCTTGGCTGCGTTGGATGTGCGCGCAGCGGTGTAAGCAGCGGTGGCCGCAACTACATCTTTAGGCAAGCCCGCCACCGCCTTTTCCGCAGCCTGGATGTCTGCCAGCGGTCCGTTAGCGGCTTTCAAATCCTCCAGCTTCTTCTCGGCTGCAGCCTTGTCGGCGGCCATGGAGGCAGGAACGTCTTTGAGCTTCTCGACCGCGGCATCGGACCGTGCCTTGAACAGCGCGCGCACCTCCAATTCCTTGGGGTCTTTGAGCAAAATGTCTTCCTTGGCCGTGACCTTCTCTAACGTGTAGCCGTAGACGGCTTGTGGGACTGGAACACTGGTGTGTTTGACCGACAGCCACACCACTGGCAGTAGGTACGCAATGATCAGAATCACGTACTGGGCCACTTGGGTCCAGGTCACTGCGCGCATACCGCCCAAGAACGAGCAAACCAAAATACCGGCCAACCCGGCAAAGATACCCACTTCAAATGCAAGGCCTGTCAAACGCGCGGTGATCAGACCAACACCGTAAATTTGCGCCACGACATAGGTAAAGGAACACAAAATAGCGGCAAAAACGCCAATGAGGCGCGGCAGGTTGCCCTCATACCGGGCGCCCAAAAAGTCGGGGATCGTGAACTGACCGAATTTGCGCAGATAGGGCGCCAAGAACAACGCCACCAGACAATAACCACCGGTCCAACCCAGGATAAATGCCAGTCCACCGTAGCCTGACAGATACAGCGTACCGGCCATACCGATAAAGGATGCGGCAGACATCCAGTCTGCACCCGTTGCCATGCCGTTGTACATGGCAGGAACGCGCCGACCGGCCACATAGTATTCCGCAGCGTCACTGGTACGGCTCATCACTCCAATACCGGCATACAGCAGCACCGTGGCAGCCAGGAACAAGTACCCAATCCAGTTTTTGGGCAAACCCAGTTGTTCAAGTATGGCCAGCACAATCACGAAGCCGATGAAGCCCCCCGTGTACCAGCCATAGACCTTGTTCAGGCCCTTTTTAAAGTCGCTTTGCGACTGACCTACCGAACCGAAAATACTCATTTTTCTTCTCCTTCGTCAACGCCGTATTCGATGTCAAGTTTGTTCATGTAGCGGGCGTAGAACCAGATGATCAGGCAATACACCACCAATGCACCTTGTGCTGCTACCCAGAACGAGAAAGGCCATCCGAAGAAATTGAACGTCAATTCGCGGGCAAAAAACACCACGACGAAGGTGACAAAGAACCATATCCCCAGCAGCAATGCTGTGATGCGAAGATTTTTGCTCCAGTACTCCTGGTGCCTAGCAGTTAGCTGCATTGTTTGCTCCTCTTGTTAATGAAATAAACCACCGACCAAATCAAACCAAACTGGGGACTTTCAAACCGGTTTCCCGCTCCAACTGCGCTGCCACCTTGGGCTCAAAGCCTTTCAAATGGCGAATCACGGCGCGGGCTTCCTCCGGCTGCTGCAGGTCCACATGGACACGGGCCATCTGGTACCAGCCAAAGGGGCTCATGGGCTGCAGTTTGGTATTGTGTTTGAGCGCCTCTAGCGCTTCGTCCAGCCGACCCTGGCGCACCAATACAAGGCCCAGGCCATACCACGCGCGGTCCATTTTTTCCTCGATCCGCAGCGCTGCGCGGAACCCCTGCTCGGCTACGGTTAGCTGGCCCAGCTCCTCGGCGACGAATGCATGGTTGAAATGGGCGTTGGATACCTGGGGCTGCAGCGCAAGCACGCGCGCGTAGTAGTCCAGGGCCATCGCGGGGTGTTGGCTTTGGATGGCGTCATAGGCCAGGCTGTTGAGCGCCAACACATCGTTGGGCCAGCGGCGCACCATGTCCTGGAACACCGCTTTGGCAGCGCCACGCATGCCCGTAAACAGCAGGCCCTTGGCCCGCCACACCAGCAGCAACCGCTCCAGCCTCGTACCCCATGGCGCGGCGGAATCTTTGTCTATGGCATTTACTGGCATGCAGATGCTCCCAATTCCATGCACAGATCAATCTTGGTCTTGACCACCAACACCCACGCCACCAGCAACCAACTCACGGTGGCCAACGGAATGTGCTGATCCAGTATCAATTTGGGGCTGACTTTGCGGGTCAGCCAAAGGCTGGGTTTGGCCGCTACGTCCAGCAGTTGCCAAAACACATTCGTTTGCCGTTTGGCACCGGCCAGGAGGCCCAGTACAAAGCGCCCCACAATGAACATCAGGGACAGCTCGATCAGGCTTTTCAAAATCACAATGGTCAATAACATAAGAACTGGAAAGTTTTCTGTGTGGTGGGTCTCTCTGGTCGCACTGTGCGCAGCACTACTGACCGCTAACTGACGTCAAACTGAACCGAAACTTACAAGCTGGCGTTAACCCTAGTGTTTTTTCTTGTATGGTGAAAATTTCACTGCATTTCGGGGGTTATCAGGGGAAACACCAACCCCAAAGATTGCACCCAACCTGACAAGGATCAAGGTTAGTCGGGCGTGCGAAAAGTTAGACTGCCTGCATGGAAAACCCATTTCCCTCGACGCTGGGCGTGAGTACAGGGCAAACACCTTCGCCCAGTTTGCTGAGCAACTTTCGTCTGGAGCTTCTGCCTTACCCACCCTTTGCACAAATGGGTGGTGCCGAAGTGGATTACTTCCTAGCGCATTGCACGCAACAGTACTTTTCCCCTGGCGAACAGGTCATTGGGCCTGCAGACGGGCCGACGAAGACTTTGTTCTTTATCCGCAAAGGGATGGTGACCGGAACGCGCGGGTTGGCGGAGCAAATGGGTGCCTTTGAATACGATGCAGGCGACCTATTTCCAGTCAGTGCGGCCATTGCCGGTCGCGCTGTCACGGCCACTTACCGTGCCAGCGCCGACACCTTTTTGTTGGCGCTACCCACCGCAAATATGCACCAGTTGGCGCAAAGTAGCGCCGCGTTTGACGAATACCTGACCCAACGCGCCACCAAGTTTTTGGCCCTGTCTCGCAAGGCGCTGCAAGAGGCCTATGCCTCGCACGCAATGACCCAGCAGACTCTGGAATCCCCATTGGGCGCGCTGGTCACCAAGCCGCCCATAACCTGCATCGCCAACACCACATTGAAGGTGGCGCTGCAAGCCATGCACCAGTCTCGGATTGGCTCCATGCTGGTGGTGGACGCTATGGGCCAACCCATCGGCATACTGACCCGCTACGATATTCTGGGCAAAATTACCCTGGCGGGCGTGTCCTTAGACGATCCGATTTCCAGCGTGATGGTGTACCCCGTCCTGGCGCTGACAACTGAGCAGACCGCGCAGGACGCCGCTTTGTTGATGTCACGCCACGGCATACGCCATGTACCCATAACCCGCGACGGGGTTGCCATTGGCATGGTGTCGGAGCGCGACCTGTTTGCCATGCAACGGCTAAGTTTGAAAGGCGTGAGCACAGAATTGCGGTCCGCCAAGGACCTGGCAACACTGAAGGCGGCAGCACAGGGCATTCGGCATTTGGCACGCAGTCTGCTCGGCCAGGGTGTGCAGGCGCGACAACTGACAGGCATGATCAGCCATCTCAACGATGTGCTGACCGAGCGGTTGCTGAACATCCAGGCAGAAGCATTTGGTGTCGATCTAAGCCGCTTGTGTTGGTTGTGCTTGGGGTCCGAGGGGCGCGAAGAACAAACGATCTCAACCGACCAGGACAACGCGCTGATTCTGAACAACGACACCTCGGACGCGGCGCGGGAAAACATCCGGGCCTTCGCACACTCGGTCAACTTGGCGTTGGATGATTGCGGCTACCCTTTGTGCAAGGGCGGCATCATGGCGGGTGAGGCGGCATGTTGCCTCACACTGGATGAGTGGCAAGAGCGGTTTGGGCATTGGATTGCACAGGGCTCCCCACAAGACTTGCTCAACGCGTCCATCTATTTTGACTTCAGGCCCCTGGTGGGCGACCTTTCCCTGGCCCAAGTCTTGCGGGCCAGCGTGGCCCAGGGTGCACACAAAACACCGCGATTTATCAAACAACTGGCGCTCAATGCACTGACCCGCAGCGCACCACTGAACTGGCGCGGAGCCATTGACAGTGACGCGCACGGCAGGTTGGACTTGAAGTTACGCGGCACGGCCCTGTTTGTCGATGCCGCTCGCATTTACAGCCTGGCCCATGGCATTCAGGAGACCAACACCCAACGACGACTGGACGCAACCGGCCCGCTGCTGCAACTGGCGGAAACC
>JBKJJC010000128.1:0-4265 GCA_046598245.1 Rhodoferax sp.
CCGGCGCATCTTGTTGCCCAGTGCTTTGCGCCGGGCGCTGCCCCAGTACAGCAATGAAGTGGTGGGGCTGATGCATGCCACGGCCATTGCCAGCACGGTGACTTTGGTGGACATCACCCGGGTGGCGCGCGACGTCTACGCCAACACCCTAATGGTGAGCGAATCCTTTGGGGTTGCGGCGGTGATCTATTTTGTTCTCACTTTCAGCCTGGTGGGCATTTTCAAGCTGTTGGAGCGGCGCTTTCTGCGCCACCTCCAGCCGCAGCAGACCCAAAAAACCTCGAAACCCCTGACCTTACCCACGACCCCATGCATACCCAAACCCTAGAACTTTTGAGCGGATCTCCCGGAATCCGACAAACCTTGCAGGTGCTGCGTTTCGGTACGCCCGGCACTGGGCCCAAGGTTTATATCCAAAGCGCATTGCACGCGGACGAGGTGCCGGCCATTCTGGTGGCCCACCACCTGGTGCACATGCTGTCACAAGCCGAAGCCGAAGGCCGTGTTGTCGGTGAAATAGTGCTGGTGCCCTTTGCCAACCCCATCGGTTTGGGCCAGTACCTGTTAGGCCAGCACCAAGGCCGTTTTGACCTGCGTGATGGCGGCAACTTCAACCGGGGTTATGCCGAGTTGGCGCCCAAACTGGTGGAGCGCCTGCGGTCCGAGCTGACCCAAGATACAACCCAAAACACCGCCACCATCCGCAAGGCCTTGGTGCAAGCCGTGGCAGAGCTGACCGCTAACACCCCAACGCAAGACCTCAAGCACAAACTGTTGGGCCTCGCCATTGACGCAGATGTGGTGCTGGACCTGCACTGCGACACCGACGCGGTGATGCATGTTTACGCACTCACCCCCCAGGCCCCCGTTGCCGAGCAACTGGGTGCGGCATTGGGCGCCCGGGCGGTGTTGCTGGCTACCGAATCCGGTGACTCTCCCTTTGACGAAGCTTGCACCCGCCCGTGGTTGGATCTGCAAAAGCAGTTGCCTCAGTTTCCTATCGAACTGGCCTGCTTTGGTGCCACGGTAGAGCTGCGCGGGGAGACCGACACCAACCACGTATTGGCCGAGCAGGACGCCCTTGGCCTGTGTGCCTTTCTGGCAGGGCGCGGCGTCGTGACGGGTGTGGCCGACACACTGCGCGTCCCGCAATGTGCGCCCACGCCGTTGTCGGGGTCGGAGCCCATCACCGCGCCACACGCCGGGGTGGTGGTGTTCCACCGCACCCCCGGTGAACGGGTGGTGGCGGGTGACGTGATTGCCGATGTGGTGGACGCACTGACCGGCACGGTGACCCAGTTGCGCTGCAAGTCCGACGGCATGCTGTACGCCCGGTGCGGCTCGCGTTGGGCGGTGCCTGGCAAACGCCTGGCCAAGATCGCCGGCACGTCGCTGGCCCGCACTGGAAAACTGCTCAGCCCCTGAGCGCATGCGCAACCCCAAGAAAGACCCACCCATGTCCCAACACACCATTCTGCAAGGACTGGACATTTGCAAACGCTTTGGCAGCAACGAAGTGCTCAAAGGCGTCAGCATCACCGCCAACAAGGGCGACGTCATCTCCATGATCGGCTCCAGCGGCTCCGGCAAAAGCACATTCCTACGTTGCCTCAATCTGCTGGAACAACCCAATGCCGGGCGTATCGTGCTGGACGGTGAAGAGCTGCGCATGGTGCCCGACAAGCACGGCGCGCTCAAGGTCAGCAGCCAGGCGCAGTTGCAACAGTTGCGTGCCCAGGTCTCCATGGTGTTCCAGCATTTCAACCTCTGGGCACACATGACGGCATTGGAAAACGTCATTGAGGCACCGATCCATGCGCTGGGTTTAACCAAGACCGAAGCCACCGAGCGCGCCAATGCTTACCTGCAGCGGGTGGGTGTGTACCACCGCAAGGACGCCTTTCCGGCTCATCTCTCGGGTGGTGAACAGCAGCGGGTTGCCATCGCCCGGGCTTTGGCCATGGAGCCCAAAGTGATGTTGTTCGACGAACCCACCTCGGCGTTGGACCCAGAGCTGGTCGGCGAAGTCTTGCGCGTGATGCGCTCGGTCGCCGAAGAAGGCCGAACCATGGTAGTGGTGACACACGAGATGGGTTTTGCCCGTGAGGTCAGCAACCAGCTGGTGTTTTTGCACAAAGGCCAGATTGAGGAACAGGGTGATCCTGCCGAGGTCTTGTCGCGCCCGCGCAGCGATCGTCTGCGCGCATTTTTGTCCAACAGCCTGAAGTAGATTCTTCGAGGAGAACCACCCATGACCCGCTATATCGACGTGGCCGACATGCAGCAACTGGTGCTGCACCATGGGGTTGCTCGCATGATGGCTGAAATGGCCGACTGCATCCGTGCAGACTTTGTGCGCTGGGGTGGCTGCGACCAAGCGCCTCAGGCCGCGATGGCCTATGGCGTGTTGGCCGATGTGGGCACGGGCCACCCCACGCTGCTGAGCGAGTTGACCATCACCACCGCCTTGCGCACTGCCGCCACGTCGGCACTGGCGGCTAAGGCCTTGGCGCGCCGCAACAGTCGTAGCATGGCCTTGATCGGGAATGGATCGCAAAGCGAGTTCCAGGCCATTGCGTTCATGACCCAACTGGGCATTTCCGAACTGCGGGTGTTTGATGTGGACCGTCAGGCCACTGACAAGCTGATCAGCAACCTGGCGCCGTTTGTCCAGCAGGGGGCATTGCGCATCGTGCGCGCGGCGTCCATCCGAGAGGCTGTGCGCGGTGCCGACATCGTGACCACCGTCACGGACGACAAGGCCAATGCCACCATACTGACCGATGACCTGGTTGAGCCCGGCATGCACCTCAATGCGGTCGGCGCTGACCGCCCCGGCAAGACTGAGTTGCAGCCCAGCATCTTGCTGCGCTCCAAAGTCTTTGTGGAAAACGAGCCGCAGACCCGCGTGGCAGGTGAGTTGCAACAAATGCCAGAAGACTTCTCCGTCCACGCCTTGTGGAAGGTGCTGGCGCGCCAACAACCGGGTCGGGACGACGCCCGGCAGGTCACGCTGTTTGATTCGGTGGGCTTTACTTTGGAAGATGTGTCGGCCTTACGTTACATCCACGCACTGTCCAAAAAAATGGGCATTGGCAGCACCGCTTATCTGGTGCCCGCGTTGCGCGCAGCCAAAGATTTGTTTGGTTGCGCAACCGCTGCACGCCCCGCGCTGCGCCACGCCGCATGAGCGCGCGTGTCTTGCAACTCATTGGTGCCGAGGTCGGTGAAGGCGCCAGCGATGGGGGCTGTAAATGGGGCGCTGCGGCGCTGCGTGAGCGCGGCATCCAGGCCGCCCTGGCGGCCACTGGCCGTGTGGTCACCTGGGGTGATTCCGCCACCGCTCAGCCCCTTAAGGCAAACAATCGCCTGGACGCCATTGAAGTTTTCTCCGAACAACTGGCCGCTTCGGTTGAGAAAACACTGCGCTGCGGCAAGCAACCCTTGGTGCTGGGCGGCGACCACTCCAGTGCGGCGGGTACCTGGAGCGCGGTTGCCCAGTTCTTGCGGCCTGCCGGTCGATTGGGGTTGGTCTGGATCGATGCACACCTAGACGCCCACACGCCGCAGACATCGGACAGCCAAGCGCCCCACGGCATGCCCCTGGCCGCGCTGCTGGGCCATGGGTCTGAGGGCATGGCCAATTTGTATGGTTGGCGCGGCAAGCTACTGCCACACCACGTGGTGGTCATTGGCGCACGCAGCTACGAACCGGCGGAAGCCGAGCTGCTGGCCGCGCTCAAGGTGCGTGTGATGGCCATGGAAGAAGTGCTGGACCGGGGCTTTGCCGCCTGCTTTGCCGAGGCCCGTGCCTTGGTGAAGCGCGACACCGCAGCCTGGGGCCTGACCCTGGATCTGGACGGACTGGACCCCCTGGATGCACCGGGCACCGGCACCCCGGTAGACACTGGCATTCGCCTGTCGGATGCGGTGCAGGTGCTGACCGGTTGCGGCCACGACCCGGACTTTGTAGCTTTGGAGCTGGCCGAATACAACCCGCTGCGCGACTTTGGCGGCAAAACCGCACAAGCCGTCATACAACTGGCCTGTGCTGCGTTGGCGCCGGCGTTACACGCCGTGGAAATGGCAGCCTGAGGCGGTGTGCAGGCCTTTTACAGGCTGTGGAGGGCCCGGGCGAGTGACGGGGTCACGCTAAACTGGGCCCTATGCAACTCGCCGCCAACCAACTCAGCAACCACCTGCAGCACGGGCTCAAAAGCCTGTACACCCTGCACGGAGACGAGCCGCTGCTGCAGCAGGAAGCG
>JBKJJC010000251.1:0-4752 GCA_046598245.1 Rhodoferax sp.
GCCCAAGAGATCATCGGTGCGTTTAACAAAGGTCTGGAGATCATCAAGACCAATGGTACGTATGACAAGATTTTCAAAAAGTACGGCATGGAAAGGGCCGTGCGTTGACACCCCGGCCGATCAGAGCCGGTTACCGGTTGCGCAGAGCCCTGGCGCTGATACTTCTATTGGGTGCCGGAACGATACCGGCCCATTCCGCGCAGGAGGTGCGGGTCGGTACATACCCGTTCCTGCCATTTGTGGACCGATCGGGTGGTCTGACGGCGGATCTTGTACAGGCCATGAATGCCTTTCAAAAGGAATACACCTTCCAGTTGGTCAGCACCTCATCCAATCGTCGGTACCGGGACATGGCTAACGGCACCTTCAGCATGGTGCTGTTTGAGAACATCAAATGGGGCTGGGACCCCAGCCAAGTGCAGGCCAGCAAGGTCTTTCTGCAAGGTGATGGTGAAGTGTATGTAGCCCTCAGCCAGCCAGGCCGGGGCCAGGAATATTTCAAAACATTGAACGACAAACACATTCTGGGCGTCAGCGGGTACCACTATGGGTTCGCAAATTTTGATGCGAACCCGGGGGGCCTCGCCCAACGATTCAACATCAGCTTCAGCCCGGACAACGCCATCAGCCTGCGCAACCTGCTCGCTGAACGGGGAGACGTGGCGGTGATCACCAAGTCGTACCTCAAAAGCTACCTGGTAAAAGAGCCCGAAATCGCGGCACGCCTACTGGTCTCCGACCAGTTTGACCAAACCTATGCCCACACGGCAGTCATACGACGCGGCAGCCGACCCAGCCCTAAGGAGTTAGACGCCCTGTTCGACAAGATGGAGTCAGCGGGAGTGCTCAAACAACTTTGGAATCGGTATGGCCTGGACCACTGACCGACACCACCCCTTTGACGACACCACCGTGCCCACCTTAGGCACAAGACTATTGCGCGTTGTGGCGTGTGCAACGGCCGCCCTGTTGGCGTCGCCCAGTTGGGCAGATGGACGAACCATCACGTGCTACAGCGACGTATTCGCACCCTACGTCACACTGGAGGGCAGCGATATCCGAGGTATCGATGTCGACGCCATCGCAGAGGCCGGTCGCAGGGTCGGCATCAAGGTGAATGGACTTCACCACCGTTCCGGTCAAATTGACCGAACTTTGAAAAACTGGCTCGCAACCGCATTCAGGCAGTCCTGTCCAACCGGGAAGTCGGGTTGGAAGCCTTGGATCTGCTGGGCAGTACCGACATTGTGGCGGACGGAACCTACCGCAAAATCAGGGCCCGTTACCTGTAGCCTTTGGACAATTGCCAAACTGTCCTGCAAATCGGCTAACCTCGCCGGTTCAGCCAGGGACTAAGGGATCAATTGTGGGCCACACCAAACTCTACAAACTATGCGCGGCGCTGTTGGCGACCGCAGCACTGCAGGCGCAGGCCATCCAGATCACCAGCGTGTCCCCTCAAGGGGAAGTGGCGCAGGTACGCCAGGTGGTGGCCAAGTTTGACGAGAGTGCCGTCAACTTTGGCGACCCCAAAGCTGAGGCCCCGCTGACACTGAGCTGCAGCGATGCACAGGTCACCAAGGGGTCAGGCCGCTGGGTTACCGACCGCAGTTGGGCCTATGAGTTTGAGCGCGACCTACCCCCCGGCGTGACCTGCAACCTGCAGGTGCGCAGCGGCTTCAAGTCTGCCAAGGGTGCGGATCTGTCCGGCACCACCAACTTTAAGTTCAACACCGGCGGCCCCTTTGTGCTCGCCATCCAGCCATCTAGTGGCAACCGCATCGACGAAGAACAATTCTTCACGTTGCGACTCAACGGCCCGGCCACGCCGGCCAGCGTGCAAGCCAATGTGTGGTGTTCTGTGGAAGGCTTGGGTGAACGCGTGGCCGTACGCCTGATCGACGGCAAGGACCGGGCCGCCCTGCTCAAGTCACAAGGGCTGGAGGCGGCTGCCACCAACGAGTCTCTGAGCATCATCACGCTGGCCTGCAACCGCACGCTCACGCCATCGGCCAAGGTGCAAATTGTCTTCGGCCAGGGCGTCAGCACGCCGGGTAGTGGCGGCAATGCCAAGGGTGTGGCCAATTCGGTCGAAAAACGCTTCAGCTTTCAGGTGCGAGAGCCTTTTGCCGCCACCTTTAGCTGCGAACGCGAGAACGCGCAAAGCGCCTGCCTGCCGATCCGCCCCATGCGGCTCAGCTTCAATGCGCCGGTATCGGCCAAGTTGCTCGACGCTATTCGCCTGAAATCTGACAAGCAAACTTACAAGCCTACGCCCGACGACAACAGCGCAAGCTCCGAGGACGAAGACAACGTGCAAAACGGTGTGGTCTTCAGCACAATTTTTACCGAGCAAACTGCGTTCACCGTGGAGCTGCCCAAGGGCTTCAAAGATGCGTCCGGCCGCGCACTGCGCAATGCAGACAGCTTCCCGCTCAAGGTGTCCACCGGCGCCATGCCACCGTTGGCCAAGTTTGCCGCCGCGCCCTTTGGCATTGTGGAGCGTTTTGCGGAGCCCGATGGTGTGGCCATGCTGCCCGTGACGCTGCGCAACGTAGAGGCGGCCCTGGCGACCAAGGGGCTCACGGTGGAACCGGGTAAGGTCAGTACCTTCACGCCTGGCACCGATGCCGACATCATCAAGTGGTTCCAAAAGGTACAGCGTTACGACAACTACACGGTGCCGCGCCACCTGGCGGCCAAAGAAGTCAAAGGTCCGCTACCCCGGTCGGTAGATGCATACGACAAAGACCAGGTGCAGTCGCGCATGCTGTCGTTGCTAAACGGCCAGGCCAACGTGAAGACGCTGGACCTTCCCAAACCCGCCAACAACGACCCCCGGCCTTTTGAGGTCGTGGGCATTCCCCTCTCTGCCGGCTTCCATGTGGTCGAGATCAGCTCTCAAAAGCTGGGCGCCTCACTGCTGGATGAGCGCCACGGTAATAGTCGCACCATGGTGGTCCGCACGTCTGCCCTGGTGACCAATCTGGGGGTGCACTTCAAACTTGGGCGCGAGAATGCACTGGCCTGGGTAACCACGCTGGACAAGGGCGCACCGGTTGCCAATGCGCAGGTGCGTGTATCCGATTGCAACGGCCGTGAAGTGGGCAGCGCCAAGACCAATGCACAAGGCATTGCCAACCTAAGCGGCATCTCGCCGCAGGCCCCCACCTGCAGTGGCGACGGTCACTACACCAATGCCTACTTTGTCAGCGCCCGGGCAACGCAACCTGCGGGCGACGGCAAGGGCACGGTGAACGACATGGCCTTTACCTGGAGCGACTGGAATAAGGGCATTGAGCCCTGGCGTTTCAATATTCCCACCAGCCGCGAGATACGGCCCGACGAACGCGCCCACACCATCTTTGACCGCACGCTTTTACGCGCGGGCGAGACGGTGTCCATGAAACACATTCTGCGCACCGAAACCGCCGCCGGCTTTGGCCTGACCATCACGCAGCCCGGCACCCTGGTGGTGACCCATGTGGGTAGTGGCCAACAGTACACCCAGGCACTCACGTGGCGCAAGACGGCCACCGGAGGCCAAAGCGCCGAAAACACGTTTGCCATTCCACCCGCTGCCAAGTTAGGCGTCTACCAGGTGGAGCTGCGCAGCGAAGCCAGCGACGCACCCACCTTCTCCACGGGCGTGTTCAGGGTAGAGGAATTCCGCCTACCCGTGTTGGAAGGCCGCATCACGCCAACCGACAAAAAGGCCTTGGTCAATGTGAAGGCCGTGCCGGTGGACGTGCAGATCAACTACGTGTCTGGCGGTGGCGCCAACAACCTGCCGGTGCGCGTTTCGGCCCTGGTGCGTGGCAAGGTTTTGAATTACCCGGACTTTTCAGAGTTCAACTTCCAGGCGCCGCGTGGCAGCCGCGACAACCGCCCCGAGGGCGAAGAAGAACCCGACGCCACAGCGGATGCGCGGGTCATCGCCGATAAGCTGCCACTCACCTTAGACAAAAACGGCGCTGGCAAAGTGACGGTAGACAAGGTCCCCACCAGCCGCCAGCCGCAAGACCTGCTGCTGGAAGCCACCTACTCCGACCCCAATGGCGAAGTGCAAACCATCCGCAGCACACAAACGCTGTGGCCCGCTGGCGTGGTGGCCGGTATGAAAACCGAGGGCTGGGTATCGAGCAGCCAGCGCATCAAGTTTCAGGCCTTGGCGCTGGACCTTACCGGCAAGCCGCAAGCCGATGTGGCGATGGAGGTGAAAGCCACCGCCCGCATCGTCACCACCACCCGCAAACGCATGGTGGGCGGCTTCTACACCTATGACAACAAGACCGCCATCAAAGAGCTGGGCACGGTGTGCACCGGCAAGAGTGATTCACGCGGCCTGTTGTTGTGCGAAACCGCGCTCAACGAAGCGGGAGAAGTAGAGCTGATCGTCACTGCCAAAGACGGCGTGGGCAACAGCATCCAGGCGGCGTCCTCCGTCTATGTGACCAAACAAGGCGAGCTGTGGTTTGGGGGAGAGAACCATGACCGCATCGACCTGCTGCCTGAGAAAAAGAGCTACCAACCGGGCGAGATCGCCAAGTTCCAGGTGCGCATGCCGTTCCGCTTTGCAACCGCATTGGTAGCCGTAGAGCGTGAAGGAGTTGTGGAAACCCAAGTGGTGCAACTCAATGGCCAGGACCCAACGGTCAGTCTAAAAATCAAAGAGGGTTGGGGCCCCAACGTGTATGTGAGCGTGCTGGCCCTGCGCGGCCGCCTGCGCGAGGTTCCGTGGTACAGCTTCTT
>JBKJJC010000329.1:0-5349 GCA_046598245.1 Rhodoferax sp.
CTGCGTGCACGCTCTGAAAAACGCGACCCTGTTGCAACTGCTGGCCCAGCGCGGTGTGTTGCAAGCGGTCCATCACCGGGCCTTTGACCTCGGCCAGGCTTTGGTTCAGCTCGGTCAGTACGCCCAGCGCGGTAGCGTCGATCTGGTTGACGGCGGAGTACACCAGCAAGACCCGGCGTACCGAGGCGTCTTGCTGGAACAGCTCTTCCATGCGCGACGACACGCAACGATTCAACCCTAGCACTGGAGCCCCACCAGATTCAAGGGATCGGCGCGGGCTTCGATGATCAGTCGCATGGCAGCCAGAAGTGTGACGATTCCGTCAGCCTAGTCGAAAATGGCCACTCTTTGCAATGTTAGGAGTCAGGGATGCCGCCCACGGCTTGGTTCACTCTCGCGGATTCGCAAGCGAGGCCTAGAATCAGGTTTTCGATGCAGGGGTCGAAACAACGCACTGCAAGCGCCATCTGGGTTGCGGCTGCCGGTTTTGTAACGTCGGTTACACGCAGGAGAACGCTTGATGAACAATCGAATGCGCAGTCAGTGGGTCAGAGTCGCAATTGCGCTTTTGCTGACGGGAGCCATGCAATTAGCCATGGCGCAGGCACAACCGCAGCGATTTGCCACCGTGCACAAAACAGCGGGCGTCGTTCAAGCGTCGCATCCAGCATCTGGCACAACTCGCACCATCCACCCTGGTGATGTCGTCTATGTGGGTGAGCACATAAGGGCTTCCGTGAATGGGGAAGCCGTTTTGCGCACCGACGATGCAGGTGTGATTGCGGTGCGACCCAATGGATATTTCGTGGTCGACCAGTTCAAGGCACAGGGGCAGGCCAATGACCAATTTTCGATGCGGATATTGGCCGGGGCTTTGCGCATGATTACCGGTTGGGTCGGTGTGGTGAACAAACCCGGCTACCGGATTGCAACACCGACGGCCACCGTCGGAATTCGGGGTACTGACCATGAACCCTATGTCCTGTCGCCAGAGCTGGCCCTGCAGCTGCGACAGCCAGCAGGCACTTACAACTTAGTTAACAAGGGCGCAACCTATCTGGACAGCGCGGGCGCGCAGGTAGAAATTTCTGCAGGCCGCGTCGGTTTCGCGCCCGCAACGGATGGCGGGCGCAGCCGCGCGTTGATGACTGCCCTGTTGCCCGTGCTGCTAGAGCGGGTCCCAAACTTTTTTGTGCCCGGCTCATTTGATGCGGAATTGGAAAACCTGGCTGCACAAGATCTTTCAGCGGCAGCGAAGGAGCACAAATTTGCCGCCGTTCTGGAGTCTAGCCCCGCGCAGTCTGTGTCAGACCGCGCCGCCGACCCACCCGCGCCGGCCGTGCTGGGGACTCCAATGGCAAACAATAAGCCGGTGGCAAAAGACGCATGCAATGCCCAAGCCATTGCAGTTCAATGGTTGGCCGAACTCGATGCCGCGCTGGTTGCCCGGGACAGCAATGCCTTCATTGCCCAATTTGCCGCACAAGTGGACGTCCAAGCCCAGGTGAAAGGCGCCAACGGAACCATGACTGCCCTGCGGTTTACCCGGGACGAGATGGTCAAGAGCACCTTTGCCTCGCTGGCCCAACTGACGGAGTTTTCAAGCCGGCGTCCGGTGGTCGTCGGGAAGCGCGCCAATGCGCAGCGCAATGGCACCTGCGGTCGGCTGGAAGTGGAATCCGTGGTGATAGAAAGCGGTGTGCGCGCTGCAAGCCCCTATCGGTTAGAGTCTCAAGAAAGCTTTACGCTGGAGCGCCGCGGTGGACGATGGGTGGCGGTGCGTGCGTTGACTAAGCAGCGTTAAGCCCGACTCAAATGATTGACGTATCCCAGCCAAAGCCTGCTTACCATAATGAGTGACATGGGTATTCGAATGAGTTTCCGACTGCGATTTTCTGCCCTTACTGCCTTTGCAGTTCTGTTCTTGGTCGCCATGCCGTTGCATGCCAAGCGCTTGGCGCTAATCATAGGCAACGACAATTACGCGCGGGTCAGCAAGCTACAAAAGGCCGGAAACGATGCGGTGGCGATGGCAACAGAACTGCGTGCGGCGGGGTTTGAGGTCAGCTTATATCGCGACCTGGACTATCGAGGCATGGTCAAGGCAACCGAGGCTCTCTACAGCAGCATTCAGGGAGGCGACGAGGTTGTTGTCTTTTTTGCGGGCCACGGGGTGCAGATTCGCAGCGGCAACTACCTTTTGCCGATTGACATTGAAGCCACCACCGAGTCCGCGGTAGAGAAAACGTCCTACGCCTTGAATGACCTGACCGAAAGGCTCGAGAGCGCGCGAGCAGCCTTTAGTTTGGTGTTGGTCGATGCCTGTCGTGACAACCCACTGAAGCCCAACGGCCGTTCGATTGGCAACTCACGCGGATTGAGTCCGCCGGACCCACCGATCGGACAGATGATTGTGTACTCTGCGAGTCGTGGCGAGCAGGCGCTTGATCGCCTAAATGACGATGACATGAATCCGAACAGTGTATTCACGCGGGAGTTCATAGCCCGCATGCGCAAGCCTGGTGTGAAGGTCGATGAACTGGTCCGCCAGATTCAGATTTCAGTCGAAGCATTGGCTGCAGGCATTGGCCACAAGCAAAGGCCGGCGTTCTACAACGAGGCGCGTGGCAACTTTTATTTCTATGGCCCCACAACGATTCTGTTGTCCGACGGTGCTGCTGCACGTGGGTCCGATGATGCTCTGCGGGAAGACCGCTTTTGGGAAGATACCAAGTCCGCCGGCAACCGAGATGGGTTTGAAGCCTACCTGGAGCAATATCCAAAAGGCCGGTATGCAAGCCTGGCCCGGGCGAACATTATTCGCCTTACAGGCGGCATCGATATGAGTAGCCCCAAACCGACTCCGCCTAGGGATGTCAGCTCAGGCAAAGTCTCAAATCAAGCACCGCAGCCGGCAGTAGCGCCGGTACCAGGAACACCAAACGCTGGTGCTGCGCTGGCGTCACCGACAGCCTCAACGTTGCCAACGCCCGAGTCGAGTTCGTCTACCGCGCAGGGCGCCATGCCCACGCAAAAGAGGTCTGTTCGTTTGACGTTGCCCAATGGCGACCGCTACGAGGGCGAGGTCGTTGGCACTCACCGCGAGGGAGTAGGCAGTTACCTGTTTGCGAACGGTGATCGTTATGACGGCGAGTTTGCGGACGATCACTTTCACGGTAAGGGCACACAGACTTTTGCGAGTGGGGATGTGTTCACAGGCGAGTTTGTCCGCGGTACCAAGACCGGCCAGGCGGTTTACAAGTTTGCCAATGGAAGCCGGTTTGAAGGCCAGATGCAAGACAACAAATTCAACGGTCTGGGCATGATGGCATTTAAGTCCGGTGAACTTTATGAAGGTCAGTTCGTAAGCAATGCGCCCCTGGGCAAGGGCTCGTACCGGTTTGCCAACGGCGATCGTTTTGAGGGCAACTTTGTCGGCACCCTGATGAGTGGCACCGGCGTGATGGTTTTTGCGAGCGGCGACCGCTACGAGGGCGATGTCGTAAATGGAGTGAAGCACGGGCAGGGCACCCACTTTTTCGCCAACAAGGAGCGCTACGTGGGCGGTTTTGTGGCGGGCCTTCAGGCTGGCGTTGGTACGCACTACTTTTCAAATGGAGACCGATATCAAGGCGGGTTCGCGAACGGAGTGCGCCACGGCAAGGGAACCTACCATTTTGCGAATGGGGAAACCCTGGAAAAAAACTTTGTCAATGGCGTTGAAGCCAATTAAAGGATAGTCCTTTCAACCACCTGACCCCAAGTATGCCCCCCAAAATTAGGCCGCAGAAAGCACCCCGGCCGCCGGTCGGGGCCACGCGTGTCAGGCTCACCAAGCAGTGCGCTGAAAGTGATGAAGGCAATGGTGCGCATCTGGCCCCCGCAGTTGGGGCAGATTAGCGCAAACACCTCGTTAATGCGAGCGATCAGCGGGGCGGCACTACCAGCGCCGCCGGGCACAAGGGCAGTGCCGCCCGATCCCGAAGCGGCATTGACATTGGCGTGCTCTGCGGCGGGCTTGCACGCGGGTACTGGTGTCTGCGCCAGTGCCGTCACCGCTGCCCGCAGGGGCGAGTTCGGGGCCAGCACGCCGTAGTACCTGTGCCGGTGTATGCGCGGTGACGGCACCAGTTGGGCAATGCGCTTGATCAGCGCCAGCCCGAAGGAGGCTGACGCTGCCACTATCGCTGCTTTTTTGAACAGTATTGCTCTGTATGCTCCTGTTTATGGGGCTTTGCGTGTAGTGTCGCCTCTCAATGCTGCTGAGAACTCTACCCAGTTGACCGCTCGAACCCTGCTGAACGCCGCGTGCACGCTCTGAAACACCCGCCCCTGGAGAGCCCGGCCCAGCTCGGTGTGTTGCAGGCGGTCCATCACCGGGCCTTTGACCTCGGCCAGCTCCAGCGAAATGCCGCGCTTGGCCAGGCTTTGGTTTAGTTCGGTCAGTACGCCCAGCGCGGTAGTGTCGATCTGGTTGACGGCGGAGCACACCAGCAACACCCGGCGCACCGTGGCGTCTTGGTGAATCAGCTCTTCAATGCGCTCTTCCAGTGCGGTGGCGTTGGCGAAGAACAGGCTTTCGTCCACCCGCAAGGCCAGCAGGCCGGGCACGGTTTCTACCGTCTGACGCTCAACATTGCGAAAGTGTTCGGTGCCCGGCACCCGGCCAACCACCGCCATGTGGGGGCGGCTGCTGCGCCACACCAGCACTCCCAGCGACAGGGCCACACCCATCAAAATGCCCACTTCGACGCCCATTGTGATGACACCCAAGGCCGTGGCAATCATGGATAGCGCATCGGCCCGGTCGTAGTGCCAGGCCTCTCGCAAGACCGCAAAATCCACCAGCGACACCACGGCCACGATGATGGTGGCTGCCAGCACCGCATGGGGCAGGTAATAGAACGCACCGGTCATGGACGCGATCACGATGGCCATAAGCCCCGCAGACACCACGCCGGCCAGCGGTGTGTTGGCCCCGGCCGCAAAGTTCACCACCGAGCGGGCAAAACCGCCGGTAACCGGGTAACCACCCGAGAGGGCACTGGCCACATTGGCCGCACCCAGACCCAGTAGTTCCTTGTTCGGTGCAATGCGCTGCTGGCGCTTCAACGCCAAAGACTGCGCAACCGACACACTTTCCACAAAGCCGACCAGCGAGATCAACAAGGCCGGCAGCCACAACTGACCCAGAACCGTAAATCCGGGCAACTCCAGCCCCAGGTGGGGCAGGCCCTGCGGCACTACGCCCACCACGCTTACCTTCGCACTCACGTCCAGTCGCCCAATCGCTACTACGGCGATAGACACCATGACTGCCGCCATGGGCGCCAGCTTGGTCATCAGATC
>JBKJJC010000072.1:0-3748 GCA_046598245.1 Rhodoferax sp.
GAACTCTCCGACTTGACCATCTACGTCATCGACGTGGCGGCGGGTGAAAAGATCCCCCGCAAGGGCGGCCCTGGCATCACCAAAAGCGACATGTTCGTCATCAACAAGACCGACCTCGCGCCCTACGTGGGTGCCGACCTGGCGGTGATGGAGGCGGACACCATCCGCATGCGCACCACGGCCAAAGGCCTCAAGCCCTTTGTGATGACCAACCTGAAAACACAAGATGGGTTGCAGGCTGTAATTGCCTTCATCGAGTCCAAGGGCATGCTGCATACCGGGTAGCACGAAGTCCGGTGGGATGGATCAGGCCGTAGCGTCTACCGCCAAGTGCTGGTAGGCCTGCGCCGCACTCAGAAAAACCTGGCCCGTCAAATCCTCGCCGAGCAACTTGCTGGTTTTGAGTCGGTCCATGACTGGGCCCTTCACTTCGCACAGGTGCAGGCAGCGTTTTTGCTCCCGCATGTGTTTGTTCAGATCGGTCAGCGCCAGCAGCGCGGTGGTGTCCACCATGTTGACGGCGGACAGCACCAACACCACATGGCGCGTATCGGGCCGCTCCAGCAGTTCACGCTCAATACGGTCCACCACTCCATCCGTGTTGTTGAACACCAGGTCAGCGTCGATGCGCATCATCAGCACATGGGGCAGCGTCTCGACCGTGTAACGTGCCTCGTTGCGAAAGTGCTCGGTGCCCGGCAAGCGCCCCACGATGGCGATATGGGGATGGCTGCTGCGCCAGATCAGCGAGGCAAAGGACAGCAGCACGCCCATCAAAACGCCCTCTTCCACCCCCACCAGCAACACACCGGCGGTTGTGGCAAGCAAGGTGGCCGCGTCACTGCGGTCATGCCGCCAAGACTCGGCTAAGGTGGTCATATCCATCATGCCCACCACCGCAACCACGATGGTGGCGGCCATGGCAGGCAGGGGAATCAACGACAACCAGCCGTTGGGCACACACAGCGCAATCGTGATCAGACCGGCTGAAATTAGGCTCGCCAAGGGTGTGTTGGCACCCGCGGTGTAATTCACGGCCGACCGTGAAATACTGCCCGTCACCACAAAGCCACCGCTGACCGCGCTGGCCAGGTTGGCCGCGCCCAGACCCAGCAGTTCGCGGTTGGTGTCGATGCGTTCATTGCGCTTTTGGGCCAGCGCCAGTGCTGCAGATTGCCCTGCCAGAAACGCCATGAAGCCAATGACCAGAGCAGGCAACAACAGGCTGCGCCAATGCGCATGTGACAGCGCCAGGCCGATAGGCGGAAGCCCCGAGGGAATGGCCCCCACCGTCTTCACGCCCGCCTGCTCCAGCCCCAACACCGCCACAGCCACCGCCGCGCCCACAATCACAACAATAGGGACTAGTTTGGGCAACATGTCTGCCACCCATCCGCCCACCGGCTTCAGCAAGCTTGGAAGCACCAAGCGACCCAACACCAACAGCAACAAGGCCACCAAGCCCACCCAGGCGCTGGGCAGATGGATGGGGGAAAAAGCCCAAGCGTTTGAAAGACCCAGCAAGGGTCGAAGTTGCTCCAGTGCAATTACCACCGCTGCGCCGGTGGTAAAACCACTCATGACCGGGCGGCTGAAAAAGCTGGACAAAAACCCCAAGCGGAACACGCCGCACAAAAACAAAATCAGGCCAGCCATCCATGCGAGTTGTTGGGACAACTGCATATACAACGCACTGCCAGCTGGAGCCAGGGCTGCAATCGACGTGCCCAGCATCAGCGACGTAATGGCCATAGGCCCCACAGACTGCACCATGCTGCTGCCAAACACCGCGTAGGCCACCGCTGGCAACAAGCTGGCATACAAGCCAGTGACCGGCGGCAAGCCGGCTACCAGCGCATAGGCCATGCCCTGCGGGACCAGCATCAAGGCCACGATGATGCCCGCGCCAATGTCGCCAGCCAGGAGATCTTTTCGGTAGTGTTTGAGCCAGTGCATCGCGTTCAGTTACCGGCAGTTCAGAAACTTACTGTACGCCTTCCATGCTCTTTGAAGCAACGGCCTCTTGCAGCACAACCAACGCCTGTTCGCTATCGAACGCGTTGACCGCCAGTTGCAAAGCGACGAAATGGGTTGGAAACGCCGCACGGAACTGCGCTGCATTCTTTCTGAGCAAGCGCTCTGCATTGCCATCGTCGTTGAGCAACAGTTCCTCCAATTGTTTGCACAGTGCACGCGTTTCCTGCACATCCAAAACAAAAGCCACAACGCCTTCGGCAGCGGGGTCGCCTTCCTGCGGCAGGGCCTTGCGGATGGCCGCAATCTGCACCCTCAACGCAGAAAACAAAGTGGTCAGCAGGGCCGATCGCACCTCCGCCCCAGCGCGGCTGCGCAGCGCCTGCTCCACTGCTGCGGCAGCACGCACCACTTCGGCCGACGCAATATTGCCCGCTAGCCCCTTGAGCGTGTGTACCAGCCGTGCGGCGGTTTGCAGATCATGGGACTCCAGCGCTTGGGCGATAGCGTCGGGCACTTCCGCCTGTGTATCGGCAAACCCTCTGAGTATGGCCAGGTACCGGTGGTGCTTGCCCATGACCCGACGCAAGCCCGCGGCTTGGTCCAAGCCCTCGACAAAGGCCGGCAAGCCCTCCGCCGGAGCAGATGCGGGGCTGGCCAAGATAGGCACGGCTTGCGCCGAAACCAAAGCGCTCGGACTGCGCGGTGTTATCCAATAGGCCAGCACCCGGAACAGATCGTCAGGGTCTATGGGCTTGGTGACAAAATCGACCATGCCAGCGCTCAGACATTTTTCTTTGTCAGACGCCATAGCATTGGCCGTCATGGCCACAATGGGCATAACCTCGCCCTGTGGGCTGGCCCGTATGCGGCGCGTGGCCTCCAGGCCGTCCATACCCGGCATTTGCATATCCATCAAAACAAGGTCGTAGGCCTGACCCGCTGCACAGGCCGCCAAGGCCATGTCACAGGCAATGCGGCCGTCGTCGGCAATGTCCACTACAAAACCCGCATCGCGCAGCAGTTCGCTGGCCACTTGCTGGTTCAGAGCGTTGTCTTCAGCCAGCAGAATGCGGGCGCCGCGCACGCATTGCAATGCCGCGGGATCGATGCTGGTAAACGGTTCGCTCATGGCACCCAGCCGGCGCAAACTGCCGGCCAATAGTTCCATCAGGGTATCGAAAAGTTTAGACGGCGCGACCGGCTTGCTCAAAGCTGCACCTATTTGCAAGTTGTCTCCGGGCAACACCACAGTGTCCATCTCATCACCATGGTGGATCAGCGCCAAAAGCTTGGGTGTACGGTTTAGTGGTAACGCTGTGAGGCGTCGCGCGGTGGTAGCGCCATCCATGCCCGGCATATGCCAATCGAGCAACACGACGTCATAGGGTTGGCCGGCAGCATCGGCTCTGGCGACTTCTTGCAACGCTGCCTCGCCGGTGCTGGCCGTGCCAGCGACAAAGCTCATCCAGCTCAACATTTCTGACAGCACTTGGCGTGTGTTCTCCACATCGTCCACCACCAGCACGCGCCGGCCACGCATATCGTTCTGCAACTGCAGTTGGCGCGTGTTGCGGCTGCCCAACTCCAAACTCACGGTAAACCAAAAGGTAGAGCCCTTGCCGAGCACGCTAGTCACACCCACATCGCCACCCATCTGCTGCGCCAGCAATTTGGTAATGGACAGACCCAAACCGGTGCCCCCGTATTTGCGCGTGGTGGACACATCTGCCTGCTGGAAGCTGTGGAACAGGTGGCCGATTTGCTCCTGCGA
>JBKJJC010000038.1:0-5498 GCA_046598245.1 Rhodoferax sp.
CTGCTGGTCAGTAGCTACACCCACCCCGAGTATGCGATCTCCATGGCCGAGACTTTGGCTGTGATGGGTGGCAACGCGCTGCTGCTGCGCGGCACCGAGGGCGAGGCCGTGGCCGACTCCCGGCGCACGCCCAAGATGCAGGGTTTTATCAACGGCGAAATTGTGGACCGGCAAGAACACCAAGACGGCACGCTGACCACCCTGCCCGATCTGCCATCTGGCCTGGACGCGGCCAGCACCGCTGCCTATATTCGCAATGTGATGGACGGCACCTTGCCCGTGCCCACCCCGATTGCCCAGCAGGTGGCTCATATCTTGCTTCTGGTGGATTTACTATGAAACACGATCTAACCAACTCCAGCGCACGCGGCCATGTCACCCTGGTGGGCGCAGGCCCTGGCGACCCCGAACTGTTAACGATCAAAGCCCTGAAGGCCCTACAGCAGGCCACCGTGGTGCTGGTAGATGACCTGGTGAACGAGGCCATCGTTGCCTTCGCCCCGCCCACTGCCCGCATCGTTTATGTGGGCAAGCGCGGGGGTTGCAAATCGACCCCGCAGTCGTTTATTGAAAAGCTGATGGTCACCGCGGCGCTGGAGGGTGAAAACGTGGTTCGCCTCAAGGGCGGCGATCCCTTCATCTTTGGCCGTGGCGGTGAAGAAATGGAAGCGCTGCAAGAAGCTGGCGTTCGGGTTACTGTCATCAACGGCATCACCGCCGGTATTGCCGCCGTGTCGTCCCTGGGTGTGCCCTTGACCCATCGCGAATGCGCGCATGGCGTGGTGTTTGTGACCGGCCACGCCAAGCCTGGCTCTGCAGGCACCGACTGGCGCGCCCTGTCCCACACGGCCCGCCAGGCCAAGCTGACGCTGGTGGTTTACATGGGTGTCAGCGGCGCGGCGACCATACAAAACGAATTGCTGCATGGCCTGCATGCCGACACGCCGGTGGCGATCATCCAGAACGCCAGTCTGCCCAACCAGCGCCAAGCGGTGTGCACCTTGTCCGAGCTAGCGTCCACCATTACCCGCGAAGAGCTGGGCAGCCCCAGCGTGATTGTGGTGGGCGATGTGTTGCAGGGTTTGATGGCGGCGGGCTTGGAAGCGCGCGAACTGCCATTGCAACACCGGGCCGCCTGAAACGCGGAAAACAATCCCGCTCTGGGAGTCTGGGTGGCAAAGCGTTTTGCGCAGGTCAAGGAGGAGCCCGCATAGCGGGCGGGGGACACGGAGCAAAACGCTTTGCCGCCCAGACTCCTACGCGCTGTCGTCCTCGTCGCCGGGCTTTGGCGTTGGGCGTTGGCTCCCCACGCGCGCTCGCACAGCCTCGCGCAAAAGGTACTCCACCTGTGCATTCACACTGCGCAATTCCGCCGCGGCCAGGCGCTCGATCTGCGCCCACAACACAGGGTCTATGCGCAGCGCGAAGGATTTCTTGTCAGGACTGGCCATGGCGGGTGAGGGTTTCGGGAACAGCCTCAGTTATACAAGGTGCCGGTGTTGACCACCGGCTGGGCGTCATGGTCTGAGCACAAAACCACCAGCAGATTGGTCACCATGGCGGCCTTGCGTTCGTCGTCCAGGTTGACCAGACCACGCTCCCGCAGACCGGTTAAAGCCAACTCCACCATACCTACCGCGCCTTGCACGATCAGGCTGCGTGCCGCAATGATGGCCTGCGCCTGCTGGCGGCGCAACATGGCACCAGCAATCTCGGGCGCATAGGCCAAGTGGGTGAGTTTGGCATCCACCACCACGACGCCGGCCAGTGAAAACCGATCTTGCAATTCTTGCAACAGAGCCACACCCACCTGGTCTGCACCGGAGCGCAGCGTGATCTCTTTGTGTGCAGAACCGGCGGTGTCGTCCAGGTTGTCATAGGCGTAGCTGGATGCCAAATGCCGCACCGCTGCCTCGGCCTGGGTGAACACGTAGGATTCAAAATCCTCCACATCAAAACTGGCCCGCGCCGTGTCACTGACCCGCCAGACGATGGCCGCCGCAATCTCGATGGGGTTGCCGCGCAGGTCGTTGACCTTGAGCTTTTCGCTGTTGAAGTTGCGCGCCCGGGTTGACACCTTGCTGCGACTCAAAAACGGGTTGGCCCAGCGCAGGCCTTCGTTGCGGTCCGTACCCCGGTAGCTGCCAAACAGCTTCAACACCGCCGCCTGGTTGGGGTTGAGGGTGTACAGGCCCGACAAAAACCACAGGGCGGCCACCACGGCTAGGCCTGCTAGCACCAGAATGGTGACGCTGGGCGCACGGGTGACCAAAAACACGGCTACCGCCAGCAGGCCCAGGCCAACCGCCACTGCCACAAAACCATTGGCCGTTTTTGCCACGTATTCGTCGGAAGCTTTCTTGTTATCCATATCAGTCCTCGTCTGTTATTGCACCAATCACCGGATTGGAGGCTACTTTGGTCTATCCAATATATCGAGAGTAAGATCAAAGTGATATCACTGTAGTAGCACTTATGCCTGTTGTCAAGAATACTTGCACGGCAACACCAAAACCCCTGCGTCTAAACTGCAGCCATGCAAAGTTTTGATGTTGTAGTGGTTGGCGCCGGCGCTGCGGGTTTGTTTTGCGCCGGAGTGGCTGGCCAAATGGGGCTGACGGTCTTGGTGATAGACCACAGCGAGAAGGTGGCAGACAAGATCCGCATCTCGGGCGGGGGGCGCTGCAATTTCACCAACCGCGACGTGGGGCCGGCCAATTTCATCAGCGACAACCCGCGTTTTTGCCGCTCAGCCCTGTCGCGCTACACCCCACGCGACTTCATTGCGTTGGTTGAAAAACACAAAATCGCCTTCCACGAAAAGCACAAGGGCCAACTGTTTTGCGACCATTCGGCCGACGACATCATCCAGATGCTGCTGTCCGAATGCGATGCCGGCAACGTCACCCGCTGGCAGCCCTGCGCCATATCATTTATACGATATTTGGCCTCTAGCCCCCGTGGAATAAGCCCGAGCAGCTATGAAATAGATAGTATCCGCGGCACCATACAGTGCGGTGCGGTGGTTATTGCCACCGGGGGCCTGTCCATCCCCAAGATGGGTGCCACCGACTTTGGCTACCGCATAGCCAAACAGTTTGACTTAGGCCTAATTACGCCGCGCCCGGCTTTGGTGCCACTGACCTTTGATGAAACCGCCTGGGCACCATTCGCGCAACTATCGGGCTTGTCGTTGCCGGTGAAGATCGAAACTGGCAGCAAGAAAGACAAAGTCAGCTTCCTGGAGGACCTGTTGTTAACCCACCGGGGCTTGAGCGGCCCTGGCGTGCTGCAAATATCCAGCTACTGGCAACCCGGCTCCCCGATTCGTCTGAACCTGGTGCCCGACACCCCAGTGGCCGAATTATTAGGCCGCGCCAAGGCCACATCCCGCAAACTGATTGCCAACGAGCTGGCCGCGCTGGTGCCCGCACGCCTGGCCGACACCTGGGTGGCGCAGGGTGCAGCGCTGGGCCACAACTGGGCGCGCCCCATCAGCGAGGCAACTGACAAGGCACTGAACGCTCTGGGCGACCGCCTGAACCAATGGGAACTCACTCCCACCGGCACCGAGGGCTACAAAAAAGCCGAGGTAACCGCCGGCGGCGTGGACACGCGCAACCTGTCGTCGCAGACCATGGAATCCAAACAACCCGGCCTCTACTTCATCGGAGAAGTGGTGGATGTGACCGGTTGGCTGGGTGGCTACAACTTCCAATGGGCGTGGGCGAGTGGGTTTGCGTGTGCGCACGGGCTGGCGGCGCGCTTACTGCCTACTTAAATTCGCCATGCCGCAAACTGACGTAGCGCGCCGAATCCTGCTGTGGTTCACCGCATCGGTATTCGTCGCCGTTGCGCTATACGCACTGATTGCCCCAGAACACATGGCGCAGGGCTTGGGCTACAGGTTACAAGCGCCCAATGGTTACAGCGAGTTTTTTGCGGTCTATGTCGGTGTCTGGCTGGCAACTGCTGGCCTTGCGATGTATGCGGCTCGCCACATCCGACAGGCAATATTCGGCGACCTAGTGACTTTTCTGGTACTGGCCCAGCCGGTGGGTCGATGCATCGCAATCTTCGAACACGGCTTGCCCACTGGGCCACTTTTCTACATTTTCTTGCTCGAAGTTCTTGGCGGTTTGGCGCTGCTTGCCGTGCGGCCCTCAGCTTGAGCCTGCCGACGAACATGCAGCTCCTGCTACAGCAGGCATAGCCACTTGACCCACTCGCTGGTGGCCTCGCGCGCGCTGGGCCGCCTGGAGCGGTGGCTCCCGTGGCGTGCGGTAGGTCCACCCACAGGAAAACCGCGCAAGGGGTCAACTCAAGGGGTACGCGGCTTGACGCGCGATGCTGCCAATTTGGCGTTGTCGCGCGCAGTCTGAACATCGGCGTCGAAGGCGAGTGCCACACCCATGCGGCGTTTGATAAAACTCTCAGGCTTGCCAAACAGGCGGATGTCGCTGTTGGGTACTTGCAGCGCATCCGCCACACCGTCGAACACAATGCCCTGTGCATCGACGCCACCGTAAATTACGGCGCTGGCACCCGGGGTTTTGAGTGCGGTGTTGACCGGCAGGCCCAGAATGGCGCGTGCATGCAGCTCGAACTCGTTTTGCCATTGGGTACACATCGTGACCATGCCGGTGTCGTGTGGCCGCGGGCTGACCTCGCTGAACCAGACCTGGTCGCCCTTGACAAACAGTTCGACGCCAAACAGACCCAAGCCACCCGGCTTGCCATCGTGGCCCAGCCCCAGGTTGTCGGTCACCGCCTTACAAATGTCGCGGCTTTTTTGCAAGGCTGTAGTGGCCATGGGCTGCGGCTGCCAGCTCTCGACGTAGTCGCCGCTGACTTGCACATGGCCAATAGGTTCTCAGAAATGGGTTTCGATCTCCCCGATCGCTCCTAACGCACGTACCGTGAGCTGGGTGATCTCATAGTCAAAATCGATGAAGCCTTCGACGATGACCCGGCCATGGCTGACGCGGCCACCGGCCATGGCGTGGTCCCATGCGGCCTTGACATCGGGCGGACCCGAAATCTTGCTCTGGCCCTTGCCAGAGGAGCTCATCACCGGTTTCACGACGCAGGGGTAACCAATTTTTCTGTCAATCGCGGCTTGCAGTTCGGCCAGCGAATCACAAAATACATAGGGGCTGGTGGGCAGGCCTAGGGTCTCGGCGGCCAACCGGCGTATGCCTTCGCGGTCCATCGTCAACCGCGCCGCGCGTGCTGTGGGCACCACGCGCACCACGCCAGCGGCCTCCAGTTCTTCCAGCATGCCGGTGGCAATCGCCTCGATTTCAGGTACCACCAGGTGCGGCCTTTCCTTTTCGATCAGCGCCTTGAGCTGGGCCGGGTCGCTCATGGTGATGGTGCGTGCATGGTGCGCCACCTGCTGCCCGGGGGCGTTGTCATAACGGTCGACGGCGATGGTCTCCACGCCCAGGCGCTGCAGCGCGATCAGCACCTCTTTGGCCAGCTCACCCGAGCCCAGC
>JBKJJC010000228.1:0-4931 GCA_046598245.1 Rhodoferax sp.
AACAACGCACCCCCTGCAATCAACAGTGTCTTGACCGTGGCTGACAGGCCGCCGAGTTGCGCGACGCCAAACACACCCAACGCGATCAATCCGATGTCTGACGCAATGCACAACACGACCGTCAACAGCACATGCTGGCCCTGAAGCCCCATGCGAATGACGTGGGTGTTTTGTGCACCCAGCGCCATGATGAGCGACAGACACAAGGCCAGTCCCGCGTTGAATGCGGGGGCCATGGGCGCAAGGGTGGTGAAGGCTGGCATGGGGCTCCTGTGGGTGCAAAGTTGCGAAGGCTGAACTGTGCACGTGTTGCTGCCTATAGAGAATACTTCTAAACCTAACTGGTACTGGATAAAAATACCCAAGCTAGTGGGGTTAGCATGTGTTGGAGCACGGCGGTTTTGGCCCGGCAGCCAATGCTTCGAGCCTGACACTGGGGGCCGTATCCCTGTGCATCAAAAGCCTAGAGAACGAGCCGGGCCAACGTTTGTTGGTTGCGGTGTTGCCTGGGAGCGCACCAGGTGGCGTGTAAAAAATGCTGCGATCTTCAAGTCCACGCCGTGCATTTGGCTGCGGTCAAAGCCAGGCGGGTCGTTTAGCAAGTCCCCTTCCAGCCCGCCCAGCAACGGTGGCGGGGGAGATAACAGTGCGCCATGGCCGCCGTCCAACAGATCGGCTACGTGTTCGCAGGTGGTGCAAGCCTGCAGCACGCGGTCGCTGTGGAAGCGTGGAACCAGCCAACGGTCTTGCCGCGCAGTGACCAGACCCAAGGGTACGCGGGGCGCGGCCAGCGACGCCATGTCGAAGTCGGCGGCGACGGGTACACCGGCCACAACCGCTGCGACACGCGGGTCATTATGGGAAAGCATGGTGGTGTCGCCAAAGCGGTGGCGTATGGCTGCCAGCGCGCCCCATTTTTTGATGCCGTCGAGCATGCCACCGGTCAACTGTGTGATGAGACCCACGCAGGCCTGGAAATCGTCAGCCAGGTTGGCCTCGCAGTGCCGCTTGAATCCTGCCGCGGACCAACGCCCGCCAGCCATCGAAAGCGCTGTATGGCCGCCAGCCGACATGCCGTAGACGCCCACTTGGTCCAGCGATAGCAAAGGCGCAAAGCGTGGGTCTTGGCCGACCGCGTCGATCGCGTGTGAGACTTCTTGTGGGCGTATCGCCCAACTATTGGGGCCGGGGTTGCTGTGGTCCCTGTTGTTGTCGGCGTAGTGTTGGGGCATGGCGACTACAAAACCGGCTGCCACCAGACTGCGTGCCAGATCGGCATGCACCCAAGGGCCACCGCCTGAACCGTGGGATACGACGATCAGGCGGCCATTGCCGCGTTCTGGCTTTGCTTGTTCGGCTACCCATAGCGTGAATGGTCCTCGGGTCACAGGCGAAGCCGTTGCTTTGGTGGGGTAGTACAGCGTGACAGGGCCATTCGTATCGGTTGCCCCGATGGTGCTCAGCCCAACGTCGGCCTGGGCCAAGCCCCCCAACAGTGCTAGTGATGCCGCCAACACAACACGGCGCACAGCCGTGGAAACAAAAAAGCCATGCACATACATTTCTCGATCTCCTAGAGTAAAGCCGACAGCGAATGCCGTCTGCTGGACAGCACTGTGTCGCCCCAGATCGAGATAGTCTTGCCAAAGACTGCAACCGCAGATTTCGGCTAGCCGATTTCAGAAATCGGCGCTATTTTCTTTGCGAAATTCGGTGGGAGTAAGGCCGGTGGCCGCTTTGAAGGCCCGATTGAAGGGGCCAATGGACTGAAAACCAGCGTCTAGCGCCAAGCTCAAAACCGGCAGATCGCGCCGCTTTGGGTCCAGCAGTGCGGCCCGTACTGCCTCTAGCCGCAAGCCATTGATGAAAGCGTTGAAGTTACGGTAGCCCATGCGCTGGTTGATCAGGCGGCGAAGTTTGTACTCGGGTGCGTTGAGTTTTGTGGCCAGGCTGGCCAAGCTCATATCGTCGGCGCGGTAAGCGTGTTCGACTGTCATCAGGTGCTGCAACGCTTGGGCCAAACGTTCTTCCGCAGGGTCGGGTGGGGGCAGGGCGTCGTGCATTTCGGTCGAATCCTCGGCAGGCTCGGCTGTGGCTTCGGATTCATGGGTGCGGGGATCGGGCAGTGGGGTCGGGCAAGGCATTGGGATGGGCGCTGCTGTCGGAAAAAAGTTGGAACTGCCCAGGCGCATCAGCTTGGAAACCAGTACGACAGCGATGACTAACAAGGCGGTTATATCCAACGTAGCGGTCAGTCCCATCAGGCGGCCTCGCGGAGCGCTTAGCCGGGCCACTAGCATCGCCAACGAATAGACCACGCCGGTCCACACGATAAAAATGCGAAGGCGGCGACGCTCTTCCACCAGATCAGCGCGCCAATGCTTGGCTGCAGCCAACACGGCCAGCACGGCAAACACCAGCGGCACCGCGCGCTGCAAGCCCATGGTGATGGGCGCCACGACGGACGCGTTATTGGTCAACGCTGCGCAGTTGAGCCAGCCGAGTGTGGCGGCCAACAGCCAGGCCACACCATGCACGGGTCGTAACGCAAAATCATCATCAAACACGGCTTGCACAAAGACCCAAAACAACACGGCATTGCCCACGGATACCCCAACCCATGGTGCCTGCCACAGGCGCGGCACCATTTCCTCGAACAGTGGGGTAGCACTGACAACCTGCACACACAGCCCAAAAGCCATGGCTGCACCAACACGCGTGGCGGCCAATTGCGGACGGTCTCGGCGCATCACAGCGGCCAGCACAACCAACAAGGCGAATAGCGCGCCACGCAGAGCTACGTCAATGAGGACCAGCGGTCCCAGGAATTGGGGGTTCAGTTCAAACATGCGGTATCGTAAACGGGGCACTGTCTGGGCAGTTTGCAGGGGAGGACGACTCAAAAATATTTGCCGGTTGGGTGTATCCAGTTTGGGCAATGGATGCTAGGCTGTGTCCCGTAAGGTCCTGCTGCTGGAGGTGCACCGTGAAAAGTATGCGCTCGTGTGTTGTGTTGGCTTTGGCGATGGCCACATCGCTGTCGGTTCTGGCACAAGCCCGTACCCTAAAGATCGCCACTGGCGAACTTCCGCCCTATATGGCGGCTGCCCGCGCAGACCAGGGTATTTCGCTCAGCGTGGTGCGCCGCGCGTTTGAGTTAGTGGGATACCAGGTCGAATTCACCTTCTTACCCTGGCCGCGTGCGCTGGCAGAAACCCGTCTTGGCAAGTGGGACGCGACTGCCGCTTGGGGCAACAGCCCAGAGCGCAACCCGCCGTTTTTCGTCAGCGACAACGTGGTGACCGAGAAGTGGGTGTTTGTCTACCGTAACGGGGTGAAGTTCAGCTGGAATACGCTGGCAGACCTCAAGCCCTACCGTGTGGCCATGATCCAGTACAACACCTACACCCCCGAGATATGGAAGATGGCCAATGCGGGTGACTTCAAGAGTGACAAATTGCCTAACGAGGCCGCAGCCATCAAGATGCTGCTGCTAGACCGCGCGGATGTCGCTCCCATGGAGCGGAACGTGGCCTGCGACGTGCTGCAAAATAACTTCACCGAGGCCGATGCTGCCAAGCTCTCTGTGGACCCCAAGCAAATGATTGATACCTTCACTTCGCATGTGCTGCTGCCGCGTTCGTTGGCTGAGAGTGCCAACCTTGTGGTCGACTTCAACGCCGGCCTCAAAAAACTCAAGGCCTCGCCCGAGTACGCCAAATTGCTGTCTCAGGTGAAATGTCCATCGGGTTGGAGCGGTACCGCTGCCGCAAAGTAGCGCCTGGGTAGTAGACTTTTTTGTAGTGAGCGCTTCTTAGTCGTCGTCCATTTCCAGGCTGTTCTGCGCCACACGTGGCATGCGCAGAATGAAACGTGTGCCGACACCCAGTGTGCTCTGCACTTGCACCGTGCCACCCAGCACATCCCGCATCAGGTTGTAGACAATATTGAGGCCCAAGCCACTGCCGCCCTGGCCCAGACGGGTTGTGAAAAACGGGTCAAAAATGCGCCGCAAATTGGCTTCAGGCACGCCCACTCCGTCGTCGGCAACCACCATTTCAACCATCTCGTCCGCTTGCAGGCGAGCGCTGATGTGGATGACACCTTGCTTGTTGTCGTCAAAGCCGTGCAGCACGGCATTGTTGATGAGGTTGGTGAGAATTTGACCCAGTTGCCCAGGGTAGCTGGTCATGGCAATGCCGGTGGGCACGTCCACCTTTATCAGGTGGGCGCTGCGTTTGAACGAGGGGCTCAAAATCAGCAAGGTTTCGGTCACCATGTCGTCAAGCTGGAACGCGCGCAACTGCGCCCGGGTGCGGTCTACGGCCACCTGCTTGAAGCTGCGTATCAGCTCTACCGCCACATTGAGGTTGCGTGTAAGCAGTTCGCTGGCGTGCCGCGTGCTGTCCACAAACGAGGCTAGCGCTGACCGGGTGAGGCCCGTCGCGCTGTCATGCGCAAACTGCCTGCTAATGTCCTGCAGCGTGCTGGCCACCGTGACGCAGTTGCCGATGGGAGTATTGAGCTCGTGGGCCACTCCTGCTACTAGGGAGCCCAGTGCTGCCAGGCGCTCTGACCGTTGGATCTCGTCGTGTGCACTTTTGAGTGCCGCCATGGCGCTCACCAGTTCCTGGTTGGCCGTGTTCAGCGAATGGGTGCGTTCGCTCACCCTCTGTTCCAGTGTGGAGTTTAGGTCGCGCACCTGAGAGATTTGCTCGTTCAGGTTTTCGCGCATGGTGTCCAGTCCTTCGGCCAGGGCACCCATTTCATCGCGGCGAATAACCGTGACGGGTTCGGTCAACTCGCCACTGGACAGGCGCTTGGCGTCACCCAGCAACTGGCGCAGTGGCCGCATGAGGCGGCGTTCAAACAGTAAAAACAGCAGGCCAAAGGAGATAAGTACTTGCAGGATAAGTGCCGCCGCCGCCGTG
>JBKJJC010000368.1:0-3408 GCA_046598245.1 Rhodoferax sp.
GTGCGTCCCAAAAGGCCACGGCAAATCCGATGGTGCCCAAGACCATCATGCTTTGCGGAATCCACATGGGCGTGACGTCCGCCGCTGGCGACACGTCGTGAAAGGTATAGGAGATCCAGGCCATGCGGCAGGCAAACCACGCAAAGTAGCTGCTCAAAACGGCGGCAGCCCCCAGACACCAGTATTCAAATATGGCCCTGGCGCGGGGCGGCAGCTTTTGCAGCACCATCGTCACCCGAATGTGGTCACCGTGGCGCAGCGCCTCGGGTAGCGCCAGGAACAGGGTGGCGGCAATCGCATACCCAGCATAGGCGTCCAGGCCAGGAATGTCCCACAAAAACTCTCGAGCCGCCACACCCAACATGATCACGACGAAAGCCATCACCATGGCGACACACGCAAGGAACATCAGGAACTTATAGAAATTTTTTACGAATGTGTTCATGGCTTACTCCAAAAGGGCACCGACAACGAGAGGGTTAAAAAAGGCGCGGCAAATGTGCGCCGCGCCCAGTGCCACGGATTAACGTTTCTTGTACGCTTCGATGATGGCAATGCCATCCGGGCCAGCCGCGGCCATCCACTCTTTGAGCATGGTTTCACCAATTTTGTCGAGGCCATCCTGGATCTCTTTGGGCGGCAGGGCACTGGTCATGCCTTGTTTCACCAGTTCTTTGATATAGGTCGAGTCAATCGTGCGGCTGGTAGCCCAGCCACGCTCTTCAGCCGCGTTGCCGGCTGCCACGATAGCGTCTTGCGTGGCCTTGTCCAAGGCGTCAAATGCCTTCTTGTTGACGACCGTGGCATTGCGCGGCAACCATGCATTCACAATATAGAAATACTTGGTCTGCTCATACAGCTTGCTGTCCACGCCGCTAGCGCTAGAGGTCAGAAAGTTGTCGACCGCGCCGGTGGCCAAGGCCTGGCCGAGTTCGGCCAACTGAATCGTGACAGGTTGCGCTTTGGCCAGCTGGGCAATGCGCGTAGTAGCGGGGTTATAGGCGCGCATCTTGGTACCCTTGAAGTCGTCCATGGTCTTCATGGGCTTGATGGAGTACAGGGACTGGCCGGGCCATGGCACCGAGAACAGCAGCTTCAGCCCCTGGTCGGCCAGCAGCTTCTCAGTGGCAGGGCGCGCCGCCACATAGAGCTTCTTGGCCGCGCCGTAGCTATTGGCCAGAAACGGGACAGAGTCCACGCCAAACAACGGGTTTTCATTGGATGCGCTCGACAAAATGAACTCACCAATCTGGGTCTGACCGGTTTGTACTGCCCGCTTGATCTCGGGCATTTTGTACAGCGATGCACCCGCATGTACCGTGATCTTGAGCTTGCCACCTGTTGCCTTGCCCACGTCGTCGGCAAACTGCTGCACGTTTTCGGTCTGGAATGTATTGGTGGCATAACCGGTGGGCAAATCCCACTTGGTTTGGGCAAAGGCTGTTGGTGCGGCCACGGTGGCGGCGCAAGCCAGAATCAATGTGAGCTTTTTCATGTCAGTTCCTTGGTTGTTGAAAAGTGAAGGTCAAAAAGAGGCGAGCTGGTTGTTGAGCAGATCGGTGATCAGCATCGCGCCCGGCGCATGGGTGATGCAGAACGCGGGGCGGGCCTGGACCAAAGCTGCTTGTGGCGTCACACCGCAGGCCCAGAAAACCGGAATTTCGTCATCCATTACCTCTACTGCGTCACCATAGTCTGGTGCGTCCAGTCGCGTAATGCCAATCAGTGTGGGATCACCCAGATGCACCGGCGCGCCGTGTACGTTGGGGAAACGAGAAGTAACTTGAACCGCGCGGATGGCGGCGGCTGCCTTCATGGGGCGCATCGACACCACCATGGGGCCGCTGAACAAACCGGCCGGCTGGGTCTGGATATTGGTGCGGTACATGGCCACGTTTTTGCCCTGTTCAATGTGGCGCAGTGGCAAACCCGCCTCCAGCAAGGCTTGCTCAAACGAGAACGAACAACCCAATACAAAACTCACAAGGTCGTTGCGCCAAATGGTCGAAATGTCGGTGGGTTCGTCCACCACCTCACCGTGGTGCCACACCCGGTAACGCGGCAGGTCTGAGCAGATATTGATGTCGGAACCCAAGCTGGGCAGCATAGGTTGGCCTGGCTCAGACACGGCCAACAGCGGGCAAGGCTTGGGGTTGCGCTGGCAGTAGCGCAAGAAGTCGGTTGCCAGCACCTCGGGCAAGATCACTACATTGCCTTGCACGTGGTCGCTGGCCAAGCCACTGGTGTGCGAGTGCCATGCACCCTTACGGATTTGGGTGCGCACGTGCTGTGCGCTTTTGGCCTCTTCAGCATTGAAGACCGATGCGATGGATTGCGAAACAGTACTCACTGGAAACCCTCGGTTCACATGTCATTTGGGTGACGATGGGCGGATTGTGGAAGCGCGCGACGTGTTTCGCAAATTGAAAATTTTTTGCTGCCTGCATCGATTTATTCGATGATTAGGGTTTACCCATGGAACTCTGTTTTGCTGATTTTTTTGGTGCTTTTGACGCACCATCTACGAACGCGATCGCCGACCGGATCACCGTTTCCACCGCCTGCGAAGTAGGGTCAGCGCGGTAACTGGCGTGTATGGGCAGGGCCTGCAGTTTGGCGTCGCAGCTCAGCAGTTTGAGACTGGCGAAGCCCGTCAGGCGCTGCACCGCAGCACGTGGCAACAAGGCCACACCAAAGCCACTCTGCACCAGTTGCACCATGGCCGAAATGGACGAGATGGCATGCACCCTTTTGGGCTCCAGGTGGTGCTGTCGAAACAGGTCCAGCAGCGTGACATGGGGCTGCGAGCCTTTTTGAAAGGTCAGCAACTCCATCTCGGCCAGTTCATCGAGCCGGTATTTTCTTTTTTTATGCAACTCCGGATGGCCCACAAAAGCCATGTCCATCGTCGGCAGCACCCGGTTGCGCACGCCGTCGGCCGATGCCGGCAGGGCTGCAAACACCAGGTCGAGCGTGCCGCGCTGGATATGGTCCATCAGGATGGGGGTGGTTTCCACCGTCAAATCCAGCTCCAAGCCCGGCTGGTCGCGGCGCAGCTTCTCTAACCACGGTATCAGCCACGAGTGCAACACCGACTCGATGGCCCCTATGCGCATGGACACGGCCAGCGCAGCCCCCGAACCCATCTCCGCCTTGACCTCGCGCTGTAGCTCCAACAGCCGTTGCGCGTAAACCAAAAAGCGTGCACCCGCGGTGGTGAGCTTGAACTGCTTGTCTCGCCGGTCCAGCAGCAACACCCCCAGCTCCTCCTCCAGCGTGGCAATGCGGCTGGACATGGCGGACTGGGTCAGAAACAGTTTGTCGGCCGCGCGCGAAATGCTCTTGAGCGAGGCCACCCAGTAAAAGGCTTCTACAAAACGCAGATTCATGGCCCATTATGATCAGGCG
>JBKJJC010000276.1:0-9291 GCA_046598245.1 Rhodoferax sp.
ATTTCATCTGATCATGCTAGCACGCACTAGCTGTAATGCCGGCCCGCCATTTTCCCTGTTGTCTCACCCTTGTGCGCCCAACGGGTTGTGCCTATGAACTAAAAAAAATCACCACCACACTTTTTTTTGAATCCAAAGTGCAGCGACCTGCGTACTAGCTATAGACGCCCATTGCAGTTGTGTCCCAGACCAAGCTTTAGACGTCCTTTTGCGCATCGGCCCAGCCGGGTCGGCGCATACACCACCACTCAGGAGATTGAATAAGATGTTACGTGCCGCTACTGCCTCCGCTTCCGTTCTGGCTGTTTCCTTGCTTGCCGCTTGCGGCAGCATGTCGACCGCTCCCATGTATTCCCAGGCAGGCCTGCCTGCCGCGGTGCAAGTGCCCGCCGGCAACAAGGTTGCCATGGAAACGGTCGGCGTGGGTGAGATCACCTACCAATGCAATGCCAAGAAAGACATGGCTGACCAATTTGAATGGGTGTTCGCGGGGCCAGATGCCAAACTCAACGACCGCAGTGGCAAACAGGTTGGTAAATACTACGGCCCTCCTGCAACATGGGAAAGCATGGATGGCTCCAAGTTGACAGGCGCCCAGGTGGCCGTGTCCCCCAGCGCTGCAGGCAATATTCCCAACCAACTCGTCAAGGCCAATCCGGCTATGGGCAACGGCGCTATGACGGGCGTCACTTATATTCAACGTGTCAACACCGTGGGTGGTGTGGCACCAGCCAGCGCCTGCGCGGCGGGCAATATGGGCAGCAAGCAAATTGTGAAGTACCAAGCGGACTACATTTTCTACAAAGCCGCTATGTAAACCATCGAGTGAGTGGCCAGCCCTGGCCTGATGCAGGGCTGGTTTTAGCCCACAGCCCCGTTTGCAAGAGCGTGGGTTGTGGGTTTTTTCGTGGGGCTGGGTGCGATACTTGTTCCCATGTTGCTATTTGACGCCACCCACCGCACCCTCAGACCCGTTGTCGCCCAACTGCAGCAAGCTGGTCGCAGCGGCCGTGGTGCAGAGCTCTACACCGAATGCCTGGCAGCGCTAGAGCAGGCGCGTGCCATGGGGGACGATGCGGCCCTGGTATTGATTGCCCAAACCTTTGGTCTGGTGATGGACCAAGATGGCTACTCGGACGCGTCCATCGCCTGGTTGCTGGAGGCAGTTGAATGCGCCAAGCGCTGTGGCGAGTTTGGCGAGCAGTCCCACGTGATGTACCTGGTGGGCCGGGCCTACTATTCCCGCGCCGAATACGGCGTGGCGTTGGGTTATTGGACCGAGGGGCTAGACGTTGCCAAGCGTGACGGCGACCGCACCAGCTGGAGCTGGTGCAAGTTGGGCATTGGCCAGATTTGTGATGCATTGGATGCACCGGCCATGGCGGTCAAAGTGTTTTCGGATCTGGGGGCCAACCTGGCCAAGCTTGATAGCTCCACCCAGCGCCTGCCGTTGACCCAGTGGGCACGCTTTGATCTGCGCCTGCGCGAGCTCAAAGCGGTCAATACCGTGAACCTGGGCGTCAACCAGATGCACCTGGGTCAGTATGACGAAGCGCTGACCAGCCTGCGCCAAGGGCAGGCCATGGCCCTGGCGCAGAAAATGGAAGACATTGCCAGTGAATGCCTGGTGCTTATCGCCGAAGTCTCGGCACGGCAGGGCGACCCAACCCAGGCGTTGGAGTTGCTGGTGCCGGCCCAAAAGGCACTCAAGGCCTGCTCCCACGTGTGGGGTCTGGCCACCTTGTTTTTGTTGCGCGCGCAGTGCCAGTCGGCATTGGGGCAATTGGCGCAGGCAAGTATGTCCATTGCGTCCGCACGGCTTGCCGCCAAGCAGGCCAACGCACACCATATCGCTCTGCGCATCGAGCGCGAGAATGCCCTCATTGCCGAAAAATCCGGAGACCTGGCCCACGCTCTGGAATCCATGAAAACCGCCGCCGCCCTGCAGACCGCATTGGACCGTGGCAGCAAGGCGCACTTGCTGCGCCACCTTCAAACCCTTGCAGAGCAGAGTAGTGCAGCGGATCGCGAGTCGCCCGGTTATTCGATGGGGGTCAGGCGTAAATTGGCGGTTTGACTGGATTTGCTATTATTTGTATAGCGTTAGGTCTATATTTATCGGGGGCTAGAGGCATATTTTGCTTATAACGCGTCTGGCTGGTAGGCACGCGCACGGCGGGCGGCGTGGCTTGCGTTCTCCGGCTCGCCTCGCGGGCGACTGGGTTGGTGCGCCGGCGCTGCTGCGTTAAGGCGTGGGCTGCGACGCCGGCTCTGTGGCAACCGCGAATGCGGCCTGCGCCCGCAAACCCCACCACCCGCCTTGGGTGGGTTACGGCGCTAAATTTAACAGCCGTTTAAGACACATTACTGTCATTCACTTGGCACAGTTAAAAGTCAAGTGTGCTGCGATAGCGGGTGTTCAGGTTGGGCGGTAGTGTGTCGGGAATGGAGCCAACTGCGGCCGTTGGAGCGGTAACTTGAATGACTGTTAAAGACACATAACGGGCATTCACCAAAATTGCGAAACAACCATCGGAAAGTCGAAAGCTGACCTTCGATTTCGCCGGAAGCAGACCTTCGCTGCGGCCACCAAAAATTAGCGCAGAAAGCCAATTCGTCGTTGGTGAAACGGTGGCAAATCATTCCTGACGTGGAGCGGGCGGCGTCGTGACCGCGTCGGCAATAATTGCAGCTCATCAGTGGAGTTCATTGTGCTGCTAAAGATTGGCGAGTTGGCAAAACACACCGGGCTGACCGTGCGAACGCTGCATCATTACGACGCGATTGACTTGCTCAAACCTTCGCACCGATCCGAGTCAGACTACCGGCTGTACAGCCGCGAGGATGTCGCGCGTTTGCATGGCATTCAAACCCTGCGTCACCTCGGCCTGCCCTTGAACGAGATTGCGAGCTTGCTCGACGGCCAGGGGGCGGACCCACTGCGGATCGTTCACCAGCAAATGCTTGCCCTGGATCAGGAAATTGCACGCTCCACCGAGCTTCGCGCCCGGCTCGCCTTAATGCATGAACGGCTGGAAGGTGGTGGGCAACCGGACATGACTGAGTGGCTGAGCACGTTGTCGCTGATGACCACCTACAGCAAGTACTTTAGTGCGGTCGAACTGCGGCAGTTTTTTAGGAACTTGAAACCACTTGAATTGGAGTGGCGCGGTTTGATCACCGAGGTTCGCAAGGTCATGGACGAAGGTTGCCAAGCAGATTCGATGGCCCTGCAACCGCTGGTGACCCGCTGGATTGGGCTGGTGCAGCAAACCACGGGGGGCGACGCGGATTTGATGGAGCGATGGGGTCAAATGTTCCAGCAGGAGCCCGGTATCCATGGCCGCGGTGAATCGCCGCAAAGCGACATGATTGAATTGCTCCACACTGCCGTGGAGAAGCGCCTGGCGTTATTGTCGAAGTACCTGTCGGCCCAGGAGCTGCGCAACCTAGGGTGGGTGGCTCACACCGATTGGATGGCATTGGACGCCGAGGTTGCCGAGTTGATACGAAACAAGGTGGAACCGGGATCATCCCGCGCCATGAGCGCAGTGGCTCAGTGGAGTGCGCTGATGAATCGGATAACCGGCAACAACAAAGCTGTTCGCGACAAGTTATTGTTTGGCTATGCGATGGAGCCGCTTTTGCGGGCCGGCTCGGTCATGAGTGCCGCCGTACAAGGCTTTATCCGGGAAAGCCTGCAAAAAATGCTTGACCCTGACGCTGCGTGAGCCCCTAGAGTTGGCCCCATCGATCCAGGAGCCAACACCATGAGCCAACAAAATCATCTTTCAACCGAGCGTCTTTACGCACTGGACAATTTGCGCGCCGTCATGATGTGGCTGGGCATTGTGCTGCACGTGGCCGTGATCTACATGGCAGGTGACTCGCCGCTGCCCTGGCGCGACAACCAGACCAGTGAATGGGCGGATCGTATGGTTTCGTTGATTCACAACTTCCGTATGCCGGTTTTTTTTGTGCTCGCTGGCTTCTTTGTTGCGCTGCTGGTGCAGCGTCGCGGTTTGGTGGGTATGCTGAAAAACAGGTTTATGCGTTTGGGGCTGCCCTTTGTGATTTTGTGGCCGGTCGTCTTCGCCGCCACAGGCGTGCTGGTCATGTTATTCGCGCACCGTATGGCCCGTGGCACCTGGGGCTATGACGAGTCTTTGTTTATTCCCCGTGAAGGTTCACCCAAGATAAACACCTTGCACATGTGGTTTTTGCTGATGCTGATGTGGTTCAGTGCTTTTACATTCCTGCTGACAGCACCTGCGCGGCGACTGCCTGCGTCGATGCAACGCGTGTTCTCCAACGGGTTTTTGCGCCTGGCCTGCAACCCTTGCGCTTTTGCGGTGCTGGCCTTGCCACTGGCTGGCTTGGGTACCTTGTACAAAGATGGAATGATGACAGCCAGCACTGCGTTCGTGCCACCACTGGCAGAATGGCTGCACAACGGTTTGTTTTTTGTTTTTGGCCTGGCGCTGTATGCGCACCGCACGCAATTGCTGCCACTTTACCAACGGCGTTGGTTGCCTTACGCGCTGGCCGGTTTGGGGTTTTTTGCGGTGGCTTATACCATATCAAGCCTGCAAAAAGAGAACCACGTCATGATTTCAAATTATGAATTCTGGCTGGCACTGGCCTACAACGGCTGTACTTGGCTGTGGAGCTTTGCGCTGATCGGTGTGTTCTTGCGCTATTTTGGTCGCCAAAGCCGTGTCATGGACTACCTGTCGCAAAGTTCGTATTGGGTGTATTTGATTCACTTCCCGGTCACGGTCGGCTTGGGTGCCTGGCTTTATGGTTCGCCGCTGCCGGCGTTGATCAAGATGCCCATCAACATTGCCATCACCACGGTTTTTGCCTTGGTCACCTACCACCTGCTGGTGCGCTCGACGGGCTTGGGCCAGTTGCTCAATGGCCGGCGTTACCCTTTCATCTTCTTCGGACAACGCTCGCCGGCTTTTTTGCAAGCCAATTGACGCTGACATTGCGGTTATGGCGGCATTGCAGGACGACATTGGGCGCACGGGTGGCCAAAGACCAGAGACCTAAAAGTTAAATTCCTTTGTCATCGTGAGCGGTTGTTGACGCTGCAGTGCTGACCGCCACAGACAAAAACGGATTGTCGCCCGCGAATGACTGCTTACGAGATTTGGCGATAGGCAAATGACAAAATTGGACTGTCACTGGCTATGACCGCTATGGAGAAAACGGTTCAATTTGATTGTGTTCGGTGACCGACCGGCTCCGCCCCCACAGCTGTCAGTCGCAGTGGGGTGGCTCAAAGTCGGCAAATGGCCCACTGAAGGTATCGGTTGAACCAGAGTTTAGGTCGGCTTCCTGCCAGCTGGAGTCATCCACGGCAAAAAATCCAATGACCGCAAACGCCCCATTGCGGACTTATCCAAGTTGACAAGCTTCCGAAGCTTATCCCCAACAAAATCACTCCAAGGCCGGCGGACCGGGTGTCCGTTCATCGGCCCCTCATTCGCGGTTGCCACAGAGCAGGCGTGCCAACCAAGGTGTTAACGAACCCACGCCCGCACACCCACACCAGCCGTCCGCGAGCAAGGGCCAGGGAACGGATGCCCGGTCCGCCAGCCCCCCACACACCAAGGCGTGCAACCCAGCCCCAACCAGTAGCGCTCCTACAAGCATAGCAATACAAGCATATTCAACAGGGGCTACAGCCTGTTTTTAACCCAAACTCATCTGGGTAGCGCTCAAACCCCTTGTTCCCGCCTTCCACTTGCACCCCAGCGCCGCGCGGCTTCTTCTGGCGTTTGTGAACCTGCAGTCAAAGCGCCCAGCGGCGCCAGCAAGGCTTGCAAATCAGCTTCATCAAACTTCAAAGCCCCAGCCGCGTCATGCCCCAGCACGCTGTTGGCCAGCGCCAGTTTGCGCGCCTGCAGCTCCAGCATGCGCTCCTCGATACTGCCTTCCACCACCAGCTTGTAGACGAACACCGGCTGGTCCTGGCCGATGCGGTGTGCGCGGGCCGTGGCCTGTTCTTCGACTGCGGGGTTCCACCAGGGGTCCATGTGGATGACGGTGTCGGCTGCGGTCAGGTTCAGGCCAACGCCACCGGCTTTGAGGCTCAGTAGCAAGATGGGCACCTCTTGCGCCTGGAAACGCTGCACCACGCTACCGCGGTCCTTGGTGTTGGTCTTGCCGGTCAGGCAGAGGAAGGGCAGGCTCTGCGCCAGCAGTTGGTCGGCGATCAGGTCCAACAACTCGGTGAATTGCGAGAACACCAGCACGCGCCGGCCTTCCTCCACCAGTGCGGGCAACATGTCGCCCAGTAGCTCCAACTTGGCGCGCTCCATGGTGGGGTTTTCAACTGCGTGGGGGCCAGTCCCTTTGAGCAAGTACGGGTCGCAGCAAACCTGGCGCAATTTCAAGAGTGCATCCAGGATGCTGATCTGTGCGCCGTTGAAGCTCTGGCGCTGCAGCACACGGCGCACCTGCACGTCGGCGGCCACGCGCACGCCCTCGTACAGTTCGCGCTGCTGACCCTGTAGTTGCACGCGCTTAATCACCTCGGTGCGCGGTGGTAGCTCGCTGGCCACGTCCTGCTTGCGTCGGCGCAGGATGAAGGGGCGCACACGCTGGGCCAGCAGCGCGGCGCGCAGGGTTTCGCCGTTCTCTTCGATCGGCTTGCGCCAGCGGGCGGCAAAGTGGCGTGCATCACCCAGAAAGCCGGGCATCAGCCAGTCGAACTGCGCCCACAACTCGCCCAGGTGGTTTTCCATCGGCGTGCCGGTCAGGCACAGGCTGTGGCGGGTCTGCAGGCGGCGCAACGCACGGGCGCTGCGGCTGCCCGCGTTTTTGACCATTTGCGCTTCGTCCAAGATGACGAGATGGAAAGGCTGCGCGGCCAGCACATCCATGTCACGCCATAGCAGCGGGTAGGTGGTCAGCACCAGATCGTGGTTGGGCATTTCTGCAAACAGTGAGTCGCGCGCGGGGCCTTGCAGCGTCAGCAGGCGCAGCCCTGGCGCCATGCGTTTTGCTTCTGCCTGCCAATTAAATATCAGTGAAGTGGGCAGTACGACCAGCACCGGCAAGTCCAACCGTCCGGCGTGTTTTTCCGTCAGCACATGGGCCAGCGCCTGCGCGGTTTTGCCCAGGCCCATGTCGTCGGCCAGTATGCCGCCCAGGTTGTGTGCGCGAAGGTATTGCAACCAGGCCAGGCCTTCTAGCTGGTAGGCGCGCAGATGCACGTGCAGGCCTTCGGGCGCGGCCACGGCTTGCGGAGCACCCATGGCATTGAGGCGTTTGGACAAGCTGGTAAGGCCCGCATCGCCTTCCAGTTGCCAGCTGTTGCGCGGGCCCACGCGGTGCGCATCCAGCAGGCTTGCGCGCAGGGCGTCCAGTCGGCGGGCCTCCCACGCGCCCAGATGCAGGCCCTGGTTTTGGTTGCGTTGCGGATCAGTCAGCAGGTCCACCATCGCACCAATGATGGCTTTGAGTGGCGCGGCGGGCGCGTCAATGCGTTTGCCACCCGGCGCGCGCAGCGACACGATGGCCAGGTCGTCAATAGCGGCGATCTGCGTGGCGTTGAGCCAGCGGGCGTCGCGTCGCAAGAGGTCTGCCAGCATCGGTGCCAGGTCCAGGGTCTGGCCGTCGATCTCTATGCCCAGGCTCAGCAGCCAGGCCCCTTCACGCGGGGGCAAGTGCAGCTTTTGCACACCACGCTCGGGTTTGACCAAGGGGCTGTTGAGTTCCTTGGACAGGATTTCACCCGTGTCGGGGCTGACGACGAGCTTCCAACGCTGCACCGGTACACTTTCATGTGCAAAGCCGGGCCGAACGGCGACGGACCAGCCTTGGGCTTGCAAGGCAGGCACACGGTCAGCCCAAAAGTCGCCAAAGAATTCTTCCTGCGGCAGCGTCCACACGGAGCCTAACGCCGGGCTGTGTTCACGGCTGCGCCATTGGAAAGTGCCGTCAACCAGTGGCACAAAGCCCATGTCCCACACCAGATCCATCGCATCGGCCTCGGCCCCCAAATCGCGCTGCATACGCACCACCGGGCCGCCGGTGTCAAACAACTCTTGCACTGCCGGTGGACGGCTGTTGAGGATGGAGGTGGGGGCAGGCGTTTGCCATCGGTCGCCCGCATCGATGGTGTAGGTCCAGTCAAACTGCGCCAGCGTCACGCTGTCGCCGCGGGGTCCAAGTTTGCCCTGGGGTTTGAGGCCCAGCAGGCCATCACCACGGCCCAGCGTTTGCAGGGTCAGGCGCGGGCGGAAGTGGCCGAATACGGTGCCGTCATCGTCGGGCGCCGCTAACGCGGTTGCATGCTGTGGGGGTGTTGAGGGTGTGGTGGCTGCGGCGGGCGCTTGCGGCGTGGCTTCCATCTGCAGCAGGGCCATGACCCGCGCGGCATCGGCATCGGGCAGCCTCGGCAGACTCTTCAGCGTGGCCGGGTCGGCCCTTCGGCGCAACGCATCCACCCAGAGGGCAACCCTTTGGTCACGCGCATCGGCACCGGGCGGGGGAGGAGAGGAACTGGGGCTGACCATGCGGCAATTGTCGGCGGGCGGGGGCGACTGTATCGCGCCCCGCCGGTTTTGAGGAGTGTCTTTCCCATGCGGATGTCACACAACTCGCCCTCAACTGGCCCATGCCCAAGTCCGAAAAGCCATTTATGCTATGTAATATATAGCATAGTATGCAATAAATACGGGGGCTATAGCATCATTTAGTCATTAATGACCTAGCGCGACAACACCCGACTAACCCCTTCGCCTTAGCTTACATACCTGCGTAGTTCGGCCCGCCACCACCCTCGGGTGTGACCCAGACGATGTTTTGCGTCGGGTCCTTGATGTCGCAGGTCTTGCAATGCACGCAGTTCTGGGCGTTGATCTGCAGGCGGTCCGTGTTGTCAGGGTTTTTAACGTATTCATAGACACCGGCAGGGCAATAACGCGCCTCGGGCCCTGCATAGGTCGCGAGGTTGATGTTGACAGGCACGCTGGCGTCTTTCAGGGTCAGATGTGCGGGCTGATGCTCTTCATGGTTGGTGTTGGAGACGAACACCGAACTCAGGCGGTCGAAGGTGATCTTGTTGTCAGGCTTGGGGTAGACGATCTGCGGGCACTCAGACGCTGGCTTGAGCTTGGCATGGTCGGGCACTTTGTTATGGATGGTCCAGGGCGGGGACTTGAAGCCCAGCTTGGGCAGCAGCCACAGCTCGATGCCGTTCATGATGGACGACAGGACCAGGCCTTTTTTCATCCATTGCTTGGTGTTGCGGGAAACTTCCAGCTCATCAAACAA
>JBKJJC010000373.1:0-11109 GCA_046598245.1 Rhodoferax sp.
GCTGGGCGTGAGCTGCATCAGGGCCAGCACATGGCGTTCCAGTTGCGCCACCGACAGTTTGGCGTGTTGTGCCAGATCCGCCACGCTGATCGGGTCGGTGCAGTGCTGGCGGGCCCATGCCAGGCTACTTGCTAGGCGCTGGTAGACGGGGTTCTGTGTGGATGGTCCCTTGAGATCGCGGGAGATGCCGACGATGCCGCGCACCTTGCCGTCTTCCCGTATTGCATGCTTGACGGACAGGCACCAGCCGGACTCGCCATTCGGAAACAAATGCCGCTCCAGCAGGTCGCCCATGCTCACACCGCTGCGTATCACCTGTAAATCCTGCTGCCAGTAGTGTTCACCCAGCTGTGCTGGAAACACTTCGGCCGCGGTCTTGCCTTTGAGTGATTTCAGATCCGGCAAGCCTAGCCGCAGCAGCAGGGTCTGGTTGGCATGGGTGTAGCGGCCCTCAGTGTCTTTGCTGAAGTAGACAACATCCGGCAGGCGGTCAAACAAGGCATGGTGGGCGGTGAGAAGGTCCATGCCGCATTGTGCCGAATTCTGCATGACGGTGCCGCACTTTGATCTAGACCGCCGCCATGCGGCTCGACAAAATCCGTGCATGGAAAAAATTGTTTGTATCGATTCCCACACCGGCGGCGAGCCCACGCGGGTGGTGGTGTCCGGCTTTCCGGATCTGTCGGGTTTGCCGTTGCCGGCAGTGGTAGAGCGGCTGCGAACTGAGCATGACGCCTACCGCAAAGCCACGGTCTGCGAGCCGCGTGGCAACGATGTGGTGGTGGGCGCGCTGCTGTTGCCCGCGGTCAACACTGGCTCGTTGGCCTCGGTCATCTTCTTCAACAACGTGGGCTACCTGGGCATGTGTGGCCACGGCACGATTGGCCTGCTGGCCACGCTGCAGCACATGGGGCGCGTATCACCGGGCAGTTACGCCATCGATACACCTGTGGGAACTGTGCAAGTCCATTTGCATGGCAAGGGCTGGGTCGAGGTGGACAACGTGCCAGCCCACCGGCATCTGACAGGCGTTGTGCTGGATGTACCGGGCTACGGCCAAGTGGTGGGTGATGTGGCCTGGGGTGGCAACTGGTTCTTTTTGACCGATGCCCATGACCTGCCTTTGACACTGACCGGCGTGCAGGATCTGACCACCTTTGCAGTGGCGGTACGCCAGGCCCTGCGCAAGCACCACATCACCGGTAGCGGTGGTGCCGAGATTGACCACATCGAGCTGATGGGTGCGGCCCAGATACATGGCAACAGTGGCCGCAACTTTGTGCTGTGCCCCGGTGGCGCTTATGACCGCTCACCCTGCGGCACGGGTACCAGCGCCAAGCTGGCCTGCCTGGCCGCCGACGGCAAGCTGGCCGAGGGTGAACGCTGGTTGCAAGAGAGTGTGATTGGCAGCGTGTTTGAAGGCCGCTACCGGCTGGTGGGCGACCAGTTGATTCCCAGCATCCGCGGTCAGGCCCACGTGGTGGCTGAGACCACGCTGCTGCTGGACCGGCGAGACCCGTTTTGTTGGGGGCTGGATTGAGAGGGCCCCCACGCTTGTCGCTGCGCGTACTGCGCTGCCCCCAAACCACCGGAGGGGTTTCTGCGCAACCGGGGGCGCTGCCTTGCTTGGGGCGGACCGGCGCGGCGGCTAGCCCTTGCACCCGATTTCTTTGACAACAACCAACAGGAGACATACCCATGAACACTTTCTGGCAAGGCGTTTTGCCCGCTATCACCACCCCCTTCCTGTCCAATGGCGAGGTAGACCATGCCTTTCTGGCCCACCATGTAGACCTGATGGTGCGGGCTGGCAGTACCGGCATCGTCCCCTTGGGCTCGCTGGGTGAAACGGCGACCTTGAGTTTTGATGAAAAGCGCGCCGTGCTGCGCACCGTGGTGAAGGCCGTTGCCGGGCGTGGCGCCGTGGTGCCTGGTGTAGCCGCCTTGGCTACAGCAGACGCAGTGCGGTTTGCACAAATGGCGGTGGAAGAAAACTGCAGCGGCCTGATGGTGTTGCCACCCTATGTGTACTCCACCGACTGGCGCGAGATGAAGGCCCACGTCAGCGCCTTGATTGCCGCCACGGCATTGCCCTGCATGTTGTACAACAACCCCATTGCCTATCGCACCGACTTTTCTGCTGTGCAAATGCAGGAGCTGGCCGATGCGCACCCCAACCTGGAAGCGGTCAAGGAGTCCAGCGCCGATGTGCGCCGCATTGCAGCCATCAAGTCGGCCCTGGGCACGCGCCTGCACATTCTGGTGGGTGTGGACGATTTGATTGTCGAAGGCATCGCCGCCGGTGCCACGGGTTGGGTGGCCGGGCTGGTCAATGCCTTCCCAAAAGAATCCATCGCGCTGTTCAAGCTGGCGCGCGCCGGGCGTTGGGCTGAGGCCGAACCGCTGTACCACTGGTTCTTGCCGTTGTTGCGCATGGACGTGGTGCCAAAGTTCGTGCAGCTGATCAAGCTGGTGCAGTCCCATGTGGAGATGGGTAGCCAAGCCGTGCGGGCACCGCGCCTGGTGCTGGAGGGCGAAGAGTTGGCACAGGCCAATGCGGTAATCAAGCACGCCTTGATCAACAAGCCCGCGCTTCCTGCGGTCTGACGCACGCATGGCGCGCGCTGCACAGTTGCGTGATGCCGAGGTCATTGTCATCGGTGGTGGTGTCATCGGTGCGGCCTGCGCCTTCAGGCTGGCTCAAGCCGGGCGGGCGGTGTTGTTACTTAATGCGGACGGGCCCGAGACAGCCGCCAGCTTTGGCAACGCAGGCCATATCGCCACCGAGCAGTTGTTCCCGCTGGCCAGCAAAGAGGTTCTGCGCAACAGTTGGCGCTACCTGCTCGATGCCGAGAGCCCGCTGCGGATACGGCCCGGCTACCTGTTGCCGCTACTACCCTGGTTGGCTCGATTTGTATGGGCTGCGCACGACAATGCCCATGTGCGCGGCGTTGCGGCACTCGTAGCCCTGCAGCACACAGCCTTGGCCGATATGACCGACTTGCTGGCCGACGCGGGCATTGGGCACTTGTTGCATTGCAACGGGCATCTAGAGGTGTTTGAGACAGAGGCCGGTGGTCAGGGTGCTCAGGCGCAGGCAAACCGGCTGCAGGCCTACGGTGTGGACTCGGCGCTGTTGTCGGCCGATGCCGTTCGTGCCCAACTCCCCCTGCTGAACCCGGCAGTGTTGGGCGCGGTGCACTACCTGGGCAGCGCCCACGTGGACGATCCCTGGGCGGCGTGCCAGGGGCTGCGAGACGCCTTAGTACACCATGGAGGCCAGATACACCAGGGTAGGGCGGTGCGCATAGAGACAGAAACGCCACAAGGCGCAACCGTCGTGCTGGACGACGGCCGCAAACTGCACAGCACACAAGTGCTGGTCTGTGCCGGCGCCTGGTCCAAGCCACTGGCGGCCAGCTTGGGCTACAGGGTACCGCTCGATACAGAACGGGGTTACCACATCAGCGTCAACGGTCTGCTGTCCGGCCAAGGCGCAGGGCCGACCTCGTTGCTGCGGCCCGTGGCGTCCACAGAACGCAAGGTCATCATGACCTCCATGTCCATGGGGCTGCGCATGACGGGCACCGTGGAGTTCGGCGGGCTGAAGCTGGCACCCGACCCGCGTCGCTTCCAGTTACTCAAACGCCAGTTGCAGGCGCTGCTGCCCGGCATAGACACAGCCGACATGCGCACCTGGATGGGTTTCAGACCCTCTTTGCCGGACCACCTTCCGGTGCTGGGCGCAGCACCGCGCCATAAGCATGTATTCTTCGCTTTTGGCCACCAGCACCTGGGGCTGACGTTGGCTGGCGTGACCGCCGCCGTAATGGCGGAGCTGATGCAGACCAACACCAGTCCCATTGATCTGAAACCCTATGCAGTGAACCGCTTCGGTTTTGCCTAAATTGGCCTCTAGCCCCCGTTAATAAACACTGTGCTGCTATTAGATTTGTAGCATTTGACAACCCAAATCGGGTTTTATGGATGGAGACGTGCGAATGAAGACTTTGTTAGGATTTGTACTGCTGGCGGCACACACGCTGACCAGCTGGGCCGCAACCGAAGAGATCCCGCTGCGCTTGCCCAACACCATCACCCCCACGGCCTACCACCTCGCCTTGACGGTCGACCCCAACCAAAGCACCCACAGTGGCGAGGTCACCATTTCGGTGGACGTGAAAAAGCCCGGCCAGTTGATACGCCTGCATGCGGTGGACATCGCGGTGCAGTCTGCGGTGCTGAGCCTGGGTGGCAAAACCTTTACCGCCAGCGCCAAGCAGCGCAACTCCGATGTGATGGACCTGAATTTTGCGCAGGCCTATCCCAAGGGCAAGGGCCAGTTGCGTATTGCGTTTACTGGCCGCATTGAAGACAAGGACAGCCAGGGGCTGTTCCGCCAGCAAGAGGGCGGTGATTGGTACGCCTTTACCCAATTTGAAAACATCAGCGCCCGCCAGGCCTTTCCGTCCTTTGACGAGCCGGGCTGGAAGCTGCCGTGGACCCTGTCGCTGATTGTTCCGCAGTCGATGACCGCCGTGGCCAATACACCCATGGTGCGCGAGCTGGTGTTGGACGGTGGCCTGAAGCAGGTCGATTTTCAGACGAGCAAACCCATGCCCAGCTACCTGTTGGCCTTTGGTGTGGGCCCCTTCGATATTTTGGACGGTGGCATGGCGGGCAAGACGCCGGTGCGTTTCATCACACCCAGAGGTCGGGCGAAGGACGCCACATTTGCTGCCAGCGTCACCCCTAGCATCCTGGCTAAATTGGAGAGCTACTTCGGCACGACCTACCCGTATGAAAAACTCGACATGCTGGCGCTGCCCATCACGCTGGGTTTTAGTGCCATGGAGCACCCCGGACTGGTGACTTTCGGCTCGCTGTACATACTGTCCAAGCCAGGCGAAGAGACGGTGGGCTTCAAGCGCTCGTTTGTCGAAACCCAAGCGCATGAACTGGCGCACATGTGGTTTGGCAACCTCGTCACCATGGCCTGGTGGGACGACCTGTGGCTCAACGAATCCTTCGCCTCGTGGATGGCAGAAAAGATCGCAATCCAGATGGGCCCTGAGCTGCATGGTGAAAATGCCACGCAGGGTGCCCGCGCATGGGCTATGCAAACCGATCGCCTGTTGTCCACCTCACAAATCTACCAACCGGTGAGCAGCACGTTTTCGCAAAGTGACCAAGAGGGCGGTCAGGTAGCGGCCATTGTGTATGGCAAGGGGCAAGCCACTCTGGCTATGTTTGAAACCTGGATGGGTGAAGATCGCTTCCAGTTGGGTGTACGCCGCTACATGGCAAAACACGCCTGGGGCAATGCCAGCGGTGAAGACTTTGTGGCGGCCCTGGCACAAGGTGACCAGTCGTTGGCGGCTGCTTTCAAAACCTTCACCCACCAACCTGGTATTCCACGTGTAGCGGTGGAATTGAAGTGCGACGGCAAGCCCCGGTTGGAATTGACCCAATCACGCTTTTTACCCGCCGGGGTCGTAGCGCCCAAGCCGTCCCTGTGGCAGGTTCCGGTAACCGTGCGTACCCCCGCAGGAACGGCACAAATGCTGCTGAAAGATCGACGAGGCCAATTGCCGCTGGCAGACAAGACCTGCCCCAGCTGGGTGCAAGCCAACGCACAGGGTTCGGGCTACTACCGGGCTGTTTATGCCCCAGGAAAGATGACCGAACTGATGACCACGGCTGACCTGACAGAGGCAGAGCTGATGGCCAACCTGAATGACGTTCGGGCCCTGGTGGAGTCTGGCGATCTGACCGTTGCTGAAGCTCTGGCGATAGCAACCCAATTTACCGGCCATGTACAAAACGGTGTGGCCGAAGCCGCATTGACCGTTATCAGCAGTGTGGAGCCGATGCTGGAGCTCCAGCAGCGTGAAGCATTTGCCCGTGTCTGGCAATCCGCCTTCGGAAATCAGGCCCGTAGGCTGGGTCTGTTGGAGCAGGCCAATGACAGCGCCGATGACCGCGCCCTGCGCGCCAAGTGGTTGGCCCACTACATCGCCCTCAGTGCAGACCGCACCCTGACTGAGCAGGCCAACACCCTGTCGCAACGGTGGCTCAAAGATAAAACGAGTCTGCCATCGGCCAGCCGGGCGCTGGTGTTGCGTGCGGCGGCTTTTCAAGGAGACCGTGCCTACTTTGACGCCTTAACGGCAGCGGCCGTTGGTAACCCGGACCGCCGAGAACGTGCCCACATTTATGCTGCCCTGGCGAGCTTCCGCGCGCCTGAATTGGCGCAGGCCGCACGTGAGTTGTGGTTGTCGCCCGAGCACGATATCCGCGAGCTCATGGCTGCGGCGCGTGTGCGCGGCCACACAGAAGCAATGCGCGAAGGCTTGTTTGGTTTTGTGACCAGTCGTTTCGATGCGATCACGGCCAAACTGCCCAAGGATGCGGCCGTACGCTTTCCCCATTTGTTTGACGGGGCCTGCAGCGCCCAAGAAGCTGACCGGGTTGAAGCGTTTTTCACACCCCTGACCAAAACCTATGCCGGTATGAACAAGACATTGGCGCAATCACTGGAAACAGTGCGCATTTGTGCGCGTTACCGCGCTGCACAGCACGCCAGCTTTCAGGCATATCTGAACCAGTTTTAATCGCCGCGAATACAAACACGGTTCGCGTTAGTCAAGCGCGGCCATGTGAATAAGGCTACAGTAGCCGTATGCAGCCCGTCGCGCGTTGTAGGTGCATCGCGCTGGAACTTGTAAAGCAAACGCAGGTCCCAAAGTGTGTTGCATGGCGGGCTAATGGCAGGTGGTTAGCCCCCAAATGTTGTGGTAAGTTTGGAAGGTAAGTGCTCAAATGAACTTATCGCTTGTTGTCTGTTCCTAAGGTTGTAGGTGCCACCAGTTTCTGGCGGCGCCTTGATGAAACAGGAGGCTCTATGGATGCAATTGGCAACTTCGTCGCACGGTACGCACGTAGCCGCGAGGAAGAACTCACCATCGATGAATACCTGGCGGAGTGCAAGCGCAACCCGCTGGCTTATGCAACAGCGTCTGAGCGCATGCTCACCGCAATAGGCGAACCTGAACTGGTAGACACGCGCAATGACCCGCGCCTGTCCCGTCTGTTTGCCAACAAAACCATTAAGCGTTACCCGGCCTTTGCCGAGTTCTATGGCATGGAAGATTCCATAGAGCAGGTCGTGAGTTATTTCCGCCATGCTGCGCAAGGGCTGGAAGAGCGCAAACAAATTTTGTATCTGCTTGGTCCCGTGGGCGGTGGCAAAAGCTCCATAGCCGAGCGCCTCAAGTTCTTGATGCAGCAGGTCCCCTTCTATGCCATCAAGGGCTCCCCGGTCAATGAGACACCCCTGGCTCTGTTTGACCCCATAGAAGACGGCCCCGTTTTGCAAGAGAACTTTGCCATTCCACGGCGCTACCTGCAACGTATTTTGTCGCCCTGGGCGGTCAAGCGGCTGGACGAGTTCGGTGGCGACATACGCCAGTTCAAGGTCGTCAAACGTTACCCCAGTATCTTGAAGCAAGTCGGACTTGCCAAGACCGAGCCTGGTGACGAGAACAACCAGGACATCAGCTCACTGGTCGGTAAGGTCGATATCCGCAAGCTGGAAAGTTATGCACAGGATGATCCCGATGCTTACAGCTATTCCGGTGGGTTGTGCTTGGCCAACCAGGGCATGCTGGAGTTTGTTGAAATGTTCAAGGCACCCATCAAGGTGCTGCATCCCTTGCTGACCGCCACGCAAGAGGGTAACTTCAAGGGTACCGAAGGTTTTGGTGCCATACCGTTTGACGGCATTGTGTTGGCACACAGCAACGAGAGCGAATGGAAGACATTTCGTAACAACAAAAACAACGAAGCCTTCTTGGATCGTATCTACATCGTAAAGGTGCCGTACTGTCTGAGCGTGCGGGAAGAGGTGCGCATTTACGAAAAGCTGGTACGTGATTCTTCTTTGGGAGAGGCCAAGTGTGCTCCCGGCACATTCAAAATGATGGCCCAGTTTTCGATATTGACCAGACTCAAGGAGCCCGAAAACTCTAGCCTCCTGAGCAAGATGCAGGTCTACGACGGAGAGAGCCTCAAAGATACCGACCCGCGAGCCAAGAGTTACCAGGAATACCGCGACTACGCCGGTGTGGACGAAGGCATGAATGGCGTGTCTACCCGCTTTGCGTTCAAGATTTTGTCCAAGGTGTTCAACTTTGACAGCTCCGAGGTGGCAGCCAACCCGGTGCACCTGATGTATGTGCTGGAACAGCAGATCGAGCGTGAGCAGTTTCCTGCTGACTTGGAGGCCAAGTACACCGGTTTCATCAAGGAATATCTGGCTCCACGGTATGCCGAATTCATTGGCAAAGAAATTCAGACCGCGTACCTGGAAAGTTATAGCGAGTACGGGCAGAACATTTTTGACCGTTACGTCACCTATGCCGACTACTGGATACAGGACAACGAGTACCGCGACACCGACACCGGTGAGTCTTTCGACCGTTCGGCATTGAATGCCGAGCTGGAGAAGATTGAAAAGCCCGCTGGCATTGCCAACCCCAAAGACTTCCGCAACGAGATCGTCAATTTTGTGTTGCGAGCACGTGCCAACAACCAGGGCAAAAACCCAAGCTGGACCAGCTACGAAAAGCTGCGCCTGGTCATCGAGAAGAAGATGTTCTCCAACACCGAAGAGTTGTTGCCGGTCATCAGCTTCAATGCCAAGGCCAGTGTGGACGAGGCCAAGAAGCACGAAGACTTTGTGACCCGCATGGTGGCCAAGGGCTATACGCCCAAGCAGGTGCGATTGCTGTGCGAGTGGTATCTGCGCGTGCGCAAGAGTTCCTGAACCCGCGGCACCGCACCGCACCCACCAACAATGACGGAGGAACGCAATGCCCCTTCAGATCATTGACCGCCGCCTGTCGGGCAAGAATAAGTCCATAGGCAACCGCGAACGTTTTCTGCGCCGCTACAAGGAGCAGATTGGCGACGCGGTACGGCGTGCCGTGTCGGGTCGGGGCATCCGCGATATGGAGCAGGCCGAGAGCATCACCATCCCCAAAAAAGACATCAGCGAGCCGGTTTTCCACCACGGCCAAGGCGGCATACGCGACACCGTGCACCCCGGCAACAAAGACTATGTGCGTGGTGACCGTATTGCCCGGCCCAAAGGTGGCGGCGGTGGCAAGGGTGGCCAAGCCAGTGACTCCGGTGAGGGCGAAGACGACTTCACCTTCACCCTGAGCAAAGAAGAGTTCATGCAAATCTTCTTTGAAGACCTGGCCCTGCCACACCTGCTGCGCACCCAGATTGGAGACAGCCCTGAGTGGAAAAGCCACCGTGCAGGTTATTCGCACGACGGCACGCCCAACAACTTGCACATCGTGCGTTCCATGCGCGGTGCTTTGGGTCGGCGCATTGCACTAGGCACGTCGGCGCGGCGCGAGTTGCATGAAAAAGAAGCGCTGCTGGTGGAGTTCAACCGCTTCCCCGTGGGGCGCGAGACGGAAATTTTGGAGTTGGAGCGCGATATTCTGGAGCTGAAGCGGCGGCTGAAGAACATTCCTTTTCTGGACCCTATTGATTTGTGCTTTCGCAACCGCGTCAAGGTCCCGGTGCCCACCAGCAAGGCCGTGATGTTTTGCCTGATGGATGTGTCGGGCTCCATGGACCAGGAACGCAAGGATTTGTCCAAGCGCTTCTTCACCTTGCTCTATCTGTTTTTAACCCGGCACTACGGCAAGATCGACATCGTATTTATTCGCCACCACACCCAGGCCCAAGAGGTGGACGAAGATACATTTTTCCATGCCACAGAGAGTGGTGGCACGGTGGTCAGCAGTGCGCTGGTTCTGATGCACCAGATCATCACCGAGCGTTATCCGCATGGCGACTGGAACATCTACGGCGCGCAGGCCAGCGATGGCGATAACTTTTCAGACGACAGCGCGCGCTGCACCGAACTGTTGACCGACAAGTTGTTGCCGCTGTGCCGCTACTTTGCCTACGTACAGGTGGCCGATGAAGAACAAAACCTGTGGCGCGAGTATGTGGCGCTGCAGGCCAAGCACAGCAACTTTGCCATGCGCAAGGCGACGGAGGCGTCGCAGATTTACCCGGTGTTCCGCGACCTGTTCAAGAAAGAAGGGGCGAACACATGACGGCTGATCTGAACCCGGTGCTGGAGCGGCGCAAAATTGAGATTTTGACAAGTGTTCCACCCACAGGCGACCGCAGACCCCACACGGTGTTGCAGGCTCCGTTGCCGGCACCGGCGCGCGCGGCAGCGCCCTTGCCAGACCCCAGCGATTGGACCTTTGACCTCATCGAGCGATACCACGACACCATTCGCCAAACAGCAGAGCGCTTTGGGCTGGACACCTACCCCAACCAATTGGAGATCATCACGGCCGAGCAGATGATGGACGCCTATGCTTCGGTCGGCATGCCCATCAATTACCGGCACTGGAGCTATGGCAAAGAGTTTATTTCTACCGAGAAGAAATATCGCCGCGGCCATATGGGCCTGGCCTATGAAATCGTCATCAATTCAAACCCCTGCATCAGCTATCTGATGGAAGAAAACACCACCGCCATGCAGGCCTTGGTGATTGCCCATGCGGCCTATGGGCACAACAGTTTCTTCAAGGGCAACTACCTATTCCGCATGTGGACCGATGCGTCGAGCATCATTGATTACCTGGTTTACGCCAAAAACTATATTGCTGAATGCGAAGAGCGCCACGGCCTGCAAGAGATGGAAGACCTGTTGGACTCGTGCCACGCTCTGGCCAGTTTTGGCGTGGACCGCTACCGCCGTCCCAGCAAACGCACGTTGGCGCAGGAGGTGCAAGAGCGCAAGGAGCGCGAGGCCCATGCCCAGCAGCAAATCAATGCACTGTGGCGTACGGTGCCAGTGAAGGAAGGTGTTGGAGACCCGTCGCACAAAGAGGAGCGATTTCCGTCGGAGCCGCAAGAAAATTTGCTGTACTTCATTGAGAAAAATGCACCCCTTCTTAAGCCCTGGCAACGCGAGATTGTGCGCATCGTGCGCAAAATTTCCCAATACTTTTATCCGCAGCGCCAGACGCAGGTCATGAACGAAGGCTGGGCCACGTTTTGGCACCA
>JBKJJC010000069.1:0-5513 GCA_046598245.1 Rhodoferax sp.
GCAGACCCAGTTGCACAGGCTGCTCTGCAGCCAGACAGACCATCGGTCACGAAGCGCCTTACTGGCCTTCGTATTTTGCTGGTCGAAGACAATGCGTTGAATCGCCTGGTGGCAACACATTTACTACACGCGGAAGGTGCGGTCGTTGACGTAGCCGAAGGGGGTGTGCAAGGCGTGAGCATGGCGACACAGCCGGGCGACTCCTACGATGCAATCGTCATGGACGTCCAAATGCCCGACATGGATGGTCTGGAAGCTACGCGGCATATTCGCGCCAACCCGCATGGACAGCGGATACCCATCTTGGCAATGACGGCCAATGCCTCCCCCGCTGACCGCGCCGATTGCCTCACTGCGGGGATGGACGATCACATTGCTAAGCCCATCGACATAGATGAGCTTGTTGAGCGGCTGTTGACGCTGATTGGCCGCACAGGGGTTGGTGAGCCTGTTGCGACGTTAGGGGTCAAGTCAGTTTCTGATGGCGTCATCTAGTTATCGCAAGCGATTTTGAAGCGATTTGGTCAAAATGTTGACCTATATCGTATTGCCCTTTCGGACTTCAAGACGGAGGGCATGCGTCTGATGGCTGAACTAAAACGACACGTGGACAACGGCGACTTGTTCTTTGCAGGAGCAACTATGCATGCCTTGAAGGTTATTGCCTCCACCTTAGGTGCTCCTGCGCTGGCGAAGTTGGCAGCAACCCTGATGCGCCGAGCCCAGATAGACTGTCCAAGCGATGATGCAAGACTTGCATTAAGGCTTCGCTGAAAAAGGGCCATCAAAACGGCATTGCGATGAAATGACGGTGCGATTCTGAAATATTGCCTATCAATTTGCGTGTATTTTCCGAAAATCGGAGCGTAAGGAAATTTTTCTCCAATGCAATTTGCGGACACATCACGTGTACCTAATCAGCAAATGCAGTGATAACTTTGAATTTCTGTACATCGAATGACTGGCGTCGAGCTTCAGGTTAAATGGCCGCACTTGGCAGATTATGTGGATCAGCGATTTCAAATCCTGCAACCGCTTTCGCAGCAAACCCGCCTTCAGGTTTTAGGTCGCGAATGATCGGACTCGGGCTATTCAATCAAGAGGCGGTAAGTCCGCTTTGGGTCCCAACCGGCCAGTACCCGAGACTCGTCTTCCCAAAGAAGAGCGGCGTGCCTCTCAGTGCCCAGTCCACCCCCAACCCATTGCGTATGATTGCCCTCACTTCGAAGTGAGCGAAAACAAGAGTAAGACCCATGCACATCGCAGCGAAAATTGTTGCCGCCACCGTTACCGTCGCAGTCTTGGCCGTGGGTGGCGCAGCCGCCTGGCATATCCGCACCAAACAGCCCGTGCGCAGCGGCACCATTTCACTGAAGCAATTACAAGCGCCTGTCACGGTGTCGTATGACGAGCGGGGTGTGCCCCACATCAAGGCCGGGAGCGAAATGGACATGTACCGGGCGTTGGGTTATGTGCACGCCCAGGACCGCTTGTTCCAGATGGAAATGGTGCGCCGCCTGGCGCGTGGTGAACTGGCCGACATTTTGGGCCCCAACCTGCTGGAGACCGACAAGCTCTTTCGCACCCTGGGCATACGCGCCCGTGCGGATGAAATGGCCGCGAAGATCAATCCGATCAGGCCCGCCGACATGGCGCTAATCTCGTACCTGGACGGCATCAACCAGTTCCAAAACACGCACCCGGTGCCGTTGGAGTTTGACATCCTCAAGATCCCCAAGCGCCCATTCACCCCGGCGGACACCTTTGCCGTGTCTGGCTACCTGGCCTACAGCTTTGCGCAGGCTTTCAGGGCGGAACCTGCGCTGACCCATATCCGCGACAAACTGGGCGCTGAGCACCTCAAAATTTTTGACCTCGATTGGCACCCCGATGGGGTAATCAACAACAACCAGAGCGCAAAAGCCCCATCAACACAAACCCGCCCCGCATTGGCGCTGGACGCCAAAGACTGGGCTGGCCTGGGCAAGCTGGCCCAACTCAGTAGCGATGCGTTAGCTGCCGCAGGTGTACCTGCATTGGAAGGCAGCAATGCCTGGGTCATTTCTGGCAAGCGCACAGCCAGCGGCAAGCCATTGCTGGCGGGTGACCCGCACATCGCGTTCTCGGCCCCATCCGTCTGGTACGAGGCCCACCTGACCGCGCCCGGCTTTGACCTGTACGGCCACTATCAGGCGCTCAACCCCTTCGCCTTGCTGGGCCACAACACGCAGTTCGGCTGGAGCTTGACCATGCTCGAAAACGACGACATAGACCTGATCGCCGAAAAGATTAACCCCGCCAACCCCAACCAGGTATCCATCAAGGGCCAGTGGGTAGACCTGACGACCCGCACCGAGACCATAAAAGTCAAAGGACAGGCCGATGTGCAGTTGGCCCTGCGCCGCTCGCCCCACGGCCCCATCATCAGCGACGCATTCAAGGAGAACTTTGGCAACACGCCCATTGCCATGTGGTGGGCCTTTTTGGAAACCGAAAATCCGCTGATGGACGCCTTTTACGAGCTCAACCGGGCCAGCACGCGCGACAAGGCCCGCAGCGCATGTGAAAAAATACACGCTCCTGGCCTGAACATCATCTGGGCCAATACTTCCGGCGACATTGGCTGGTGGGCCGCAGCCAAATTGCCTATACGTCCCGCGGGCGTAAACCCCACTTTCATACTTGACGGCAGCACCGACCAGGCGGACAAAACCGGCTTCTACAACTTCAGCTTCAATCCGCAAGAAGAAAACCCAGCGCGGGGCTACATCGTGTCGGCCAACCACCAGCCCAAGCCGGCCAGTGGAGTGCCAGTGCCAGGCTATTACTGCCTGCCGGACCGCGCACAGCGCCTGGACGACGCTCTGCGTGACCCCGACAACAAGTGGGACACCGGCGGCGCGCAAGCCGTGCAATTGCATGGTGGCAACGGCTACGGCACACGCGTACTCAAGGATCTATTGCCCATCCTCAAAAGCGTCACCACCGACCCCTATGAAAAAGCCTTTCTCGAGCCCCTGCAGTTATGGGATGGCGACTACAGCCGCGACAGCATGGCCGCCATGCTGTTCACCCAGTTGATGTACGAGTTGGCCCGCGCCGCCATGGCCGACGAAATGGGCGATGCGCAGTTCAACAACCTGCTGCGCACCTTTGCGCTGGACAGCGCCCTGCCCCGCTTGGCGGCCGATGCCAATTCCCCCTGGTGGGACAACGTCAACACCAAACTGGTGGAGAACCGCTTCGAGACTGTGCGCATCGCCTGGGTCAACACGCTCAAACACCTGGAATCGGCCAACGGCAAAGACCTAATGAAATGGAACTGGGGCACCGTCCACACCCTGACCCATACACACCCACTAGGCCAGCAAAAGCCGCTGGACAGTCTCTTCAATGTGGGTCCCTTCAAAGTGGCCGGTGGCCGCGAGACGCCCAACAACATGAACTACCAGATGGGCCCCGCGCCATGGGCGGTGCGCTCGGGCCCCTCCACCCGCCGGGTGGTGGACTTTGCGCGGCCCGACAAGGCGGTAGGTATCAACCCCGTGGGTCAAAGCGGCGTGCTGTTTGACACCCATTATTCTGACCAGGCAGCTTTCTTTGCCGAGGGCATCTACAAACCGCAGCACCTGAGCGAAGCGGATGTAAAGGCCAACACCAGAAGTACGCTCACATTGAACCCAGTGCGCTAAAATCAGCGTACGCGTGCGTCTCAGCTCGAAAAATGTGTCGGCGTTCGCAGGGTCATTCCAGATCATCGGACAGGACGGTCGTCTCGACTCCAACGGACGCTTCTGACACTGCGTTTCCGTCGATTTGAAGATAGCGAGCCGATCTCTCCGGCCTCCACGAATATATCGTTGCCGGCGTTTCGTCAGCGAACAGGACCGCGCTGTAGTCGTCGATCGCAAGAGTACGTGGCATACCTCCATTGCGAATCGACTCGTGCAGCGCAGCCGTCCTTGGACCGTCAAACTCATGGTGGGCACTGCAGCCGCCTGCCAGCAGACCCAGCCCTTGGAGCGGGACGTAGCCATCACCATAGGAGTCGGTGAATGCTTGCTCGAACCAGCAGATCGCCCCGGCGCTCATTCCAGCAAGCAGGACCCCGGATTGATAGGCCAGCAGCAGCGCTTGATCTATACCCCACTCCCGCCAGACACCAAGCGCCGACTTGGTACTCCCGCCCGTGACAAACACCGCGTCAAATAAACACAGTTCGCCAGCGATATCCCGCAAGGGAACACTCCGGTCTGTCATTTTTCGGAATGGCGTCAGTTGGCGCGCATCGCACCATGGGCCGTAAGCTGTGTAAAAGCGTTGAAGCACTTCTTCTGCGTCGCCAGTCGGGGTGGGGATGAGGCATACCTTGGGGCGCGATTTACCGGTAAGCTTCAGCAACTCGCGATCGATGGGTGAGAACTTCCCTTCCATCATGAAGCCACCGCCCCCGATAGATAGGATGCGCCGTTTGATTGTCATCGTTCAGACCTAACGTGTAGAGGGATGGCTAAAACAATCATGCAGGGTATGGGGTAATGTACTTTGCGAAGACAAACATGTCCTTGCACGGGTGGAGTTTGTTTGATTTGCGAGAATAGGGAATGACCTTTTCCCCCGAACCTCCCTACTCCCACGGCCAAGCACCCCGCACCGCAGTGCTGTATTGCAACCTCGGTACACCGGACGAGCCCACACCCAAGGCCGTGCGCCGTTACTTGGCCGAGTTTTTGAGCGACCACCGTGTGGTCGAGATTCCGCGCCTGGTCTGGATGCTGATACTGCACGGCATCATCCTGCGTTTTAGACCCGCCAAGTCGGCCGCCAAATACGCCAGCATCTGGACGCCCGAGGGCTCGCCGCTGAAGCTGTGGACCGAGAAGCAATCCAAACTATTGCAAGGCTGGCTGGGCCAGCGCAACCATGCAGTCAAGGTGCGCTACGCCATGCGTTACGGCAGCACCTCTATAGCGTCGCAACTGGACGCGCTCAAGGCCGAGGGCGTGACCCGCGTGCTGGTGGTACCCGCCTACCCGCAGTACAGCGCCACCACCACCGCCAGCGTGTTCGACGCCGTGTATGCCTGGGCCGCACGCACCCGTGCCGTGCCCGAGCTGCGGTTTGTTAACCACTACCATGACAACGCGGGCTACATAGCCGCCCTGGCCACCAGCGTGCTGCGCCACTGGAAAGAGCATGGCCGCCCCGACCAACTGGTGATGAGCTTCCACGGCGTGCCTGCCCGCACACTGGAGCTGGGTGACCCCTACCACTGCGAATGTATGAAAACCGCACGCCTGCTGGCCAACAAGCTGTGCCTGGGCAAGGAGCATTTCAAGGTCACCTTCCAGTCCCGCTTGGGCCGTGCCAAATGGCTGGAGCCCTACACCGAACCCACGCTAAGTGCCATGGGCCGCGCCGGTGTCAAGGGGGTAGACGTGGTCTGCCCCGGCCCCACCAGCGACTGCCTGGAGACGCTGGAAGAAATCAGCATGGAAGCCCGCGCAGCCTTT
>JBKJJC010000127.1:0-3464 GCA_046598245.1 Rhodoferax sp.
CCAGAGCGTTTTGCTCCGTGTCCCCCGCCCCGCTGCGCGGGCTCCTCCTTTACCTGCGCAAAACGCTCTGGCGCCCAGCCTCTTCCCAGCCTCTAGCGCGCCTTGCTCTTCATCGCCCGCTCCACCTCCCGCTTACCTTCCCGGTCCTTGATGGTGTCGCGTTTGTCGTGCTCGGCTTTGCCCTTGGCCAGCGCGATCTCGCATTTGACCTTGCCATCTTTCCAGTGCAGGTTAATCGGCACCAGCGTATAACCCTTTTGCTCGACCTTTCCTGTAAGCCGCTGGATCTGCTCCTTGTGCATCAGCAGTTTCTTGGTGCGCACCTTGTCTGGACTGACGTGGCTGGATGCGGTGTGCAACGGGTTGATTTGCAGGCCGACGATGAATAGCTCGCCACTACGAATGACCACATAGCCATCCGTCAACTGGACCTTGCCTTCGCGCAGGGATTTAACCTCCCAGCCCTCCAGCACCAAACCTGCTTCAAAGCGTTCCTCGAAGAAATAGTTGAACGCTGCTTTTTTATTGTCGGCGATGCGAGTGTTGACTGCGGGTTTTTTGGCCATGGAGCTTATTTTGGGGTGACAGACAGGAATGAAAGGCATGCTTGAGGGCTTGTCTACAATCCCGCGCAGACCTCTATTCTATGAAAACCGTTAACAAGTCCGTTTTGATCTGGTACAGCCCGCGTGAGATGTATGACCTGGTGACCGATGTAAAGCGGTATTCCGAATTTTTACCATGGTGTGACGGCGCGCGCATCCTGGAAGAACATGGCGACGGTATGACGGCTGAACTGGCGATGTCCTTTGGCGGTGTACGCCAGACCTTCACCACCCGAAACGTACACATAGCCGACAGCCAGGTTGATATGGAACTGCTGGACGGCCCGTTTTCGCATCTGGACGGGAAGTGGTCATTTCTGGCCCTGGGGGATGGCTCCCAACGCGCCTGCAAGGTGGAACTGGCCGTCAATTACCGCCTGAACAGTTCCACGCTGGGAAAATTGGCAGCCCCTGCCATCGACAAAATCGCCACTGACCTGGTCGGTGCCTTTGTCAAACGTGCGGAACAGGTTTATGGGGACTGACATGCAGATTGCCATCACCCTTGTCTATTCCACGAAACCGCGGGAGACGGTCGAAAAAATTCTGTCTATGGAGGAGGGCAGCACGGTTGCGCAAGCATTGGATGCTAGTGGCATCGCGGCGCACACTACCCAAGGCGACGCGCCCATGGCTGGCCAGGGCATATGGGGCAAAAAGGTGGGACTAACCCATGTGTTGCGGGACCAGGACCGGCTAGAGCTATACCGTTCGCTGTTGGTCGATCCCAAAGTAGCTCGCCGGGAACGGTTTGTAAGTCAAGGCGCCAAGAAGGCGGCCGGTTTGTTTGCGAAGCGGCGCGCAGGTGCAAAAGCAGGATACTGATTGGCAATAGGCCGCTTCACTGCCCAAGCCCCGATTGTTACTTGCAGTCGCTGGCCAAGATGGCCTGGATGCGTTTCATCTCTGCGGCGCGGGTGGCATCGTCCATGACTTCTCGTTCGCCGGCAGCATTGGTGTGCCCGACACGCACACCAGAATCAAACATGGCCTTTGCCTGTTTGGCACGAGCACAGCTCTCGATTTTGGCTTTGGCGATGCGCTCTTCTTCGGCCTTTCGCTTGGCCACTTCAGCCTCCTTGGCCTGCTTCTTTTTGGCTTCTAGTTCCTTATCCATACCACCCGAAGCTGGCAAGGCCGGCGGCACAGGGGCCGAAGCAGGCTGCGTGCTGCCATCCGATTCCCCAGCAGCGTTGGCCGCAGGTGTAACGGGAGCCTTATAGTTACCCGGCCGTTTGAGAATGTTCTTGTCCTGAATATCGACTGGTGGCGCGCGGTCGCTATAGACCTTGCGCCCGTCTTTGTCCAGCCATTGCCACTGGGCCGAAGCCGCAAAGCTCAAGCCAATCAAGCCTACAACCAGGAGTGTTTGAATCAGTTTCATGGCAGAAGTGTAGCGTTGCATGCTGGGAGTGGTATCAAATTTGTAACGAACGAGGGCATTTTTAGAGTTCAACGCTTGTCCCTGGGTGATTGGTTGACTTGCGCCACGGGTACAATTTCGCCTTTTGGAGCTTTGACATGCGCCTCCTCGGCAAAGCGCTCACCTTCGACGACGTGTTGTTGGTCCCCGCGTACTCCCAGGTCCTGCCCAAGGACACCTCCCTCGCCACCCGATTTTCCCGCAACATTGCCCTGAACCTACCCCTGGTGTCTGCCGCCATGGATACGGTCACCGAAGCGCGTCTGGCGATTGCCATCGCACAAGAGGGCGGCATAGGCATCGTGCACAAAAACCTGACGGCCGCAGAACAAGCCGCCCAGGTGTCCAAAGTCAAACGCTACGAGTCTGGCGTGCTGCGCGATCCGGTGGTCATCACCCCGTCGCACACCGTGCGCCAGGTCATGAACCTGTCCGAGCAACTCGGCGTTTCCGGGTTCCCGGTCTGCGACGGCGGCAAGGTAGTTGGCATTGTGACCGGACGGGACCTACGTTTTGAGACCCGCTACGACCTGCCAGTCAGCCAGATCATGACCCCCAGGGAGAAATTGGTGACAGTGCAAGACAGCGCCGCCATCACGATCACCCAGGCCAAAGTGTTGCTGAACCAATACAAGATCGAACGTTTGCTCGTCGTCAACGACTCGTTCGAGCTCAAGGGCTTGATCACCGTTAAGGACATTACCAAACAGACCAGCTTCCCCAATGCCGCGCGTGATGCCCAAGGCAAGCTGCGCGTAGGCGCGGCCGTGGGAGTGGGTGAGGGCACAGAAGAGCGGGTCGAACTGCTGGTGCGCGCCGGTGTAGACGCCATCGTCGTCGACACCGCACATGGCCATAGCCACGGCGTCATCGAACGTGTGCGCTGGGTTAAGAAAAACTACCCCCATATTGATGTCGTTGGCGGCAACATAGCGACCGGTGCGGCGGCCCTGGCGTTGGCCGAAGCTGGTGCCGACGCTGTCAAAGTCGGTATCGGACCTGGATCCATCTGCACCACGCGCATCGTGGCTGGCGTAGGTGTACCGCAAATCATGGCCATCGACAGCGTTGCCACCGCTCTTAAGGGTACGGGCATCCCCTTGATCGCCGACGGCGGCATACGCTACAGCGGCGACATTGCCAAAGCTTTGGCGGCAGGCGCCAGCACCGTGATGATGGGCGGCATGTTCGCCGGTACCGAAGAAGCTCCGGGCGAAGTCATTTTGTTCCAGGGCCGTAGCTACAAGAGCTACCGTGGCATGGGCTCCATTGGCGCCATGCAGCAGGGCAGTGCGGATCGCTACTTTCAGGAATCCAGTACCGGCAACCCCAATGCCGACAAGCTGGTCCCCGAGGGTATTGAGGGCCGCGTGCCCTACAAAGGCTCTATGGTGTCCATCGTGTTCCAGATGGCAGGCGGCATCCGTGCCAGCATG
>JBKJJC010000092.1:0-23274 GCA_046598245.1 Rhodoferax sp.
TCAAAGCCAGTAGAGTTGATGCGGCGTCGGACGACCCTCCGCCCATGCCGGCCTGCGCCGGGACAGACTTTGGGCGCACATATAGCGGTTGCAAAGTCTGTCCCAGCGCAGGCCGGCATGGGCGGTGGGTCGTCCGATGCGGCATCAACACTGCTGGCTTTGAACCGGCTGTGGAAACTCCATCTTTCGGTAGAAGCACTCTCCAAGATAGGGTTGGCGTTGGGCGCAGATGTACCTTTTTTTCTGTGCGGAAGGCACGCCTGGGTTGAAGGTATTGGCGAAGTCATCACGCCCATAGAATTACCAGCGGAGCGGTTTGTGGTTGTGAAACCGGATGCCGGGCTACAGACCCAGCAAATTTTTTCTGACCCAGCGTTGAAGCGTGATTCTGAAACTGCTATAATTTCAGGCTTCGCTGCAAACAGCATTGATCGCATTTTCAAATACGGTCAAAACGACTTGCAAGCCGTTGCCCAGAAGCTGTGTCCCGGTGTAAACCAAGCCCTAGAATGGTTGGAATCACAAGGATTGAGCGGTCGGATGACAGGTTCTGGAAGTGCGGTGTTTGCGCAACTGTTGCACGAAATTGATGAGGCTAGCGCGCCGGACGCGCTGCAAGTTAGGCTCTGCAACAACTTGGATGTTCACCCCCTGTTGGGTTGGGCAGCCAGCGATGGGCTGAAGACGGTTTAATGGTGGGCAGCTTTTAGCTGTCAACCGGTGTAGGGGAGTCGCCAAGTTGGTTAAGGCACTGGATTTTGATTCCAGCATGCGAAGGTTCGAGTCCTTCTTCCCCTGCCAAATCTGTTGTCCGGAACAGACCCGGTCACAGCACCCGCAACGTACAGGCATAAACCCAATCTAATCGCTGGAATCCGTATGCAGGCCTCACCACCCCCAGACTTTATGGTTTTTACCGGCAATGCCAATCCCGGCATGGCCGCAGACATTGCCAAGCACCTGGGCATTTCTCTGGGTGCAGCAACCGTCGGTCGTTTCTCCGATGGTGAGGTCACGGTAGAGATCAACCAAAACGTGCGTGCCCGTGACGTGTTTGTGGTGCAAAGCACCTGCGCGCCCACCAACGAAAATTTGATGGAATTGCTGATCATGGTCGATGCGCTCAAGCGCGCATCCGCTGAACGTATCAGCGCAGTCATTCCGTATTTCGGTTATGCGCGGCAAGACCGCCGCCCCCGCTCCAGCCGTGTCCCCATCACGGCCAAGGTGGTTGCCAATATGTTGCAAGCCGTGGGCGTGAACCGCGTGCTAACCATGGATCTGCATGCGGACCAGATCCAGGGGTTCTTTGATATCCCGGTGGACAACATTTACGCATCGCCTGTGCTGTTGGGTGATCTGCGCCAAAAGAACTATGAAGACCTGATTGTGGTCTCGCCCGACGTGGGTGGTGTGGTGCGAGCCCGTGCGCTTGCCAAGCAACTGGGATGCGACCTGGCCATCATCGACAAGCGCCGCCCTAAGGCCAACGTATCTGAAGTGATGCATGTGATTGGCGAGATTGATGGCCGCAACTGCGTCATCATGGACGACATGATTGACACAGCCGGCACGCTGGTCAAGGCCGCCGAAGTGCTCAAGGAGCGCGGCGCCAAAAAGGTGTACGCCTATTGCACACACCCCATTTTTTCGGGTCCCGCTATCGAGCGTATTGCCAACGGCGATGCCCTGGATGAAGTGGTGGTGACCAATACGATACCTTTGAGCGCTGCGGCTTCGCAGTGCCAAAAGATTCGCCAGCTCACCGTTGCACCGCTGATCGCCGAGACGATACAGCGCATTGCCAAGGGTGAGTCGGTCATGAGTTTGTTCTCGGATCAAGAGAATCTTTTTTAAGGTTCTTGCATTGCTCCGCTAGGGGTTTTGCTCGGGACAAAAAGTAAGCGCCGCTGCATAGGGCAGCGATCCAGCGCTTTTGTTAAACCGGAGTCACACTGGTCGCGGTGGATTCCTTTAGGAGTAAGTTATGAATTTTGTCGCTTTTGAGCGCGCTAAGCAGGGCACGGGTGCGAGCCGCCGTCTCCGCAATTCGGGCCGCACGCCCGGTATCGTCTACGGTGGCACGGGTGAACCCCTTGTGATCGAACTGGACCACAACGCTTTGTGGCACGCCATCAAGAAGGAAGCCTTCCACGCATCCGTGCTGGACATGGAACTGGCTGGCAAGGTCAACAAGGTTTTGCTGCGTAACGTGCAGATGCACCCTTACAAGCAATTGATCCTGCACATCGATTTCCAACGTGTCGATGCCAACACCAAGATGCACATGAAGGTGCCATTGCACTACAAGGGCCAGGAAGAATCCGCTGCCTTCAAGGTGGACCATTGCCTGATCAACCATGTGCTCAACGAAATTAACATCACCTGCCTGCCAGCCGATCTGCCCGAGTTCATCGAAGTAGACCTGACTGACCTGAAAAAGGGCACATCCTTCCACCTGAGCGATGTTAAATTGCCTACACGCGTCAAGGCTGTGGTCAAGGGTCGTGAAAACCCCGTGCTGGTGTCCGTAGTGGCACCAGTGGTCGAAGTGGTTGCAGAAGTCGCCGCTGACGCTCCAGCCGGCAAGGGTGGCAAAGCGCCAGCTGGCAAGGCTCCAGCCGCCAAAGCGCCTGCTGCAAAAGCCCCTGCTGCTAAAAAGTAATCCGTCCATCAGGCACTGATTCACACCCCACAGCGCAAGCTGTCGACGGCCCGCTCAAGCGGGCCGTTGTCGTTTGGAGCGTGCTCCAATTTGCCCTACCATTGATGGCATCCCAATTCTTCATTTTTCATGATCAAACTGTTTGTAGGCCTTGGCAACCCAGGCCCTGAATATGAAGCCACCCGCCACAACGCCGGGTTCTGGTGGGTCGATGCACTGGCACGCGAGTTAAAAACTGCCCTGACCATGGACAAGGCCTACCACGGCATGCTGGCGCGCACAACCGTTCATGGACAAACCGTATGGTTGCTGCAGCCCCAAACTTTCATGAACCTCTCGGGGAAATCCGTGGGCGCGCTGGCGCGTTTTTTCAAGATCGCCTCGCATGAAATCCTGGTGGCACATGATGAACTGGACATTGCGCCGGGCCAAGTCAAACTGAAGTTTGGTGGCAGCCATGCCGGACACAACGGTCTGCGCGACATCCATGCGCAATTGGGAAGCGGCGACTACTGGCGTCTGCGCCTGGGTGTGGGCCACCCCGGTGACAAGTCTGAGGTCGTCAACTGGGTGCTAAAAAAACCTTTGCTGGACCATCGAATTGCGATTGACCAGTGTATTGATCGCTCACTCAAAGCTGTGCCAGCGTTTCTGGCTGGCGATATGGATAAGGCCACCTTGCTGGTCCACACCAGCAAGCCACCTCGTGCGCATACGCCACCGACCCCGCGCCCTGCCGCTGCAACTCCTGTCGCCACGCTTACCACCAACGCAGCAGCACTCCAACCGGATACGCCATGAATCACAGCCTCATGCTTGCTATTATTTTAATAGCAATATACTCAGTATCTACGGGGGCTAATGGCCAAAACTCTGTATACCGGTGTGGTAACAGTTATAGCCAAAAGCCGTGCACTGACGCCGTAGTGGTCGACGTACAGGACGCGCGCACCCGAGAACAAAAAGTGCAAGCCGACGCCACGATCCGGCGGGACACTGCTACTGCCAACGCCATTGAGAAGGCGCGCCTGGCAGAAGAAGCCCGTCAACACGCGGCACAAACCAAGCTGGCGGCAGCCCAAAACAAAGGGTCTACTCCAAAGCCCAAAAATAGCGCCAACCTTTCGGACACGGCAACCACCAAGGCAACCAAGGGCGGCAGTAAGAAAAACGCATCCAAACAGCCCAAACACGCGCCAGAGCACTTCATTGCCAACGTACCCTCTGACGGCACAAAGCCAAGCACCCGCACTGACAAGGGTAAATAAGTCACCACAAACAGCCAAGCCTTTTCGGAACGCTTGGTTTATAGTGCTAGAGGTACAGGGCCGCAATGCCACTGCAATTGGCCCCCTGCGCTGACAGACCACATGACTGGGGTGCATCCATGACAGACGCATTTGACCGGGTACTTTTCGAAGTCCAAGAACTGGTTTTCCGGTGGGGCGACCCGGGAGATTCGGCCTACGTCATCGAGGAAGGCTGCGTGGAAGTACTGGTCGGTGAGGGTTTAGAGCAAAAGCGCGTTGCCGTCTTGACCGAAGGCGCCATGTTTGGCGAAGTTGCCCTGTTAGACCGTCAACCGCGTACCGCCTCTGTTCGCGCCCTGGTACCTACACGCCTGATACGCATCGACCGCAGCCATGTCGAAGAACTGCTGCTGCGCTCGGATCCCGTCATCCAGTACCTGATGCAACTGTTGCTGGCCCGTTTTCGTAGCACGCACGATGCCGCTGGGCTTCAACAGCGCCTGGGCACCACGGGCGGCACGGCTACGAATGCGGCGCCTTCGACCATAGACCTGCACAAAGCGGCCGTTCGCACGCTGTCACTGGCGCAAGACCTGTCTGACGCCATTGACCATGAACAGCTTGAACTGTTTTACCAACCCCTGATTGCCTTTGACCAGTTGACCGTGGTCGGCTATGAGGCTCTGATACGCTGGCACCACCCCAGCCTGGGTTTGGTCAACCCGGCCGAATTTATCCCCCTGGCCGAGAAGACTGGTTTGATACACCGTATCGGCCAGTGGGTGCTGCACCGCGCTGTCGCCGACTGGGCGGAGTTACGCCCCTTCTGCGTGGCAAATGCTCGCCACACACCGTTCATGAGCATCAACCTGTCGGCGCCCGAGCTGGGCGGTGGAGACATTGTGACGGCCGTGCAAGCCTGCTTAAAGGAGCATGGCATGGCCCCGAAAGAGCTGCGCATCGAGCTCACAGAAACCATCATCATCCAGAACATGGACGAGGTAGCCGCCTGCCTGCACCGCTTACGGGCGCTGGGCATTGGCATTGCGTTGGACGATTTCGGCACCGGTTATGCGGGGCTGGATTACCTGCAATCTCTGCCCTTCACCTGCCTGAAAATTGACAAGGCCTTTGTGCAGCAGGTCAACCATTCTGAACGCAGCTTGCATATCATCAAGGCGGCACTGGAGTTGGCTCGCTCCATTGGTATGAGCACGATTGCCGAGGGCATTGAAGACGCCGAAATTGGCGCACACCTGGCATCGCTGGGATGCAGCCACGCACAGGGCTACCACTACGGCAAACCCATGCCAAAAAATCAGATAGCGGCCTGGGCCGTCAAACACCAAGCGACCCGGCGGTGAGGCCTAAACTTAAACCTTAGCCGGGACAGCGGCGTCCTGTTGCAGACGCTGGTATTTTTGCCACAGGGTTTCTTTGTCTTCTACAAAATCCGGATTGACCGGGATACACGAAACCGGGCACACCTGCACACACTGCGGCTCGTCAAAATGGCCTACACATTCGGTGCACTTGTGGGGGTCGATTTCATAGATAGAGATGCCCATATAAATGGCATCGTTCGGGCATTCGGGTTCGCAGACGTCGCAGTTGATGCACTCGTCGGTAATGATCAAGGCCATGGTGCGGGCTCAGACCTCATCGGGCTTAACGATTACCACCGGGATCGGGCTTGCATGCAGCACCTCGTTGGATACCGAACCCATCATGGCGCTGCGCAGGGCACTGTTGCCGCGCGCACCCATGACGATCAGGTCGCAGGCAAAGCGTTCGGCAATGTCCACAATGGTGTGGGCCGGGTCGCCCTTGGCCACTTCACATTCGTACTCCACCCCGGCCGCATTCAGCAATTCCTGTGCTGATTCCAGTGTGTGTTTGCCAGCCTCTTCGCTGACTTTGTTGATAACCTCCGGGTCGTGGGCCACCAGCAGTTCATACAGGTTGGCGGGCTCCTGTACATTGGCCAGCACGGCGTCTGCACGCAGACCGGCCAGCACCATGCGGATGGCAAAACGCACGGCCTCCAGCGACAACTCCGAACCATCCACGGGCAGCAAGATTTTCATGGGATTCCTTGGTGGTTTTATAGGGGTTTCAATTTTTGCAACAGACGCGCATGAACGACTGGTGCCACAAACTGCGCCACATCACCTTTGAGTGTCGCAATTTCACGGACCAGCGTACTGGAAATGTACTGGTAGCGTGCATCCGGTGTCAAAAACACCGTCTCCACATCAGGGGCTAAGGCGCGGTTCATGCCGGCAAGTTGGCTCTCATAATCGAAATCGGACACCGAACGCACACCCCGCAGCATTGCACGGGCGCCATGGCCCACCGCAAAATCGCGCACCAGGCCAGTAAACGGTTCCACCTGCACATTAGGGTAGTCCAGCACCACCGCACGCACCATGTCCAAGCGCTCGTCCAGGCTAAACATTGTTTTCTTGTGGTGGGCCGCCGCTACTGCGACGATCACCGTGCCAAACAGGCTGGCAGCGCGGCGAATCAGGTCCTGGTGGCCCAGGGTGATGGGGTCAAAGGTGCCGGGGTAGACGGCTATCACGGGGTTTGGCATCAAGGGCTCCGGGGCACTTAGCCCAACTTCTGGGAAAATTATGCAGTGCCGGCATCCGCCGGTGTGCCAGCCCGCAATACATGGGCGTGCACTGCGCCCGCCTTCAGGTGGCGGTACACCACGAGCCCCAGGGGTTCCAGCATGGCATCCGTCCAGGCCTTGGGGCCTTCCAGGTAAATGGAGCCATTGGTAGCCAACGCACGCGCCGCGGCAGCCAAAGCAGGCTCGTACAACTCGCCATCAAAGGGCGGGTCCAGAAAAATAACGTGGTAACTGGCAGGTGCCAATTGGCGCAGCGTGGCCACGCCCTCGCCACGCACAATCTGCAGTTTTTGCGGCGCCGCGGCCTCGGGTAATTTCAGGGCCAGCAACTGGGCCTGCACCCGCTGCAGCTGCACCACCAGGGCGCCGTCGTGCTCCACCAACAGCACTTCGGCCGCACCGCGCGAGGCAGCTTCAAAGCCCAAGGCTCCGGTTCCGGCAAAGGCATCCACGCAGCGCAGGCCATGTAAATCTTGCCCCAACCAGTTGAACAGGGTTTCACGCACGCGGTCGGGTGTAGGGCGAAGGCCCGGACGATCAGCCACCTTGAGTTTGATGCGTTTCCAATGGCCTCCAATGAGGCGGATTTCGCCCGAAGGTCGTTTGTGTACAGGTATGCGGGCGGGCTTGCCCGGCGCCTTGGCCCTGTTGCCGGCGTTTTTGGAGGGGGACTTGCTGGGTTTCTTCATGCCCCAAGCTTAACGGACCGCAGGGGCAGCGCTTCGGTATCCCCCTGGTGCTCCATCGCCCGCCGCGTCAACCACATGGCCACATCCTGGGCAAACAAGGGTTTTGAGTACAAATAGCCTTGCAACTCGCCACAGCCCGCATCGCGCGCGGCAATGGCCTGGGCCTGGGTTTCCACCCCTTCGGCTACCACGTGCAGGTGTAAGGCATCGGCCAATTGGCAAATGGCACGCACCACGGCCACGGCATCCGGAGACGGCAGGGGGTCGATCAGACCCCGGTCAATCTTTACCGTGTGCAGGCGCAACCGGCGCAGCATATTCAGAGACGAAAACCCGGTGCCAAAGTCGTCCATGGCCACATGCACACCCATGGCCCGCAGCTGTTCAACCTGCGCCGTGGTCTGCTCCAGATTCTGCACGGCAGAGCTTTCGGTGATCTCCAACGTCAACCACTGCGGGGCCACGCCAAAAGATTGCAAGGTGTGTGCAACCAGCTGGGGGAATCGGGGGTCCAACATTTGCAACGGGGACACATTCACCGCCACCGGAACGCAATGGGTGAACTGGCCACACCACTGTGCAATTTGCGCACAAGCCTGCTTCAAAAGCGCAGTTCCCAACACGCGGATCAGTCCGGTGCGCTCTGCGGCTGCAATGAATTCCCCCGGACTCACCTGGCCTACACCGGGTCGATTCCAGCGCGCCAGCGCCTCCAGGCTGGTCAGACGGCCGGTACGGGCGTCCACCTTGGGTTGGTACATCAGTTGGAACTCCGCCCGCTCGATGCCGGCGCGCATGGCCTGCTCTTGCTCCAGGGCATTGCTGGAGCCCCGCTCGAACGCTTTCTCGGCCAACATATGGGAGGTACCAGGAATGCGTTTGGCCACATGCATAGCCGCATTGGCGGCGCGCAACAGCGAGTCGGCGTCGCGCGCACTATTGGGGTACAGCGCAATGCCCAGGGAAGCATCCAGAAAAAACTCTTGGCCCGCCACCAGCAAGGGTTTGGCCAGCAGTTGCCGCACCCGTGTTACCAGTTCGACAGCCGTGTCACCGTCATTCTGGGACACCGACACCAGTGCGAACTCGTCACCAGCCATGCGCATGAGCTCACAGTCGTCATCTATGCACGACCGCAGGGCCACACCCATGGCGCGCAGCACATCGTCTCCCATCGAGTGGCCATGGGCCTCATTGAACAATTTGAACCGGTCAATATTCATCAACACCAGTACAAAGCGCTGTAGCGGCTCTGCAGGCTGGCAACGGCCGCGCAGGCTTTCAATCAGCGCTCTGCGGTTGGGCAGGCCCGTCAATTCGTCGTGCAAAGCCTGGTGAATCAGGGCCTGGTTGGCTTCATGGCGCTGGGTTTCATCCGCAATCAAGACCTGTACCGCTGCAGCGCCGTCCCACTCAGTGGCGAAGTAGTGAAATTTCAACCACAACGGTGTGCCATCTGCCCGATGCCGCAGCGCCTCGTAGTCCGCATCTGCTTGCAGGCCAATATGGATATCGTGCAGGATTCTGCCGACCTTGGCCCGCTCTGCCTTGGGTATGGTGCGTGCGACCGTGACCACCCGCAGCTCCGCCAGGTTTTGCACACCGTAGATGGCCAAACATGCCGGATTTGCATACACAATGCTGCTCTCACCCAGGCTGATCAGGATGCCTTGGTGCGAACGCTCTGCCAACCGCTCGAAACGCTGTTGTAACTTGCGCGTAGCCAGTGCACCGCGGTCCAGCGCAGCGTATACCAGCACCAGGCCCAGGATGATGCGCAACAACGCGCCCAACGTTGCGAGCAGTTCGGCGCCCGCGTCCTGGTAAGCCACATAAATGAACTGAATGAGGCCCAGCATGACCAGTAGCGGCCCGACCCATTTCTCCGAGCTGAAACGTGCAGTACCCGCATTCCACAACCAGTAACAACACACCAAGCCCAGCAAGGTGTTGATAGTCCCCATGCTGGCTTGCCCAACGCGCGGACCGCCCAGGCCTACGGCCGATGCCACGATGATGGACAAAACCACCAGAATCAACCAGACAGATTTCCGCGGCAAAGGCCGGTTAGCCAGATGCGCCGTACCCACCAGCAGCAAGGTGGAATATGTGCCCGCCACCGCAGCAAGCGCGAAATTTCCGGCCACCTCACCGGCGGGACCTCCCTGCACTTTGGCCCAATAAGTCATCGGCACCAGCAGTTGGGCCAGGTTCGCCCAGCCGATATAGCGGGTAAAGGCTTGGGTGGGATCACGCCGCCACACCAGCACCAATGCACAGCCCATGATGAAGCTGACAGCGGCGTTGATGATCAGGACGTAATGCATCGATAGGATACGAAGGACGGGTTGTTACATTGTGCAACCAGGTACGGTGCTTATAGCGACACAAACGCGCGGGATTACCCTAGTGGTAGACCTGGCGAAAGATACCCGCAGGGCTGTTTCATAGAATGCAGTCATTCCAAGAATCCAACACATGTTCAGTTTTTTCAAAAAGAAACCTCCCGCTCCCCTGGTCCCTGCCACCCCCTCCGCTGCGGAGCCGGTTACGCCGTCACCCCCCGCAGAGGTAGCGGCTGCCCCCGCAATACCCCCATCCGCGCGTCCATCCTTTGCCGCGCCACCCACCGGGGGCTCGCTGATTGGTAGCGCGCTAGTCACACCCATCGATATTCCCGAACCCGGCGCCGTAGCGCCCGAGCGGCAAAAGTGGGTGGACAAACTCAAGACCAGCCTGGGCAAAACGGCCGGTAGTATCTCGACCGTATTTGGTGGCTCGCTGATCGATGAGGCGCTGTACGAGAAGCTGGAAGACGCGCTTCTGATGGCCGATACCGGCGTGCCCGCCACCCAGTATTTGCTGACCGAGCTACGCCGCAAGGTCAATGACAGCGGTGTAACCCACCCTGTAGCGCTGAAAAATATTTTGGTTGCACTGCTGACCGAGCTGCTGCAACCCCTGCAAAAGCCGCTGGTCATTGGTGAACACAAGCCCACCGTCATCATGGTGGCCGGCGTCAATGGTGCAGGCAAGACCACGTCCATTGGCAAGCTGACGCGGCATTTGTCTGAACACGGTGCCAGCGTGCTGCTGGCCGCGGCCGACACCTTCCGCGCGGCTGCGCGGGAGCAGTTGAGCGTTTGGGCCGACCGAAACCTGGTGGAGATCGTCAGCCAGGAGGGCGGCGACCCCGCCGCAGTGAGCTTTGATGCGGTCAGCGCTGGCAAGGCCCGTGGCAAAGATGTGGTGCTGATCGACACCGCCGGGCGCCTGCCCACGCAGTTGCACCTGATGGAAGAGCTGAAGAAGATCAAGCGTGTGATCCAGAAGGCAGATAACACGGCCCCGCACGAGGTGCTGTTGGTCATCGACGGCAACACCGGTCAAAACGCGTTGACCCAGGTGCGCGCCTTTGACGATGCGCTGAAGCTGACCGGCCTGATCATCACCAAACTCGATGGCACGGCCAAGGGCGGAGTGCTGGCAGCGATTGCGCGCGAGCGGCCCATTCCGGTGTACTTTATCGGCGTCGGTGAGAAGCTGGAAGAACTCGAAACCTTCAGCGCACGCGAATTCGCACAGGCGCTCTTAGGCTAGCGCGCTCTACGGCGGCCATTCCTTTCAAAAAATGGAGCATCCGCCGTGAAGAAAGTCTTGTACGGGCTTGCCGCCTTGGTCCTCATCGCGGTCGCCTATTTGCTGCTGTGGCCGGTTCCCATTGCACCCGCCGCTTTTGCGCTGCCCAAGGCACCGGGCTACGTAGGGCCACACTCCGTCAACACCCGCCTGGCCAATCTGCAAGTGATTGACCTCAAGGGCGAGGTTGGCCCTGAGCACATTGCAATGGGCCCCGACGGCAAGCTCTACGCCACGGTCGCCAGCGGCAACATCTTGCGCATGAACCCGGACGGCACGTCCCAGGAAGTGTTTGCCAACACCGGTGGCCGGGTGCTGGGTTTTGACTTTGACGCCAATGGCAACCTGATTGCCGCAGACGCGATCAAAGGCCTGCTATCCATAACACCTGACCGCAAGATCACCGTATTGACCGACAGCGTCAACGGCGACCCCATTCGGTATGCCGACGCGGTGGTGGTGGCAAAAAACGGCCGCATGTATTTCAGCGACGCATCCACCCGCTTCGCACCCAAGGACTGGGGTGGCACATTTGAGGCCAGTGTGCTGGACATCATCGAGGGCGCAGCCACCGGCCGCGTTCTGGAATACGACCCAGCCACCCGCGCCACTCGTGTGCTGGCCTATGGGCTGAGTTTTGCCAATGGCGTGGCGCTCAGCGCCGACGAACAATCACTGTTTGTGACCGAGACCGGCAAGTTCCGGCTGTGGAAGATCGCGACCAGCGCCAGTGGCCTGAACGTGGCGCAGGCCACTGCCCAGCCCAATACCCAGGCCACCGTGTTGCTGGACAACCTGCCAGGTTACCCCGACAACCTGATGCGCGGACTGGACGGCAAGATCTGGATGGGCTTTGCCAAGCCGCGCAATCCCACCGCCGACAACATGGCCGACAAGCCCTGGCTTCGCCGCCTGACACTGCGCCTGCCGCGCGCTTTATGGCCGATACCCAAGTCGTATGGCCATGTAGTGGCGTTTACCGAGGACGGCAAGGTGGTAGCCGACCTGCAAGACCCCAGCGGCGCCTACCCTGAGACTACCGCCATCACCGAAACGCGGGACCGCCTCTATGTGCAAAGCCTGCATGCCCATGGCCTGGGGTGGTTGCCCAAGCCTTAATTCACAGCAAGTATTGAATCTCAGGAGGCCTCAGCATGGCACAGAACACCCCACCATCACGCCGCGCATTCCTCGCATCCACCGCCGCGGTTGGCTTGGTGGCCGCTTCCAGCTCAGCTTGCCAAAAGGCATCTGCCGCGGACCGCCAATTGGCCTTTGGGTCGCTCAAATTGGCCCAACGCGAATTAGATAGATTGGCCAAGGCCGCAACACTGCGGTCATCCACACTTTGGTCTTGGCCCCAGACCTTGACCCACTGCGCCCAGAGCATCGAATACTCCCTGACGGGTTTTCCGGTGCACAAATCGCCGCTGTTCCAACACACCGCCGGAACCCTGGCCTTTCAGTTCTTTCACTGGCGGGGTCGCATGAGCCACAACCTGGCGGAGCCCATCCCAGGCGCACCCCCGTTGGACACTAGCAACGCTGCGGCTCTGGCCCTTGCCCGGTTGCAAACCGCTATTGCCGACTTCCACAAGTACACCGCGCCGCTGCAGCCCCACTTTGCCTACGGTGCCCTGAACAAGCCCACCTACGAACACGCCCATGCCATGCACCTGGCAAACCACCTGTCGGCTTTTGACATCCAGGCGTAACCATCCAGACCCTGCACAACCAGGCAGCGCCAGACGGCGCACCAGGCCTTCATGGACAATCGAGGGTTCTGCAATTGCCGTGAGCCCTCTGCCATGACCGCCCCTACATCCCCACTTCTCCCCCACCTCCTGCCACGTATAGAACTCGAATCCGCCCCCAACCCGACAGCTGCCGTCATCTGGCTGCACGGCCTGGGCGCCGACGGCAATGACTTCGCTGGCCTGGTGCCGCAACTCGATTTGCAAGGCTGCCCGGCCATCCGTTTTGTCTTTCCCCATGCGCCCAGCATCCCGGTCACGCTAAACGGCGGCTATGTGATGCCGGCCTGGTACGACATCATGGGCCTGAACCTGGTGGACCGCCAGGACAGCACCGGCATCCAGAGATCCGAAAAAGAAATCACCGCTTTGATTGAGCGCGAAGTGGCACGTGGCATACCGTATGAGCGCATCGTGCTGGCCGGTTTCAGCCAGGGTTGCGCCATGGCCTTGCACACCGGCTTGCGCCTGCCGCACCGCTTGGCCGGCATCATGGCCCTGTCGGGCTACCTGCCGCTGGCCGACCGCATTGCCACCGAGCGCATGCAGGCCAATGCCACCACACCCATTTTCATGGCCCACGGCATACAAGACCCAGTGGTAGCACTGGCACGCGGCGAAGACTCGCGCAATGCGCTCGCCGCACTAGGCCATCCGGTGCAGTGGCACACCTACCCCATGCCACACAGCGTGCACCCGCGTGAGGTGGCCGATATTTCTGCCTTTCTGAAGCAAGTGCTGGGAGCGGCTGTACATGCCGAGTAAGCCCGCAGATGCCAGCCACCACCCCCTAACACTGGGCATCGACTTCGGCACATCCAACTCCGCCGCCGCGCTGATCGGTCCCGACGGGCAGATGCACACCATCGCGCTGGACGGTGCGCGCGCCGAGATGCCCACCGCGCTTTTCTTCGCCAGCGAAACCCACACCGTGCTGTACGGCTCCGACGCGATGCAGGCCTACCTGGCCGGCACCGAGGGCCGTTTACTGCGGTCGCTCAAAAGCCTGTTGGGCAGCCGTTTGATGGACGAGTACACCGCCGTTAATGGCCAGAGCATGCGTTTCTTCGACATCGTGGTGCTGTTCTTCAAGGAACTCAAACGCCGCTGCGAGGCCCAGGTCGGCCAGCCCCTGACCCGCGCCATGCTGGGGCGCCCGGTGCACTTTGTTGACGACGATGCAGACCGCGACGCGCTGGCGCAAGAGACCCTGGGCCGCGCCGCGTTGGAGGCCGGATTTACTGAGGTCGCCTTCCAGCTCGAACCGATTGCCGCCGCGCTGGATTACGAACAACGCGTCACGCAAGAAACCACCGCGCTGGTGGTCGACATTGGCGGCGGAACATCCGACTTCACCGTCATCCGCCTGAACCCTGTGCGCAGCCAGACCCGCGACCGCACCGCCGACATACTGGCCACCACCGGCGTACACATTGGCGGCACCGACTTTGACCGCCTACTGGACCTGTCCACCGTGATGCCGCTACTGGGCTACCGCCACATCGGTACCGGAGGCCGCCCGGTGCCGAATAGTGTTTTTTTTGACCTGACCACCTGGCACCTGATCCACCAGGCCTACACCCGCAAAGCCATGCACTTTGCCAAGGAGCTATGGACCGACTACACCGACCAGGCCCTGCACGCCCGCCTGATGGACGCGCTGGAGGGCCAGCACGGCCACCGTATGCTGGCGGGCGTGGAGGCAGCCAAGATCGCATGCTCCATCTCGGGTGACGACGCATTGGTCGACCTGGACTTTTTGGGCCATGGGCCGTCTGAGCATCTGGGCGCTACCGTCAGCGCACCCGGCATGGCCGACACGCTGCAGCAGGCGCTGACCCAGGTGGTGCAATGCGCCGAGCTGTGTGTGCAGCGCTCCGGCTTGGCCGGTGTGGACGCCGTTTACCTGACCGGCGGCTCGTCAGCGCTGCGCCCCCTGGTCGAGGCCCTGCGCGCCGCCATGCCCGACTCTACATTGGTAGAGGGCAACCGTTTTGGCGGCGTGGCGGCTGGGCTGGGGTATGCGGGGGCGGCTGCAGGGGTCTGAAGTGCTACCCAATCGCAGTTACATTACTATGAAATACATAGCGCAATAAGCATATTTCGCGGGGGCTAGAGGCCAATTTGGCTTATACCTTATCCGTAAACCACCCCTTTGCCACCTAGCGTCGGTATACATTGCCCCCATGACCACACCATCCGCGCCGCTCCACTGGTCCGCTCTACCCAACGCGCCCGCGCCCGGCACCGCGCTGCTGTGCCAGCGGGATGCGCTGGGAGATGGCCAGGCCACGCTGTGGGAGTTGAACACGGGTGGCGGGCAAGGCCAGTCGTTCAAACTGCTGCTGTTGCGCGATGGTCTGGCGGTGACTGCCTTCGCCAACCGTTGCGCGCACTTTGGCGTGCCTTTGGCAGGCAAACAATCGCAACTGATCTTTACACCCCTAGTCAGCATCACCTGCAACGTGCATTACGCCCGCTACCGCTGGGCGGACGGGGGCTGTGACACAGGCGAATGTGACGGCCAGGGCCTGATCCCGGTTCCGCTCCACATCTCGGACGATGGGGCGCTCAGTATCGCAACAGTTGGCGGGTAGTTTCAATCCCCAAAGCGGATGGCGGTACGCTTGCGGTTCTATTTGCTGCGGCACAGGTGGGTTTTGCAAGACCAAGACCATACCAGCAGACTCTGCTAAACCGCTTTCTCTCTTGCTCCACTCGCGCAGACTCTAATGGGCGCACCACCCTTGACCTCTTCTCCGGCACACTTCGAGCAAGCTTTTGTCGAGAAACTAGAAAAAACCCTAACACTGGTATTAAATTGGTATGTTAAGATACCCCCACATTCAATCAGCACCCTCTCTTGGTGCGGCAAAACAAGTCCAAAACAGCCATGATTAAGTATTTGTTGGGTGTAGACGGTGGCGGCACCGGTACCCGCGTTCTCTTGGCCACTCGGGGTGGAGCGGTGCTAGCCCAGGCGAATGCCGGGCCGTCGGCACTGGGGCAAGGGGTGGCCGCGGCCTGGCGCAACATTCTGGACGGCGTGCAGCAGGCTTTTGCGCTAGCCGAGCTACCGGTACCGGATTGGTCCGACTGCGCGCTGGGTGCAGGCCTATCCGGCGTGCACCACCAGCCCTGGGCTGACGAATTTGTGGCCGCCAACCCCGGTTTTGCCCACCTCGCGGTCGAAAACGATGCCTACATCGCCCTGCTTGCCGCACACAGGGGCCTGCCCGGTGCCATGGTGGCGGCAGGCACCGGCAGCGTGGGTGAGGCGCTGTATGCGGATGGCACGCGCCGCCAGGTTAGCGGCTGGGGCTTTCCCGTGGGTGATGAAGGCAGCGGTGCTTGGTTGGGTTTGCGCGCGATGTCCCACGCCCAAGAGGTGATGGACCGCCGCCTGCCCGGTGGGCTGCTGGCAACCCGCATCCACCAAATCTGCGGAACCCACCGCGACGCGCTGCAAGCCTGGTGCGCGGCTGCCGGCCAAAACGAATACGCCCAACTGGCGCCCACCGTGTTTGAATCAGCAGCCAAAGACTCCGTGGCCGAGGCACTGCTGGCAGAAGCCGCAGCAGCCATCGAACGCATGGCCACCGCGCTGGACCCCCAGGCCACGCTGCCTCTGGCCGTCTGCGGCAGCGTAGGCCGCCAACTTTTGCCGCGACTGGCGAGCGCTACCCGTGCCCGCTGCATCGCTTCACCCCAGGACGCCGTACACGGCGCCCTGACGCTTGTCCACCAATCATTGGAAAAGTCACCATGACACCAGGCGAAACTTTGACCTTCGATCCGGACCCCCGCGACAGCTCGCCCATCTACATGCAGCTGGCCCGCAGGCTGGCCCAGTTGATCCGCGAAAGCCACTACAAACCCGACGAGGCCCTGCCCTCCGAGCGCCTGCTGGCCGAAACACTGAACGTGTCACGCGTCACCGCCCGCTCGGCCATCGACCAACTGGTGTCACAGGGCCTGATTGTGCGCAAGCGCGGCTCGGGCAATTACATCGCCCCGATGCTGGAGCAGCCGCTCTCGCAACTGACCAGCTTTTCTGAAGAATTGCTGCGCCGTGGATACACGCCATCGTCTCGCTGGCTGGAACGCAAGATCGACGTCGCCATGACCGACGAGCAGTTGTCGCTGGGCCTGTCCACTGGTGAAAAAGTGGTGCGGCTAGAGCGCCTGCGCCTGGCCGACAACGTGGTCATGGCCTACGAAGTCAGCGTGTTGCCACAAAGCGTCGTGCCTGACCCGATGCTGATCGGCAACTCGTTGTACGAATACCTGGACAGCGTGCAGCAAACACCGGTCCGCGCGCTGCAGCACATCCGTGCGCTGAACGCCCAGCCCCGTTTGGCCGAGCAGTTGGGCATCCCCGACCGCCAGGCGGTGCTCTTCATCACACGTATTGGTTACCTCGAATCAGGGCAGGCTGTGGAGTTGACGCACTCCTACTGCCGCAGTGACTACTACGACTTCGTCGCCGAAATGAGGCGCGAGTGATGCGTACCGTCGTCGGCAATATTCTGACGCCCTCTGGCTTTGTGCAGGGGTCCATCGCCTTCACACCCGAGGGACGCATAGACCATATCCACGGCAAGGCGATCAGCGAAGAGGTGGCCCGCACATCGGGTGAACCCATGGTGCTACCCGGCTTCATCGACCTGCATGTACATGGCGCCGGTGGCCGCGACATCATGGAAGGCGGCGACGCCGCCGTGCGCATCAGCCAGGTCCACGCGCAGCACGGCACCACGTCCATGCTGGCAACGACGATGACCGCACCGATGGAAGACCTGGTGTCGGCCATGCAGGCGCTGACCGGTATTTGCCAACAACGCGCGCCGGGTGGCGCCCGTGTGCTGGGAGTGCATTTGGAAGGCCCCTACATCAACGACGGCAAACTCGGCGCTCAGCCCGATTTTGCGCGGCCGGTCGCAACCGAAGAACTACGCCAACTCAACGCCCTGGCACCGATTCGTGTCATCACGATGGCGCCCGAAGTGACGGGCAATATGGACCTGATCGAGTCGCTGTGCGACGCCGGCTACCGCGTGCAGATCGGCCACAGCCTGGGCACCTACGACGACGGTGTGCAGGCCCTGGCCAGGGGTGCGCGCAGCTTCACGCATTTGTTCAACGCGATGACCGGCCTGCACCACCGCGAACCCGGCATGGTGGGTGCGGCACTGGCCCATGCGCAGTATGCGGAATTTATCCCCGACCTGATCCACGTGCACCCCGGCGCCATACGCGTGGCGCTGCGCGCAATTCCCTGCCTGTACTGCGTGACCGACTCTACCGCCGCCACCGGCATGCCCGATGGTGAATACCGCCTGGGCAGCCACCAGGTGTTCAAGTGCCTGGGCGGTGTGCGCCTGGCCGACGGCACCCTGGCCGGCTCCACGCTCACGCTGGACCAGGCCCTGAGCAACCTAGTGGACACGCTGGGCCTCTCCATTCTGGACGCCTCCAAACGCGTCTCCACCCACGCAGCCGACTACCTGGGCGTGGTCGACCGTGGCCGCCTGGCCGTTGGCGCCTGGGCCGACGTGGTCGTGCTAAACCGCGACCTGAAATTGCAATCCGTCTACATAGAAGGGAATCCCATTGAACACACTGATGCTCTCTGAAGCACGTGAAGCGGCGCAGGCCGTGGCCCACCAGTTGGCCCACAACGACCAGGAATACAGCGACTTTGGCGCGCTGCTGCGCACACAAAATCCGACAGCCGTGTTGACGGTGGCGCGTGGCAGCTCGGACCATGCGGCGCATTTTTTGGCCTATCTGGTGATGGCCCGCATGGGCCGCCTGGTCACGTCACTGCCCATGTCGTTGGTCACGCTGTACCAATCGCAGATTACCTGCAAGGGTCTGGTGTCCATGGCTTTTTCACAATCGGGACAAAGTCCAGACCTGGTCGCCCCCACGCGTTTCTTTACCGAAGGCGGTGCGGTGACCGCTGCTTTTGTGAACAAGGAAGACTCGCCGCTGGCGCAGGCCGCGCAATGGGTCTTCCCCTTACACGCCGGAACTGAGGCCAGTGTGGCGGCCACCAAGAGTTATATCGCCCAGTTGGTAGCAGGTGCCCGAATCGTCGCGGCGTGGCAGGATGACTTGTTGCTGCAATCTTCACTGTCTGCATTGCCCGGCGTGTTGTCCCGTGCGGCGTACATGGACTGGTCCGTGGCGGTGGAAGTTTTGCAGAACGTGGACCGTTTGTTTGTGATCGGCCGCGGCACCGGCATGCCGGTCGCACTAGAGGCCGCGCTCAAGTTCAAGGAGACCTGCGGCATACAGGCCGAGGCCTTCTCCAGCGCCGAAGTCAAACACGGCCCAATGGCCCTGATCGAAGAAGGCTACCCGCTGCTGGTGTTTGCACCGCGCGGCCCGGCGCAAGCCGGCCTGCTGGCCCTGGCCGAGGAGATGCGCCTGCGCGGGGCCAAGGTGTTGCTCGCCGCCCCCGCCGGCACACCGGGTGCCAACTTACCCGTTGTGGAGACCGCGTCTATTGACCTGGACCCGATCTCGCTGATCCAGAGCTTCTACCCCATGGTGGAGCAACTGGCCCGTGCCCGGGGCCGCAACCCCGACGAGCCCCGCTTTTTGGCCAAGGTCACCAAAACCCACTGAACCCGACCACCATGCAACACACAACCCTGTACCCCGGGCAACTGGTGATGGTGGACATCGAGGGCACAAGCCTCGATGCGGAAACCGCCAACTTTCTGCGCGAACACCACATCCGCGCCGTGTGCCTGTTCCGCAAGAACCTGGGCACAGCGGCCGAAGTGCGCAAACTCACTGCCGACCTGCGCGAAGTGATGGGCCCGCTGGCCCTGATCGGCCTGGACCAGGAAGGCGGCTCTGTCATACGCGCCACCTTTTTGCCGCAAGCACCGGCCGCCATGGCGCTGGGTGCCTGTGGCGACCTAGAGCAGGCCCAGCACGTGGGAGCAGCCGTGTCACGCGGCCTGCGCAGTCTGGGCATCAACTGGAATTTCGCGCCGGTGGTAGATGTCAACAACAACCCCGCCAACCCGGTGATTGCCGAGCGCAGCTTCTCGGCCGATCCGCTGGCGGTCGCGCGCCTGGCAGGTGCGTGGATGGAGGGCGCCATGTCCGAAGGAGTGGCCTGTTGCATCAAACACTTCCCCGGGCACGGCGATACCCATACCGACTCCCACCATGCCTTGCCAACCGTAGACAAATCCCTGACCGAGCTGGAGCAGTTGGAGCTGATCCCGTTCCGCGCCTTGGCAGGCACAGCCCCGGCCGTCATGACGGCGCACATCGTCTACCCCCAAATCGACGCCGAGCATCCCGCCACCCTGTCGCACAAAGTGCTGACCGGTGTGTTGCGCGAGGCCATTGGTTACGCCGGCGTAGTGATCACCGACGCGCTGATGATGAAGGCCGTGTACGACCGCTACGGCCATGCCCGCGCGTCGGTGTTGACCTTACAAGCCGGCGCCGACCTGGTGTTGGCGCAAGGCGCGCGCAGCGAACAATTGGCTGCCTTGCAGGCCATTGGTGCCGCGCTACAAAGTGGCGATCTGGACATGGCCGCCATGCACAGCGCGCGCGACAGTGTGGATGCACTGGCACGGCGTTTTCCGCTGCGCGCCACGCCCTATGAAGATGCGCAACTGGCGCAGGACTTTGCGCTGATGCATACCGCCTGGGCCCGCGGATTAACCGCCATTGGCCACCCGGTTGCACCCAACCGCACACAGCCCCTGCGCGTAATTGCCCAGGCTTCGGTGGTCAGCGACGGTGTGTCCGAAGCCGGCCTGCCGCTGGAGCAGGTGCAGGCACTGTTCTCAGGCTTTGACGATGTGCAGGTCCTGCCCGTGGCCTCATTGCGCGACCTGGACATCAGCACGCTACCGCGTGATGGCCGCTGCAATGTGCTGGTTTCCAACCACAAGGGGCGCTTCCACACGCCCAGCACGGCTGCTGGTGTGGATTTGCACCTGGCGATCTGGAACCCGTTCCAGGTCATGGACATCCACGCCGCCGCCGTCGTGACCTGGGGTTATGCCGACGGCGCCCTGCTTGCGCTCAAGGCCTGGCTGCAGGGCGAGGCCACCGCGCCCGGCGTTGCACCCGTTGCACTGGCACACGCCTGAAACTGCCCTCCACCCACTGACTGACCGGACACCCCATGACCACTGAAACCACTCCCGCGCGTTCGCCCATCACCTGGGTTGCCAGCCTGTACTTTGTGCAGGGCATGCAGTTTTTTGTGGTCATGCTGATTGCCGGCCTGATGTTCAAGAACATGGGTGTACCCAACGACCAGATCGCGCGCTGGACGGGGCTGCTGGGCCTGGCCTGGGCCTTCAAGCCACTGTGGAGCCCGTTCCTGGAGATGGCGCGCAGCAAGAAGCTGATCGTGGTGGCCATGCAGTTCACCGGCGCGGCGGGCCTGGCGTTGATGGCGCTGGCGCTGCAACTGCCCATGTATTTTGCGGCCAGCATCGCGGTGTTTTTTGTGCTGGCCTATGCATCGGCCACGCATGATATTGCTTGTGATGGCCTGTACATGGCCAGCCTGAGCGACAAACAGCAGGCGGCTTATGCGGGTTGGCAGGGTGCGTTTTTCAACGCATCCAAATTTTTGACACTGGGGGGGCTGTTGGTTCTGGCGGGTCAGCTGGAAACCCGATTTGGGGTGTTCAACGCTTGGTCTGCAATCTTTGTACTGTTGGCCGTGCTGCTGGCGGCGCTAGCCAGCTACAACGCCTGGGCCCTGCCCGGCACCTTGAACACCGAGCATACGGACCTGAGCGCCGCCAGCGTGTTTCTTACCTTGCTGGAGGTGGTGAAAGACTTCCTGCAAAAGCCCGGCATCTGGCTGGCGATTCTGTTCATCGTGTTGTTCCGTTTTGCCGAAGGCCAGGTGCAAACCATTGGCCCACTGTTCCTGCTGGAAGCGCGTGACAAGGGCGGCCTGGGCCTCTCCACCGAGCAGGTGGGCGGCATCTACGGCACGGTGGGTACGGCGGCCTTTTTGGTCGGCAGTATTTTGGGTGGTTACTTCACGTCGTGGGCGGGCCTGCGCCGCGCGATGCCGGTGTTGATCCTGGCCATGGCCGTTCCCAATGTGGTGTTTTATTACCTGGCCAGCACCCTGCCCAGCGACACCCTGCACATCGGCGCGGCGGTGGCGGTTGAAATGTTTGGGTATGGCTTTGGTTTTGTCGGAATGATTTTGTTCATCATGCAGGCCGTGGCGCCCGGGCGCTTCCAGACCGCGCACTACGCGCTGGGCTCGGGGGTGATGCAACTGGGTTTCATCATCTCCAAAACCATCAGCGGTGACATCCAGCTCAGCATGGGCTACGAGCGTTTCTTCTTATGGACCATTGCATGCGGTGTGCCGGCCCTGGTCTTGATGTTTTTTGTCAAGTTTCCGGCACCGCAAGCCAAGAGCAGCTAGGAGCCTGCCATGCACGCCAAACACTTGCTCAGAATGGCCACACTCGCCACCTGTTTAGTCGCCCATGCAGCCAACGGTTCGGCGCTGGCGGCCACCGTTGCGCAGACGCACGGCCTGTTCTTTGACGACTTCAGCCAAACCAGTGTGCAAGGCCTGGCCGCGCAGGGCTGGACGCTGCGCCACGCAGCAGGTCACCCTGGCATAGCGGGTGCCCAGTGGGGACCGGCAACCATTGCGCTGGTGCCCGACCCACGGCAAGCCGGCAACCAGCTGCTGCGCCTGCGCGCCCGAACCGACGGCACACCAGAGGGCACGGCCCAGGCCCAGATCTGCCAAGCCCGCAAGTACTTTGAGGGCACCTATGCTGCCCGCATCGGCTTTTCGGATGAGCCGGTGAGCGGCGAGGATGGTGATGTGGTGGTGCAAAGCTTCTACGCCGTCAGCCCTTTGAAACACGACTTCGACCCCGAGTTCAGCGAGGTGGATTGGGAATACCTGCCTAACGGCGGCTGGGGTGACCCCACTACCCGGCTCTACGGCATCACCTGGCAAACCGTACGCATAGAGCCCTGGCAAGCGCATAACCAGGCCCATCAGGAAAAGCGTTCGGTAGCCGGGTGGCACACGCTGATGCTGCAAATCAAAGACGGCAAGACACGCCACTACCTGGATGGCGTGATGCTGGCGGAGCACGGTGGCAGAAACTACCCCGTGGTACCCATGTCGATCAATTTCAACCTTTGGTTTTCGCCGGGTGGTCTTTTACCGGTATCAAAAACAACGAGGGTTTACGAACAGGATGTTGACTGGGTCTTGCATGCCAAAGACCAACTACTCTCACCGACCCAGGTGGATGCACAAGTGCAAATTTTTCGCGCGAATCGCCATGCCCATATTGACCAAGTGCCACCTGCAACGCCGGGCTTGGCGAGTACCTGCGACTTCTAACCAAATGAAATTTAAGGTATTCACTGACCGCCTGCATACCCCATACGCTTGTAATTTTTCCTGTCCCATTTTGTAATCACTCTGCCAAGCACCACTGTCTATAACCATGGCTAAACGACCACTACCAAGCACCTACTCCCGCTGGCTGCGCACCCTGCAGGTAGGCGCACTGTCCGGCGTGTTGCTGGCTTGTGCATCCCTGCCCCAGCAGGCGCGTTTCGTCTACGGCCCCTACAAACACCT
>JBKJJC010000020.1:0-4208 GCA_046598245.1 Rhodoferax sp.
GCAGACCAGCGGCGCCGCCCTCAATGGCCTGACCCATTTGCTTGCCAACTCGCCGTCGCTGGCAGGTTCGGGCGCAGCAGCGGTGCTTGTAGCCTTACTCCTGCAGCATACACACCAGCGCAGGGCCGGTGACAGCCTGGTCCGCAACTCTGTACTGACCGCCGCACACTAAAGCACCCTACACCGAAGGGTCGCCTCATGGACGCCAGGCCTTGTCGCGGGCTTGGCGTTCCGCCGCTTTATCCAGTGTTCCGTGGGCCATGCGTTGGTCTACCACATCAAGTAGCGCGGGTGGCAGTGCGGTGGCGGCTTGGCGCACCGTACCAGCTGATTGGTCTTGCACTGCACTTACATGTTGCACCACCCATTGCCCCGCCTGCTGGCAGGCCAGGCCTGCTGCAGCCGCAGTGCTGAAGGTGCGGCAGTAGTTGCCACCTTTGTCGACAAAGCTCAGTTGCACGGCCACGCTGGCCCCTGCCATGGGTTCACTGGCCAATTGGCTCGACAGCGCTTTGTCGATGGCGCCCCCCGCCACCAACTGGCCCTGGTTCAGCGCCATGGCAGGGGCTGCGTCGGTGCCCACACCTGTGCCCAGAAAGCGCGAGCCCAGCACCACACCCAGCACAACACTGGCCGCCATACCACCCAACTGTGCCCAAGTTGGCATAGCGCGAGTCCGTGCACGGTCGGCCCGCACGTCGGCCAATTGGACAACCACCGGCGCAGGCGCAGCGGCAGCGGCCACCGCAGCAGCAGGCGTTTGCAGTAGCAGGGCCAGGCGATCGGGCACGGGCTCAACCAGTACTGCTGCGAAGGCGTCACCCACACGCTTGCGCTGCTGCTGCATCTGGTCAACCCGCTGGCGCAGTACAGGGTTGGCCTGCAGGGCGTTGGCGACCTGAATCTGCTGCTCAGTGTCCAGCTCGCCATCGGAAAAGGCCATCAAAGTCTCATCGGCCACGGTGGTGTTGGGGTTGTTGTTCATGGGTGTATTCCTTCGCTGGCGCCACCCAGCAGGGCTTGCAGTGTTTCACGTGCGCGGGCCAGGCGGCTGGTCAGCGTGCCAACCGGAATGGCCAACACCTCGGCGGCTTCTTGGTAGGAGAAACCTTCGACCAATACCAGGCCGACCACAGCGCGCTGGTCGTCACCCAGTTGGGCGACTGCCTTGCGCACGGCTATGGCGTCCATCTGCGCATCGTTGCTGGATACGCCTACGTTGTCTCCGGCCTCTTCTGCGACGAAGGTCTGGTTGCGCCGTTCGCGCGCACGGGTCTCATCAATCCAGGCGTTTTGCATGATTCGAAACATCCAGCTGTCCAGTCGTGTGCCGGGTTGCCACTGGTCGGTGTGGGTCAGTGCCCGTTCGACGGCGATTTGCACCAGGTCGTCGGCATCGTGCGCGTTGCGGGCCAGCGTGCGCCCGAACCGCCGCAAACGCGGCAGCAGGGCGGCGATGTCATCTCGCAGGTTCGTAGTAGGGGATTCAGCCATCACTTAAAACAAGACAACGGTTGGGCGGGGGATTTTCTTCCATGGCTCGTTCGTTATCATCGCATGCCCACCATGATGCGTTTCAACCAACGGGTTTCTGGCCGAGCGTTCGCGCGGGCCGTATCGGCGGCCGCGTTCGCAGGCCTGTGCTTGGCGCTGCCCGCCCATGCCCAGTTGGGCCTGCCACAGCGGGTAATGCCCGCTTTACCCAGCTTGCCATCTAGCCTACCGTCCTTGGGGCAGCCGGCGGTGTTAGAGGGCGTGCGGGGGCTGGCGCTGGCGCCTCTGCAACAACTGCGCGCACGCACGGTGCGCGACCTGTTGCGCCAGCACAGCGATGTTCTGGAGGTCGATCCGCTGGGTGAACCCGTTCGCAAGCAAGAGCTGCTGTGGGTCTCACCACCGGCCCATTTGCTCGACGCTGCGCTGGCCCTGGGTTTTGCCGTGCTGCGCGAACACGACTTGCCCGAGCTGGACCTGCGCGACGTTGTGTTGCGCCCGCCACCCGGCATGGCGACGGCCCAGGCCCTGGCGCAATTGCGTGCGCTGGACCCATCGGTGGAGGCCGATTTCAACCATGTCTACACCCGCAGCGGTGATGCGGTGGGCGCCAGCACGTCCTTGCGGGCTGCGGCACCCAACCCGCTGCGGATGGGGCTGGTGGATGGAGGTGTGGACCGCCAACATGCAGCCCTGCGTGGCGCTACCGTGCATGTGTGGGGCTGCGAGGCGGTGCCACATCCCAGTACCCATGGAACGGCGGTGGCGTCTGTGTTGGCGGGGCCCGAAACGGGGGTTGTAGGCACCACGTTGTACGCGGCAGACATTTATTGTGGCCAGCCCGCAGCGGGCGGCGCAGAAGCGATAGCACTGGCGTTGGCCTGGATGGCGCGGGAGAAAGTGGCCGTGGTGAATATCAGCCTGGTGGGGCCATCCAACCGCCTGTTGGAGCGTGCGGTGCAAGCCCTGGTTCGCAAGGGCTTTCTGCTGGTTGCATCGGTGGGCAATGACGGCCCGGCCGCGCCGCCGCTGTATCCGGCTGCTTATGCCGGGGTTGTCGGTGTGACCGCGGTTACCCAGGAACGCAAGCCCTTGCCCGAGGCAGCGCGGGGCCCGCAGGTAATGTTTGCCGCACTGGGTGCCGGTGTGACAGTCGCCGAACCGGGCGGTGGTTACACGCTGGCGCGCGGCACCTCGTATGCAGCCCCTCGGGTGGCCGGTTTGCTGGCACAAAGCCTAACGGCCCCAGACCCACAGGCCGCATCTGCGGCGCTGGCCCGCCTGGCGGCCACTGCCGTGGATTTGGGCGCTGAAGGGCGCGACCCCGTGTTCGGTTACGGACTGGTAGGCGCACAGCGCTGAGGTCGCAGGCCAGTGCTGCGCGGTTGCAATTGATTACAAATGGCGATGGAAGAAACTGCTGACGGGCTTCGTTGTACTTGGTGTAGGGGCCGGAATGGCTGGCCCTTTCAATTGTTAAAGGAGCAATCACCATGTTCAAACGTCAAGTCCCAGTGCAAAACAAGTTGGTCGTCGCCATCGTGTCGGCCCTGTTTCTTTCCCTCTCTGCCCATGCCGGTTTGCTCGGCGCAGGTGGAGTCGCCACCGGCTTAACCGGTAGCGTAGGTGGCAACATGAACAGCCGAATGGGCGCGGGCGCACCCATGCATAGCGCAACCATGAACGCGGCCAATGTAAACGCTGTTACCGGAACCGCTACCTCTGCCGCCGCCCAGGCCTCGGCACAAAACCGGGCGCAGTCCGTGTTTTCTGCACGCAATGCCGGCAGCATGGCGGCCGAGTTGGCCGGCGAGGCCAGTGGCAACGCCAACGCCAACGCCACCGGTGCCGTCACCAGCATTCGCAAACCCCAGATCTCTGGCAACGGCATGGCTTCTGGCTCAGTGTGGGGCTCTGCCCAGGCATCCAATCGGGACGCCTCGGTCTCCGGTGGTGCTGCCGCCGAAACATCCTTCGGCAACTAAATAGCTGTGGTCCGACGATTGCCGATCTGCAGGTGCAGGTCGGCAATTTGCGTTTGTGTTCTGCCGATAATGGGCCATGAGCCACTCCGTGCATCCTGTGAGTACCCGCCGCAACAGATGGTGTGTGTCTATTGGCGTGCTGGCCTGTGCTGTTCTGACGGTCAGTTGTGCGGACATGGGCTATCTGCTGGGTTCGGCTTCCGGCCACTTGCGGATGTTGCAAGCGGCGCGGCCGGTTGACGAATGGTTGACCGACGACAACACGCCCGCAGCACTGAAACAGCGCCTGCGGCTGGCGCAAGATATTCGGCGCTTTGCCGTCACCACGCTGCTACTGCCCGACAACGCCAGTTACCAGCGCTATGCGCAATTACAACGGCGCGCTGTGGTGTGGAATGTGGTGGCCGCTGCGCCCTATTCACTAACGCTCAAGACCTGGTGTTTTCCGGTCACGGGCTGCGTGGGCTACCGCGGCTACTTTGACGAGCAAGAGGCGAAACAGGAGGCCCAAGCGCTGCGTGCGCAGGGGCTGGAGGCCAGCGTCTATGGCGTGCCTGCCTATTCCACACTAGGCTGGATGAATTGGCTGGGTGGAGACCCTTTGTTGAGCACCTTTATCCAGTACCCACAGGGTGAGTTGGCCCGTATGGTCTTTCACGAACTGGCGCACCAAGTGGTCTATGTCAAGGACGACACGGCGTTTAACGAATCGTTTGCAACGGCGGTGGA
>JBKJJC010000369.1:0-29176 GCA_046598245.1 Rhodoferax sp.
GCCATTCCGACCTGGCCATGGTCGATAGCGAATGGTTCCCCGCCACCGACCGCAACGATAGTGCCAATGATCTCGTGGCCCGGCACCAGCGGGTAGGTGGCGGGGAACCATTCGCTATCGACCATGGCCAGGTCGGAATGGCAGACGCCGCAGTACTCCACAGCGATCTCCACGTCCTCGGGGTTCAAAACGCCTGGGTCGTAATCCAGCCGCTCTAGAGGGCTGCCAGCACTAGTAGCGGCCCAAGCACGAAACTTTGACATAGCGTCTCCTTGCGTAAATGCCCCAAGGTTAGCCGCTTTCCGGCCCGGGTTTCCACCTGCCTTGTAACGGTAGCGACTATGGATTTCGTAGCAAAACCCGGCGCATAATCAGCGCGGCATCGGATGTGCCGATACAAACCCCTTACAGAAGCTCCCTACTATGCACCGCGTCGCCATCAGCAGCACAGGCATTTTTACGCCGCCCGAAGTCATTACCAACGAAGAGTTGGTCGCAGCATTCAACGCCTACGCCGCACTCGAAAACGCCAAATATGCCGACGAGATCGCCGCCGGCACCCGTACCGCCCTGACCGACTCCAATGTCGAGTTCATCGAAAAAGCCTCCGGCATCAAGCGCCGTTATGTGATGAACAAGTCTGGCGTGTTGGACCCTCGGCGCATGCGCCCGGAGTTCAAGGCCCGCCCCGATACCGAGCTTTCCATGATGGCCGAGATTGCCGTCAAGGCCGCGCAGGACGCATTGACCAACGCCGGCAAAACTGCCGCCGACATAGACGGTGTCTACTGCGCCGCCGCCAACATGCAACGCGCCTACCCCGCCATGGGCGTGGAGATACAGACCGCGCTGGGCATCAATGGGTATGCGTTTGACATGAACGTGGCCTGCTCTTCGGCCACTTTTGCGCTGGAGATGGCGTATAACGCCGTGCGCACCGGTTCGGCCCGCGCCATTTTGGTGGTCAACCCTGAAATCACGTCGGCGCACCTGGCCTGGATGGACCGCGACTGCCACTTCATCTTTGGCGATGTGTGTACCGCCATCCTGGTAGAACGCCTGGACCTGGCACCGGCCGGTGCCTTCGAGATTTTGGGCACTCGCCTGCAGACCACGTTTTCCAACGCCATCCGCAACAACGCAGGCTTTATGTCACGCGCCGAAGACCGTGACCCCGAAGACCGCGACCAGCTGTTTTGCCAGGAAGGCCGCCGCGTATTCAAGGAAGTTTGCCCGATGGCCGCTGACCACATTGCCGGCCACCTGGCATCCCACGCACTGGTCCCAGCCGACGTGCGCCGCTTCTGGCTGCACCAGGCCAACCTGTCCATGAACCAGTTCATCGCCCGCCGACTGTTGGGGCGCGACGCGACGCTGACGGAGGCGCCGGTGATTCTGGACGAGTTTGCCAACACTGCGTCAGCCGGCTCCATCATCGCCTTCCACCGCCACAAAGCGGATTTCGCGGCGGGAGAGTTGGGCGTGATTTGCTCGTTTGGTGCGGGCTATTCGATTGGCAGCGCGGTGGTGAAAAAGCTCTGACCCGGCCGGGGGCCACCCGGTCGCTACACTTTTGGTAGCTGCTAACGCTTAATCTACGGGGGCTAACAGCCATTTTCTCTCACAAGGTAGTCAGCAATTGGCCAGCGTGTCGCGCCCGGCGGACGGCGTGACTTGCATGCTCCGGCATGCTTCGCGGGCGGACTGGTTTGGCTTGCTGACGCTATTGCGTCAACGCTGTGGTTTGACCGCCCGCCCTGCGGCAACCGCGAGTGCAACCTGCGCCCACAAGCCCCGCCATCCGCCTGGAGTGGCTATGTTTGGATGTGCTTGGGAATACCCGGCTTAGACACAAAGCCGACATTGGCAATCGGGGTTTGCTATGCCGTATTTCAACCCAAGGCGGGCGTAGCGCCCCTCGATCCAATTGCCTGAAACCGGTCAACGGTTAAAAAAACTGGTTGGCCAGTTTTCTGCTTAAGCAGTCTTTGCCCCAATGGGAAAGCAGCCTTTCAATCGGATGTCGCTGGATACGGTTTAACGCCCCGCATAAACCGACGCGCAAGCGCGTAGCGATTGTGCGGTCGGACGACCGAAGGGAATGAATTTGATGCGGATGTTAGGCATCTTGAGCCTCTTACACCTTGAGTTCGCCACGCTGCGCAGGATTGTTGATATCCAACGGCGCGCCTGACACGAGGTGGAAGTGTAAATGCTGCGTGCTTTGGTAAGCACCACCGTTCACGATGATTTTGTAATTCGTTTGGGATAGACCACGGTCCTTGACGATTGCGACCATGAGTTGAAATAGCTCTGCAAACAAATTCTGATCTTCGACGTCAACGAGCCGCTGAACGTGCTGTTTAGGAATGACAACAATGTGAGTTTCCCAAGTTGGATTGGTATGTACAAAAGCCAAAACGTTTGCGCTCTCACGGACTACTTGAACTGCAATGCGTCCACTCAATACGGAGTCACAATAGAAGTCTGTGTTCATGGCCTAACGTGATATCGCCGAGCGCCTATCTTGGCATTCCCAGGCTAGGCGACGAAATAGACTTGGAGGATGCGGTTTGACCTTTGCCTGCCCGAAGCGGTAAAGCGCACCGCGCTTGAGCCACCGGACCGATTCAAGAAAAGCAGTAGTCATTTCATCCCTTCGAATACCGTCGCCTATCTTGGCGATTTCTGGCTTTGTTGACGCCGAGCTTCTGTCCCTCGACGATGGACTGATCTGCGCAACTATAGCCCAGTGTGCCTTGCCCAGAACACTACACCACCACCACAGGGTTTGGGCCATTTGTCCCCGCCGATTTCTGGGCCTTTGACAGTATGAGGCGGGGGCCAATTGCGCGCATGGCATGCATTGTCAGTTGATGACAAGAGCCCTGCTCAAGGCTTGGCGTCGCGCCAGACCAAAAACGGGTTGATGGGCGTGCCACGCCACCACTGTTTTTCGGCACCCAGCTTATAAATCGCGAAGTGCAAATGCGGCGCACTGGGTGACGCGTTGCCGGAGCTGCCGACGTAACCGATGACTTGGCCCTTGCGCAGCTTGACACCTTCGACGATGCCATCTGCATAACCATCTAGGTGGGCGTAGTAGTAGGCGTATTCGCCGGACGGGTCGAACTGGTACAGCGTAATGCCGCCGGGTTTGCTCAAAAACAGTTTGGCGATTCGGCCGTCTTCGACCGCCACCACCGGCGTGCCGCGCGGCGCCATGATGTCCAGCGCCTCGTGGGGCACACCACCGGCGCGCTCCTGGGTGTAATTGTCGTTGAGCTGCGAGGCGCTGAAGCCGGTCACCGGAATGTCCAGGCTGCGCGCGCGCAGACGCGACAGGTCAGAGTCATCCGCCGGCACTGCGCGTGTGATGGGGGTTGCGTCAGCTTTCGGCGTGGGCGTGTGCGTGTGCGTGGGCGCAGTCGCAGAGGCCGGTCTGGCACGCACATGCGACACAGAGTGCGCTAACTGCAGGCCCGCTGGCGGTGGCGTTTGCGGGGTGCCCGTGGGTCGCAACCAGGCCGCTATCACCACACCCGCGGCGACGGCCAGCACCGCACCGAGAGCCAACGGCTTGCGCCAGCGGCGCGTATGCCGTTGTTGTGTCACAGCTTGACGTCAACCTTGAACCCCGCCTTGGCCAGGGTGGACAGGCGCTCGGCATCCCAGTTGGTCATGTGGATGCAGCCATTGGTTTCTGAGTGGCCCACATTAGACGGGTTGGGCGTGCCGTGAATGCCCCAGTGCGGTTTGGTCAAACCCATCCAGATGCTGCCAACGGGGTTGTTGGGGCCCGCCGCGATGTCCACTTTTTCGGCGTCTTTCGGTGCTGTCTTAAGCAGCTTGGGGTCGTAAGTGAAGGTTGGGTTCTTCACCTCGTTCTTGATCGCCATCGTGCCGATCGGCAAGGGGTCGTCTTTCTCGTTACCGATGCTGATGGGGAAGCCCGCAACCGGGCGTTTGTCGGCGCCCAGCACATACAACACCCGCTCGGTCTTGTCGATCTGAATAGATGCTGCCTTGACCGGCGTGGTGGTGCCTTGCGTGTTGGGCACCACGATCTCTTGACCGGACTCGACCTTGCGGCCGCCGTTGAGCTGCTTGAGGTAAGCCACGCTGGTGTGGAATCTTTCGGACAACGCCTCTTCTACCGACTCGTACACCAGGGCTTTCATCTTGGCGCGCTCGTTCATGTCGGTGGGTGTTTTCTCGAACGGGCCGGCCGTATCTTTCTCGGTCACCGTGTAACGGGTCAGCAATGGCGCGGCGTCTTCGCGCAGCGCCTTCCAGGTTTCTGCAGTGACAGTGCCTGTGACCTTGAGGTCGTGGGACGACTGGTAGGCCTTGACCATGCGTTGCATGTTCGCGGCATAACGGCCATCGATCTCGCCGCAGGAAAACCAGGCGCGGTCCAGCAGGATCTGCGCGCGCACCACGGCAGCGCCCTTGCTGCCAACGCGCAGCAGCGGGCTGTCGCTGGCACTGTTGAACGCGTCAATGTCGAAGCTGGCGTTGGCTGCGGTTTTGGCGTCCGCTTTAGCCGTCTTTGCATAGGCGGTCCCGCCGGCAAAGGCTAGCGCCGCGCAACACAGGCCGATGGCCAGGTGACGAAGCGTGAAAAGGGTGCGGGGCTGGGGGGAAGAAATGGCCATAAAAAACCTCTCTAGAGTTGTGGGCCAAGTATTGCACTGAAGTGGCCCACCAAGCACCAAATTTAGCTCAAGGCGCGCTTCAACCGGATCTCCTCAACCCGTGCTGTACCAATGGGCACGGTCTTGGCGCTGCTGGGTTCGCGCTTGAAACCCGCCAGCTCATGGAAGCGCAGCGCGCGGTCGTTGGCAATGGCGATCCACACCGTGACATGGGTGCATCCTTCTTCCATCAGGCCTTCGCGGGCTGCATCCCAAAGCGCCAGACCAGCGCCCTGGCCGATGTGGCTGGCAGCAACGTAGATGTGCCAGATCTCGCCCATGGTCTGGGGTGTGGCCTTGTCACGCGAACGGTCAAATCCAACAAAGCCGACGATGGTTTCGCCATCCAGCGCCACGTGCACTTGTGGTTCTGCGTATTCGATGGCATCGCGCCAAAAGGCTTGGTTTTTTTCCAGCGCGGCCACAGGAACGGGTGCGTTGGGCGTGGCGGACTTGAAAGCCTCGCACACGCTGGCGTTGTGGAGTTCGGTGATGCTCTTGGCATCGCGCAGGGTGGCGGGTCGAACGGTGAAAGTGGTCGTAGCGGACATGGTGTCTAAGCGTAAGCCTGAAGCAAAACAATTGAGAAATGAGGGGGGTGATTGTCGCTGCAAACCTTTCAACCGATCCGAGGGCCGTCCACCACCCTGTGGCTATTGGGGGAAACACCGCGTTCGCACGGCGCGTAACCTAGGGTCAACACCATTGCCAGTGCCGGGTGCGCCTCACAGAATGGACTCGCCTTGCTCACTTTTTCTGCGCTCCTCCATCAGGAAACTCCATGACCGAAACCGTCACCGTTTTGCCCAGCGATCTGCCCCTGCAATGCCTGTACCGCTGGGAGCAGGAGCGTGGTGACCAGATTTTCTTGACCCAACCTATGGGCGCGGGCCAGGTGCAAGACATCACCTGGGCCCAAGCCGCCGACCAGGCCCGGCGCATCGCCACCTGGCTCAAGGCGCAGGGCTGGCCCGAGGGCAGCCGGGTGGCCATCATTGGCAAGAACAGTGCCCACTGGATACTGGCGGACCTGGCCATTCTGATGGCGGGTTATGTGTCGGTACCCATATACCCTACCTTCAATGGCGAGGCGCTGGGTTACATCCTGGCGCACAGCGAGGCGCGGGCCTGCTTTGTCGGCAAGATGGATGGGGTGGAAAATTTGCAGACGGGCATACCTGCAGACATGCCCCTGATCACCATGCCGCTGGCGCCCGTGCTCAAGGCCCTGCTGTGGACCGACCTGATCGCCAAAAACGCCCCTCTGGCTGGCACACCGGCGCCGCACATGGATGCCCTGTGCACCATCATTTACACATCGGGCACTACCGGCAAACCCAAGGGTGTGGTGCAGACGTTTCACTCCATATCCTGGGCTCTGTCGTCGGCCACACGCCGCGTCAAGATGGGAGATAACGAACGCTACATCTCCTACCTGCCGCTGGCCCACGTGGCCGAGCGCATGCTGATCGAACAGGGCGCGCTGCGCTTTGGTGGCCATATCTTCTTCGCCGAATCGCTGGACACTTTTGTACAAGACTTGCAGCGCGCGCGGCCAACCGTATTCTTTTCAGTGCCGCGGCTATGGGTCAAATTCCAACAGGGTGTATTTACCAAGATGCCCGCCGAAAAGCTCAAACGCTTGCTTGGCATTCCACTGGTCGGCGGTCTGGTGCGGCGCAAGATCCTCAAAGGCCTGGGCCTGGACCAATGCCGCGTGGCTGCAGGTGGCGCCGCCCCCATGCCGGCCGACGTGTTGCAGTGGTACCGCAAGTTGGGCTTGGACCTGATCGAGGTGTATGGCATGACCGAGAACTGCGGCGTGTCACACGCCACACTGCCGGGCTCACGCGAAACGGGCTCGGTGGGCCTGCCCTACGACGGCGTGGAGAGCCGCATAGACCCCGCCACCGGCGAAATCCAGATGCGCAGCAGCGCGTTGCTGCAGGGCTATTACAAAGATGCACAGGCCACAGCCGACGCTATGACCAGTGATGGCTGGCTGCGCACCGGAGACAAAGGAAAGATCGACGCGCAGGGCAACCTGAGCATTACCGGCCGGGTCAAAGACATTTTTAAAACCAGCAAGGGCAAATACGTAGCACCCGCGCCGATTGAAGACTTGCTGGTGCTGCACCCCGACATCGAAGCCTGTGCCGTCACCGGGGCCAACTTCGCGCAGCCACTGGCCCTGGTCATGCTGTCACAGGATGCGGTGGCACGCTGCGCCTCGGCGGACGCACGGGATACGCTGACCGAGTCGCTCACACGGCACCTGGCCACTGTGAACGCCAAGCTGGAACCGCACGAAAAGCTGGATTGCCTGGCAGCCATCCGCACCGCATGGACACCCGAGAACGGCTTGGTGACCCCCACGCTCAAGGTCAAACGCATGTGTGTGGAAGACGCCTATGCCAACCAGTACGACGGCTGGTTGGCGCAGCGCAAGCCCGTGGTTTGGGCGAGCTGAATAGATACGCTCTCCCACAGCGGCGTGCGGGCAGGTACCAAGACCCTTGCCAAACAGGAGCATCATGCACCGGACACCACACCTTCTGCGCGCTGTGCGCCGCAGACTGCTCGGTCTGGCGGTGGCCATCGCCTCCACACCGATGCAGGCCTCCGCCCAGGCTCAAGCCCTGCCAGTAGCGGTGTACGCCGAATCCTTTGTGCCTCTGCAACACCTGAACGAACAGAACGAGCCCACCGGCTATGTCTTCCTTTTTGTGCAGGAACTTCTGGCCCATGTGCACCGCAGCGTACCCTTGCAGATGGAGAAGCCGATAGAGTTCGTGCCTCTGAAGCGGGCTTTGGTCGTAGGTGAGCGAGAACCCAATGTGTTGCTGCTCAGTGTGGCGCGCACGCCCGAGCGAGAGGAAAAGTTCCTGTGGCTGACCGAGGTGTCGCCCTACCAGCTGTGGCTCTATCAGGCTAAGGGCAATGCCTTGCCCGCGATGAAAACCTTGGCGGACCTCAAAGGCAAGGGTCTGCGCTTTGGCGTGCAAAACGGGTCGAATTTTCACGAGTGGCTGCGCGCACAGGGCATTGGCCAAAGCCCCGACAACAGCGTGATAGACCCGGCGCCGCAAAACAACCTGAACTTCCGCAAGGCCCTGGCCGGACGGATTGACGTGTTTGCACACCCCGAAGTCAGCTTTACCTACCGCGTGCAGCAGGCCGGTATGCGTGTGGCGGACTTTGAGGCCGTGTTACCGATCCTGCCGCTCAGCGTGCCACTGTGGTTGTTGGTCAGCAAGGACAGTGATCCTCGCTTGGTGACGGCACTGCGCGCGTCGGTCAAAACACTGAAGGCCAGTGGGCGATTCCCCTTCTTAAGCAGTCCGGCCACCAAATAAACTGTGGATCCCCCATCGCAAAGCGTCGATGACGCCACGCCCTCTTCCCGCTCTTTCGGTATGACCCTGCTCTTGATGGTTGCCCGCATCGCCGCACTGTTTTGTGTGCTGTATCTGGCTGCGCTGGCCTTGCTCTGGTTCAACCAGGAAAAGCTGCTTTTTGCCCCCACCGTGCTGGCCGCAGACTACCGGCTCGCCACCGCACCCGATATTCAGGAATTGGCTATTGATGTGCCGGGGGCACGGTTGTCAGCTATGCACCTGAAGCTGGCCAATCCCAAAGGTGTGGTGTTCTTTCTGCATGGGAACGGCGGCAGCCTTGAGAACTGGTTCGTCAACCCTGAGTACTACCGCCGTGCCAACTTCGACCTGTTCATGGTGGACTACCGGGGTTACGGCAAGAGCACCGGACAGATCACGAGCGAAGCGCAACTGCGCGCTGATGTGCGAGCCGCTTGGGCCACCGTTGCGCCACAGTACGCCGGCCGCAAGGTGGTGATATATGGTCGTTCGCTGGGCTCGGGGCTGGCCGCAAGCCTCTCGGCAGAAATGGTTGTGGCCCAGCGTGCTCCCGACTTGACGGTGCTGGTCTCGGCCTACACCAGCATGGCCGCGCTGGCCACCGACCACTACCCGTGGGTGCCACAGGCGCTGCTGCGTTACCCCATGCGCACGGACGCAGTCATATCGCAGATCCGCAGCCCTCTGTTGCTGATCCACGGCGCACAAGACTCCCTGATTGCGCCGCACCACACCAACACGCTCAAGGCCTTGGTACCCCACGCCACTGCAGTGTTCATACAGGGCGCTAACCACAACGACCTTCAAGACTTCGATGCCTACCTTGATGCCTACGCACGGGCGCTGGCCGCGCTCTAAACCAGTGGCGGCTTGTTTTGTCTATTTGCTATGTTTTTAGTAGCTAACAAAGCATAAAACACGGGGGCTAAAGGCCAAAATCACTCAAAGAAATCGGTGTGATCAGGCTTTGGGCGGCGATGGCAAATTGAACTGGCTGCGGCAGGACTGTCGCATCGCATAGTCTTCTTTCATGGTTTGCTCCATAGGGGCTGGGGCGCCTGGGCTGGATTTCATTGCACGCTCCAGAAACTTCGTGGCAAAACACTTGCAGTATTCCGGCAGTTTTGCGTTGCCCTTGAGATCGCCTTCTCCTCCGTACGCGGCGGGCAACAACTTGCGAAAGCTTGACAGGAAAGTTCAAAAAATCTCCAAATTTAATGGGGGAGTGGACGGGGGACACGGGCTTCACGCGGCCTGCAAGAGGCGCACCGCGCACGTGTAGTCAGTATCGCACCGGGCACCGCTGCACCTATCGGCGATCCCAAGTTTCCATTCGGCGTTGTGTTTGGAGGGTTTTTATCATTAAACATCTTTACTATTCCTTAAATGCCAATATACTGCACACTATTCGATAGTAAATATTGTTAAAGTAGTGAAGATCAAAAATTGTCAAGGAATTGCGGCAAGGGGACCAGGATGGAAAGCGTCGTTGCCCGGCGCATGTTTTTCCCTTAGTCCATCCATTTGAGGAACACAAAAGGAAACCCCATGAAAACGTTAAATTTTTGGTACGTCAGCGCCGCACTGCTGTGCTTGTTCATCAAACCGATTGGCAATATCACCAGTTTGTACCTGTGGCCTCTGTTCCAGGTCATCGCCGCTACTGTTGGCATGGGTGTGCGTCAAGCGCGGTCACAGGAGACTTTCCATGGCTAACGCCGCGTCTTGGTTCATGTTTTTGTTGGGCGTAGCCCACATTCTGTTTGGTTTGGTGAAGTTTGCCGGACCGCTGGCGGAAGCAGTATCTGCTGGGCTTATTGGCCAGTTTGCCGAGCCGGAGGTGCGGCGCACCGCCTTTTGGTTTCTGATCTTCGGGCCCTTGCTCATGCTGGCCGGGCAGGTAGGAATACACGCCGTGGCTAAAGGTGACCTGGCGCTGCTCAAGATACTGGGCATTTATGCCTTTGCAACCGCCGTACTCGGGGTGGCGGCCTTCCCGCAATCGCCGTTCTGGGCGCCACTGTTAGTTGCCCCCGTGCTGATCGCCGTGGGCTACGGACGGTTGCCGCTATGAACACGTATTTTGTCGCTGCCGCAGCCATCGCTTTTGTTGTCGGACTGGTGCACTCCGTGCTGGGCGAAATTTTGATCTTCCGGCGCTTGCGCCTGCGTGGTCTTGTGCCCACCAACGGTGGCAATGTGCTGAGCGAAAGGCATGTCCGCATCATCTGGGCCACTTGGCACATCGTGACCGTTTTTGGTTGGTGTTTGGGGGCCGTGTTGTGGCGCTTGTCACTGCCTACAAGCCCAGCAGGCCCCGCTGTGTTCATCGAACAAGCCATTGTGCTTGCCGCGTTAGTCGCCTCGGCACTGGTGCTTTTCGGCACGCTGGGCAAACACCCCGGCTGGATCGGCTTGCTGGCTATGGCCGCTTGCACGTGGCTAGGCCGCTCCAACTTGGTTTGAACCCATGTGCCCTACGAACAAAAGTTAAACATGTTGACTGAACCCAACACAGCGCTCGTTGTTGCTGCAGCCTTGAGCGCCATCGCCGCGTTGCTGCACGTCGGCATCGTCATTGGCGGTGCACCGTGGTACCGCTTTTTTGGCGCGGGTGAACGCATGGCTGGTGCTGCTGCGGCGGGTCGTGTGTACCCCACCATCGTCACCTTGGGCATAGCCACGGTTCTTGCGCTGTGGTCCGCCTATGCGTTGTCGGGCGCGGGCGTCATCGCACCACTGCCTCTGCTTCGCTTGGCACTCATCGCCATCACCGGCATCTACCTGGCGCGCGGTCTGGCCATTGTTCCGCTCCTAGTCTTCGCCCGCTCCCGGTCGACGCCCTTTCTCCTGTGGAGTTCGTTGGTCTGCATCATCTACGGTGCGGTCCATCTGCTGGGACTCAGCCAGGTCTGGACTCTCCTATAAAAACAACCCACACCATCCCACTGTCTGCTTTTCCATAGGCCACCATGCGCACCACCAAAGCCCAACAAGCCAAGAGCCACCGGCTCATCATCCAAACGGCGGTAGACCTGATGACCCAGCACGGGTTTGAAGGTACCACCATGAAGCAGATCGCCCGCGCCGCCGACATGGGTGATGCCACAATCTACAAATACTTTCCCACCAAAGAAAAGTTGGTTACCGCCTATTTTGAGCAGGCCATTTCTGACGCACTGGCCCAGGCGGACAAAACACCAGGTCTGAAAAACTTTTCGCTGCACGAACACATGCAATTGCTGATCGACAGCTTGCTGGAAATTTTGTTGGCGGACCGTGAATTTGTCGCACTGGCACGCGGCCTGATAGCACGCGCACCCATGCTGCTGCTGGGTGAGCAATTGCCGGGCAAACCACTGCTCAAAGCGGCATTCATCCAGATGCTGGAGCAGGCTGAAGCCAACAAGGAAATCGTGCCCTGCGGCTTCAAGCCCAGCCTCGCCGGCTTGCTGGCCGACTACGTATACGGTGTGATGGCCTACTGGCTGCGCGACGAATCGGAACAGTTTGCCAACACCACACAAATGGTGGACCTGAGCCTGGGTGTGCTGGTGCTGGCACTGCGCAGCGGCCTGGTGGACAAGCTGCTAGAGCTGGGCGGCTTCATGGTGCGCAGCCAGATGGCGCGGCTGATGCACGACGGCACGGGCCTGCTGGATCTCTTGCAACTGGCCCGCCGCGGCATGGGAGGTGCCCGCCCATGAAACCCCTGCTGTGTGACATGCCGGTCGGCAGCCGTATCGCCCAGGCGCTGCCGGGCGCCGACTTTGCCGACTGCTACCAGTTTGACGACCTGTGGCCCGACCAAAGCGCGCTGGAGACCTACCTCACGCTGGTGGCCCGCACGCCTGGCTGGATGAACACACTGATGGCCATGCGCAACCAGGCCGTGCGCCTGGTTGGACTCAAGCACCTGGGCACGCTGTCCACGGACATCCACCGCCAGCCTGCCAGCGACTACACCGTAGGCGACCGCCTCGGCATCTTCGGCCTGCAACACCTGCAGCACGACGAGGTTGTACTGTTTGACAACGATAAGCACCTGCACGTACAGCTCTCCGTCGTCAAACACCGGGTAGACGGCAAGCCCGTGGTCGCCATGGGCACTGTGGTGCACGTCCACAACCGCCTGGGGCGCCTGTACATGTCCATCGTCGGGCCGGTGCACAGCCTCATCGTTCCGCGCATGCTGTCCCAAGTGGCCTATGTCTAAAGCGACCGACAAGAAATCCGAGCTGCCCAGCACCGGGCGGCTGTCGCGTGGCGCCATTGCCGGCGTGGCGGTGGCACGGGCGGGACTAGCGCACTTGGGGCACAAAGCGCAATCCCTCACCCGTGATGCCGACCAGCAAGCGCAGGCCCGCACGGCACACGAGGCCGAGCTGGGGCGCATTTTTTTTGCTGCACTGAACCAGCTCAAGGGCACGGCGCTAAAAGCCTCGCAACTGCTGAGCATGGAGATGGGATTTCTGCCCGAAGGCATGCGCCAGGAGCTAGCCCGCGCCCACTACCAGGTGACTCCGCTAAACCGCGCGCTGGTCGTCAAGGTCATGCGCCAGGAGTTTGGCCAAGACCCGCACACCCTGTTTCAACAATTCGAGCCCCAGGCCTTTGCCGCCGCCAGCCTGGGCCAAGTCCACGCCGCCACACTGGCCAACGGCGACGCGGTGGCCGTCAAACTGCAATACCCCGGCATGGCAACGTCCATCGGCAGCGACATGCGCATGTTGCGCAGCCTGTTGCAAACCCTGGGCGGCCAATCAAAGGCCTTGCCCCAGGCCAGCATCATCGACCGCGTGATGACCGACATCGAACTAAAGCTGGCCGAAGAGCTGGACTACCTACACGAAGCGCAAGCCCTGCAATGGTTTGCCCAACACCTCACAGTACCCGGCTTGGTCATCCCGCAACCGGTGATGGACCGCACGACACAACGGGTGCTGACCATGCGACGCCTGCAGGGCCAGCACCTCAACGAGTGGCTATTGACCCAACCCAGCCAGGCGCAACGGGACCACTATGGCCAGTTGTTGTTCGACACCTTTATGCATTGCGCATTTGTGCTGCACCGCCTGCAGGCAGACCCACACCCTGGCAACTACCTGTTCATGGCCGATGGGCAACTGGGGCTGCTGGACTTTGGCTGTACCCGAACACTAGACGTGGGCTTTTGCGCGGCCGTATCAACGGCGTGGTCCGCCCTGCTGCACAGCCCTTTGGACACCGGCGGCCTACAGCAGGCCTATGTGGCCTTGGGATTGATCGGCAGTGATCTCAGCGAGCACGACTTTTGCACCCTGTTGTTACCCGCACTGGCCGACATGCAGGCCTGGCAGCGCCTGCCGTTCACGGTGGCGGTCTACGACTTTGCCCAGCATCCGTCGTACCCCAGCGCCAACCCCGAACACCGACGTCAGGCCGTGCAGTTCCTGCAAGCCGTGCCACCCGACATGCCCTACTTCGACCGCGCCTACCTGGGCCTTACCCAGTTACTCAAAACCCTGGGCGCACGCGTGCGCACCACCAACCCTTGGATACACAGCACATGAACAAACTTCTACTCGTGATTCACCTTGTCTTCATCGGTGTCTGGCTGGGTTGCGTTCTGACGGAGGCGTTGTTCGAAAGAGCGCTTCTGGGTCAAGGGCGCGACCAAGAACGCATACTGGTAAGGCTGCACAAGCGCGTGGATCTGATGGTCGAAATCCCTGCGTTCGTGATAGTGCTGATTACGGGGGCACTGATGCTTTCCAATGCAACTCCCAGTACTGCGCTGTACGCAAAAATCGGCTTTGGCTTGCTCGCCATCGCCGCCAATAGCTATTGCATCTGGATTGTCTTTCGTCGCGCGCGCGCCGCTAACGATGGGCAGTGGGAACGGTTCGCCCACTTGGACCATTTACAGCACAAGGTCGGTGCGCTGGTGTTGCTGGGGATATTGGGCGCGTTAAGCTTTGGGATCTATCTCTATGCACGCGCATGAAAGCAAAACCAGAGGCACTGGAATCTCTTCATCAAAGGAAACCGCTATGAAACACGCGTCGACTATTTTTAGAGCAGGCTGTTGGTCGTTCGTATGGCTGGGTATAGGCCACCGGGCGATCTCCATGCCGGGCACTGAATCAAACGTCTATCAGTTCATGAAGGCTTCAGCTTCATGATGGGAATGCTTTTGATTGCGTTCGGAATTCTGAATCTGCTGATGCTTCATAACCGTTCTCAGGACGGAATGGTGGCAAGGAAGATTTTGGTCTTCGACCTATTGGTCGCATTCGTTTCGCTGGCTTTGTCAGTGAAGTATTTTTTAACTGTTCCGGTAGCGTTTACTGCCTTTGCAGTGTTATGTTTTGCTGCGGCTTTGGTCCTCGCAAAACGCCTGGCCAAGCACCTGAATCCACTGAAAGAGGCATAACCCATGTTGACTGCTCTATACCCAAAGCCCCGCCACTGGATCGGCCATTGGCTGATGTTTGTCGCCGCCATGCACACGGCATTTGGCCTGCTGGTGTTCCGCTTAGATTTGCTGGTCATGGCCAATCAAGGCTTTTTCAACACCGTGGGAGAAGACCCTCGGCGCGCCGCCGTGGCGTTTTTTATGCTGTTCGGTTTCTTGTTAGCTGTGTTGGCCCTGGCCACCACGGCGTTGGAGCGCAGTGGTCAACACGCCGCGCTGCGCCGCGTGGGTTGGTCCCTGCTGCTGGTGTGCGCCGTTGCAGTTGTGCTGATGCCAGCCTCCGGCTTCTGGCTGGCGGGGCCTGCGCTGTGGGCGCTGTTGCGCAAACCTGCACCATGAAACGCGCAGAGCCACGCGCAGCCGCGCCCAGCGAAAGCAACCAATGAGCAACACGCTATTGATAGTCGGCTGTTCGGTGTTTTCCATTCTCGGCATCGGCCACGCCGCGCTGATGTTATTCAGCACGAAGTTTGAACCCCGCGACCCAGGCCTGCTGGCGCAACTCAAGCGCGGCAAAGCCGGTTTGTCCAATACCGGAAACCTGTGGAACGGCATCCAGGGCTTCCATCTGAGCCACAGCCTGGGCTTGGTCGTCTTCGGCGTGTTCTACACCACACTGGCCCTCGAAAACCCCGGCTATTTACAGTCTTCCACCACGCTGAATCTGGGCTTGGTGCTGGTGCCGGCCCTCTACATCTACCTGGCCCATCGGTATTGGTTCAGCGTGCCCAGGGATTGTTTTGTCGTGGCCTTCGGGTTGCTGCTGCTGTCGATGGCCTGCCGATGAAGCAGCCACAGACAGCTACATTTTTTATAGCATACTATTCATATTTTACGGGGGCTACTGGCCAATTAGTCAGTGACTGCTCTTCCATAACAGACCCCGCCGAGCGGAAAGCTGCTCTACTGCAAGACAAGCTCAACGCGCCGGTTCTTGGCCTTGCCTGCCTCATCCCTGTTGCTGACCACAGGTGCCAAGCTGGCCACGCCATTGCCGGTAAGCCGGTCACGGGCAATGCCGAAGCTGCTGGCCAGTGCGCCCACCACGGCTTCCGCGCGGCGCTTGCTGAGATCCATATTGGCGGGTAAGGTGCCCACGTTGTCGGTGTGACCCACGACGTGCAGCTTCAAGCCAGTTTGTTGTTTGAGCAACGCACCAATCTGCTCCAGCGACGCGCGGCTCTCAGGCTTGATGTCCGCCTTGTTGGTGTCAAACAAAATGCCATACACCGCCACCTTGCCGCTGGCATCCAGGCTTTTGCCCATCTCGCTGGCCGAAAGCGTTTCCATGGCCTGCTCGCGCGCCTTGGTGTCCATCTTTACGACCACCACGCTGGTGCGTTTTTTGTACTCGGCCTCATCGCAGTACACCGACAAATCGCCCGGGCGCCAGGCCATCACGGCTACGGTGGAACCGGAGGCTACGTTATCCAGCAGCGCGTATCGGAATTCGCCAACGGCTGTGCCACCACCGCAAGCCGCCGGGGTGTTGTCGCCAATATTGTTCCAATACGAGCCGGGTACTAACGTGGCGACAAAGAAGCCCTGGCGAATCCAATCCGAGCTACCGCAAGCGTCGCCTGTGCATTCGAAGGTGGGCTTGTAGCCCGCCGCCTTCAAGTCCTGCTGGTAGTTGCGCACCACTTCCAGCGGCGACTTGCCTGCTGGGGTCAGATACTGCAGCGTGGTGCGCTGGCCAGAGCGGTCCTGGCTGCGCGCGGCCACAGCCTGGTCATCTTTGGACGTGACCTTGCCCAGCGGAAACTTCAACTCGTCATATGCTGCGTCGTCGCGGTACAGCAGCACAGAGCCGGTATAGCGTTTGAGCCCGTCAGGGTCGGTCAACCCCTTCAGGTCTTTGGCCGGCACCGGGTTTGCGGCCTGGGCCAGTGCGCTTGCGGCCAGCAGCAGTGCGGCAAAAAGACTGCGGGCAGACAACAACGAATGCGGATAGGGAAATGGCATGGTGATCACCTTTCAAAAATAGGAAACGGGTTAGTGGGGTGGGTCTTTGGCAACTGCGATGGTGGCGCACCGTTGAAGGGCCCATTCGGCCTGGGTTCACCGGGTTGGAATCTGGGCGGCTCCGGGCGCAGTGGCGGCATCAAACGCAGGGTTACATACGGGTCCAGCAAAAAATCTGGGGCAACGTGCGGATCGTACGGGCACCGCCCATCAATAGCAGGGCGTCCATAAACATCGATCCCGCCGCAGCGCCATGGCTGCAGCAATTGGCTGGGCGGTGCTTGGAAATGCAGGGGCTTTGCGCTGGGCAGAGGGCGGTGCAGCGGGACATCGCGATAGGTGTGTGGCATTAGTTCATCGCGGTCTGCGGCCACTGCAGACACAAAGCCCAATGCGACCACAAAAGCCAGGTAACGCATATGGCAGCGCATGGTATTGCCCTGCTGCAGGCTACTCTTCCACCCACTGGCTGGAGCGTTGGGCCAGCTCAAAAATCGCCTGCTCCATCAGCGCCCGCATGGCGCGGTCCATGCTCTCCTTGCGGGCAGACTGGAAGGAGGCATCGGGGTTCAGGCCGCGCAGGTCCTGACCGCTGTTCGCTGCCAGTGTGCCCAACAGGTTGCCAATGCCGCTAACACTGCTCTGGGTGCTGGCTACCTCCTTGCGCACATTGATCGCATCAAGCACCTCGCCGGTGCCTACCGATAGCACGCGTACATCCATGCCGACTTCGTCCTTGGTGCCGCCCCCACCCAGCTGCATGCCACCGATAGAAAAGCCGCCCGAGCTGCTGGACTTGGAGGCGGTGGCCTCGGAGATAGTGGCTTCGAAGATCACATTGGCGCCCTTGATCTGCTTGGTGGCGCTGGTGCCCGATGTCACACCGGTCTGGTTCATCTCACGCTCGCGGGCCACGCCATTGGCTATCTTGCTGCGCTCCATCACCCGGAATTGCTTGCTCTTGATGAGGGCGGTGGTGAACATGGCCGTGGCCGCGCGGGCTTCGATCTCTGACACGCTGGATGTGACTTCATAGATCGTGACCATAGGCCGCGCCACCAGCGCCACGGTCGGCAGCCCTTCTAGCTTCTGGGTGGTAGACGATCGGTCTGACACCGGGTCACTGCCTTCGGCATGCAGCGCCGTGCTTGCGAGACAGCAAAGGGCTAGGGTGGTCACGGCTTGGGCAACGGAACGTGCCAGTACAGGTTTGACAAACATAAAAGCTCCTAGTCGGTAGGTGGCATGCAGCTCCGGAAACGGACCTGCTCAATGGTTAAGACGCAGCAGCTCCCTGGATTGCGACAGACCTCACCAAAAAATTTCTTTGTGCTGCAGATGTCGTAAACAAGTCCCCGTCCTCGTCTTAGTGGTGAAGGGCTAGCACTTGAGATGCCTGCCCAGGACCAACACAGCCCCACCTTTTTGAGGAGATTGACGTGACCCTGCCCTACCGATCTGCACTGCGCAGCACCACCCACCGACTTCGATATCTACTGGGTGCGCTCATCCCCATGCTGCTGGTTGCGCCCGCACACGCCAGCCTCATTGGCGCGGCTGAAAAGGCTTACAAATGTCTTGAGGCCAATGGAGAGGCGCTGGTGGAAGGCGCCACAAAGGGTGTCAAGGTGCTGGAGTTCATTGCCACCAAGCCTCTGTGTGTGGGGCAGTTGGTAACACCACCCCCTGCCATTCCACAGATTGCGATGGGCATCACGGTGGGGATTGCGACGCAGCAATCGCTTAAAACCTATGACAGTTGCAACGATCGCATCTTCGGCTTTGTGGCCAAGCCGATACTGGGAGCAGTCAAGACGGCATTGGATCAAGCGCCCGGTCTGCCCCCGCCACTGGACTCACTCAAAGGCGGACTGGTCAACCTGGCCGAAGACAACGCTGTGGACTTGTTGACCAGCATCCCGGGCACCGAGGTGGTCACCGGCGGCATCGACTGCGGATGTGCGTTGGTCGACGCCGGTCTGAGACCCGAAACCGTGGTGCAGATCTACAACAGCAGCAAGAAGGTGGTCAAGCAGTGCTCTGCTGTGTTGGACGAGTTGGGCCCCCTCGGCAAAGGCATTGTGGCCGTAGGGGGCGCTGCAGCCACCGGCTGGAACGACGTGGTCAACGACCCCAAGCACATGCCGGTGAGCAGTTACTACAAGCTGCACTGGGAACCTTATGTCGAGTCGGTCTCACACGGCTTAGCTGCCATGCCCCCGCGCGACGTGTGGACACCCACTGTCCGCCCAGTCTTTGATCGTTGCGTGAAGTATTTCGACAGCCACAACCAGTACCACGACACCGCTGTGCTGACCTGCAACGGCATGCGCGATGGCACGCGAGACTTCGTTGGATCAGGCTTTACGCGCGCCGTCTACAACCGAACTTGGGACCTCTTGACACCGGGTGCGGCCGAATACTATGGTCGCCACCTGGCCCGCGACCAAATCGGTCAAGCCCGGGCCGCCGGGTTGAACGACGCGGTTGCGCAGGCCCTCGCGAAGCGGCTGTTTCGTGATTTTGGTCTGGACGCGCGGGGCAACGCCAAGCGCACTGGCAACGGCGATGTGGCTTGGCCCGCTGGCTCACTAGGCGACAAAACGCGCGGCGCCAAAGGCAAGAGCTTTGCGGGCGGCGACCCCACCCGTTGGGCCCAAGAGCTTCCCAACCGTGACATGGTGCTGCACACGCTAATCTCCAAGGTCTATAACAACAGTGCCACGGTGGCAACCGTCATCGCCTGGCAAAACGCCTATCCCGCCATCAAGGCCGCGAAGTGCACTATGCCCATCACACCGCCGCGCATTAGCGTACCCGGCAATACAAGTACCCCGCCTACCGCCGCAACGACAGCCACACTCAGTTGCGACGACCAGACCCTACCCAGCGCCGTGCGGCAAGCCGCTAGTACTGCCTGCAGCCGCCTGGCGGACTCGCTGAAAAATGAGATCAAGCTGGTTTGCCCGGGCGCCGCTGACCTGAGCCGCCAGGAACTCACCATTGGTGGCGCCACATACAACGGCCGTGTGATTCTGGTGCGCGGACTGCTGCGCTACTCCGCTGACGGTGTGCAGCTTGGCGACCCGACCCAGGGCACACAATCCTTCGTTGCCACGTTTGGAATCCTTCCGATGAAGGGCGATTGGGTCCATGGCACGATGGGACCACAAAAGGGTGCCCAGAAGACGTTGCACTTTCTGGTCCAGATCACGCCGCCCGCGGGGTTCAGCCTTGCAAAGCCGGGCAAACTGTTGGTCAACGCCAGCAGCGCCAACTTTGACAGTGACAACTTCACCGTAGTCGCATCGAACGAGCCACCAACTGCAACCATGGACGGCGTAACCCTGGCCGCACCGCCGCAGCGGGCCGACATGATTTGCCACACCGCAGAATGCCGCGAAGAGCTGATCCGAGTGGCCGCAGCTTGCAAGAAGCAGTACAGCGACTTCGCCGCGAACCCAGCCAACCAGAGCGGTGAATTCAATCAATTGTCCCCGTCAAAGCGCCAAGAACAGGCCGCGATCCTCATCGCCTGTGACGACAAGATGAAGGTCATCGCCAGAGCCAGTATGTCAGCTGGTATTGACCTTCACAAGCCGCCTGGAGGGGGAGGCAAACTGCCCGGGTCCTCGGTCAATCCAGCGGTCGCATTGCCGACGCCAGCCACAGTGGCCCCACCCGCCGTCGGCCACACCGTGCCACCAGCGATCGTGCGGCCTCCCGCCATTCAAGTGGTGCGCCCGCCACCCATTGTGGTTCCGCAGGGAGGGGGACAACTGGGCTCACACACGGGCGGTGCCATATCCAGCCAATTGGGTGGATCTACAGGCTCCGCTACCTTTGGCGGCGGCACAGGCGCCAGCCTCGGACTCAAACCACCAATGGTGGCTGGCTGCGCCGCGGAGCCCAATAGTCCAGGCAGCTTTGTTTGCAACGATGCCGCGGCGCAGCAGCGCTGCGAGCAAGCATCCCGCGGCCGGGCCACCTGCACCCTGCGCCCACGGCGTTGAGGGAGCACGATAGTTTTGTGGACCTTGTCGTGTTTTCTTCGCGCACTGCGTCTTAACGGGTGAATGTCAATTTTGGCATTGACCCGGTCAATCGACCACCAATCATCTCCTGGAGGAAAAATATGGGAACCCATCATGAATGCAACTTAGGTGCGGCACTGTCTGCTTTGGCGATGGCGGCACTGTTGGTGGCGACTGGCGCTGGCAGCACGGCGGTCTTGGCACAAACCGGCAGCTTGCAAGCACCCTCATCCAGTCTAAAGCCGCCTGGCAGAACGGGCCTGGGAGTTGACAACACGCCTTCATCAACACTTGCGGCGCCTATTGCCAATCCCATGGGTTTACCAATTGCGCAAAGAGGCATTGTCCCTGCCAGCGGCCCGGCCGCCGTGCGCATCGGCGCTGGCTTTACGGTGACAAAAACATACTTGGTGAAAGCGCACGTGGTGCCTGGCGCGATGCTCAGCGCAACGCAAAAGCTGTCTACGGCGATGGCCGCTCTGGATGACCTGGCCAGGCAAGCCAAGGAGCAGCAGGACAAAGAGACCGAAGAGAAAATTGCGCTATTGAAAAACACGCTGAGCATTGGCAACAGTGCCACGCTGTCCGTGCTGAACCCCAAGTCACCTATAGGGAATGCCACGCTGAGTTTGGATAAGGCGGACAGCGTGGATTTTGAGAAAAATCAAGTTTCATTCAACCTGGATTCTATTAAATATGACTATTTAGTAACCCGGCCAGCGGCATATTGCCGCTTTAAGGTGCTAGAGGATGGCTTCTACATGGTCGCATTTACGGTGGAAAACCAACCAAACGGAGGCGGAACAGTCACGGTGGCTGCCGGCATAGGCCGATTGGAGCTATGGAGCCCGGAGAATGAAGCAAAGGCTGCGCTGAACAAGGGCATCAGTGTTGTGACTGTTGTTCAAAAATTTCGCAAAGGTGAATCTGGAAACTCCAGAATAACAAGCGGCGACGCATTCGGTTTCAACGCGTGCGAAATCAGCCGTCTCAAATAACTGCCAAGCTATCAAGGAAAAAAGATGTTCACTACACGCGCCACCCCCACCGCCGCCCTGCTAGCAGCAGCCTGTCTGGCGGCACCCACCGCCCAGGCCCAAAACCTCAAGCCCGGCCAGTACGAATACACCACCAAAACCGAAATGTTTGGAGTGATCATCCCCGTCAGCTTCAAGCAATGCGTAACCGCGCAAGACGTCGCATCGCAAAAGGCCTACGTCAACCAGCAGGGCATGGAAAACTGCACACCACCGGAAGTCAAACGCGCAGGTGGCGAGATCAGTATCAAATATGCGTGCACCAAACCAAAGATGACGGGTGAAGGCAAAGGCACCGTTACTGACGACACCTTCACGATGGACATGCGTGTGACCCAACATGACATGGGTGGCAGTGTGATCAAAACCGCATTGACGGCCAAGCGGCTAGGCGACTGCAGCAAGTAAAAGCGTGACAGCGCGCAGCCGATCGGGCGCGCTGCAACCTGTTCAGGCAGTGCTCTCGATCAGGCTCTCCAGCCAGGCTTTGGCTTTCACCCAGTCACGGTCCACGGTGCGCGTCGAGACACCCAACAGTTTGGCGATGTCGGCCACGGTCAGGCCTGCGAAGTAGCGTAGTTCGACAAGCTCATACAGGCTTAAATCCAGCGTGCGCAATTGTTCCAGGGCCGTGTCTAGCAGAAACCAGTTGTCGCGACCATCGGCCGCGATGGACTCGGCATGCGATAGCGTCACCTGCACCAAATCACCGCCGCGCTTTTCGGCCTGCTTGGCGCGCAGATGGTCTAGCACCACGGAACGCAACACCTTGCCAACATAGGCAAAAAACTGGGCGCGCGATTCACCGGCCATGCCGACACGCTCCACCATGCGCAGAAAGCCTTCATGTACCAGGCCGGTAGTATTCAGCCCGGTGAGGCCGCCCACGGCATACAGACGGGAATGTGCAAGGCGTTTGATTTCGGGGTAGAGCAAGGCGTACAGGCGGGCCGCAGCCCCCTCGTCCCCCGCCCGTATGGCTTGCAGCAGCGGGGTAATCTCGTCGACAGATTCCGAAGGCATCAAAGCTTTAGTCCTCGTTGTGGGCCGCGCAGACACTGCTGCAGGGATGCGCGGCAGTTTAAGCCACAACGAATTGATCCCCCGTACCGGGGCTGTAACCAGTCGTTACAACTGGCGGTCTTCAGCCTTGAAGGTGCCGCCGGTGATGCTCATTTTGGCCTTCGTCTTTATGTCCACCAGTTCGAAGCTGAATGTGCCTTCAATGACCTTGCCTTTGACGGACGTAATCTCCAACTGGTTCTTGCCGTCCACCATTCTGTATTCCGCTTGTGGGTCGCCAAAAGGCTTCTGGCTCACGCCTTTGGTAAAGCTGACCACGCAGCTACGACTGCCGGACGTGGCGAAGGTGAACTTGACGGGCTTTACATCGTAATTGCTGCAGTTGATCGAAAGCTTGTCCACCGGCGTCTTGGGAGGTGGGTAGGCCGCAGCGCCCTTGGTGCTGGCGATCAAGTTGAGCACACCCTTGACGGGTACCAGGTACAGGATTCCGTCGTCATCGCTCTCGAACAGCTTGCCGTCTACGGTGGCACTCAAGCGCTGGGGGACTTTGTCTGCGTGCGCGGCCAGGGGCAGGGCCAGACCGATGGCAGCAGCAGCTAATGTCAGTGCGTCTACGCAGCTGCGTTTGGAAGGGATGTGCATGGTGCTCCTTTGGGTGGGTGGATAGTGTGCGGGCAGACTGCCCTGCAACCCTAAGACGCGTTGCAGGGGCCGAATGCGACATGCGTGTGAATTCTGGGAAAGCGGGTTCCTCGATTAGGCAATTACTTCTCAGTGACCTCAAACTATTGGGCTGATGAGGTGTTTTTCTGAAGTCTCCGATCGACCATTGCGGGGGCTCAGCGGTCTAGTCCCTGCAGGCTGCTCTCGACCCAAAACGGGCGTAGCGATTGATTAATTGACTAGCCAATAGCCGACACACAGGTGTTTGCTTCACCCAATAAGCTTCCACGATAGCTGGGGCGATCCAATCCCTTGAAAACGTGTTTCAGACGTCACGAGAAGACCACTGACATTGCTAGTTCCGCAACTTTTTTTCGATGCTTCGTTCCGCTGGACAGCGATCCTCCCTAAGCAGTGATCGACCATGCGCTCAGTTAGTATGCACCTGGTATTTCACTGAAGACATCTACCCATAAAGGCACCGTTATGAGCTATGACTTAGCCGTCTTTTCCAGGGAGTCGGCGCCGACAGAGCGAGCCGCATTTTTGACATGGTTTCGTGAGCAAACCGAATGGAAAGAAGGTGTTTCTTACCTTGATCCAAGGACGTGCTCTCCAAAACTGCACGCGTGGCTCCTTGATATGGTCGCGCAGTTTCCTGCTATGAATGGAACGCTGTCTACCGTGGGAGTCAGCGGCGATGGCGTTTGCCAATCGGACTACTCCATCGGACCGTCAATTGTCTGCATTGGCTTTCGATGGGAACAAGCTGAGCGAGCACATGAACATGTGCTCGGTCTCGCTGCGAAGCACCAGGTTGGCTTTTATGACTTGAGTGGCGCGAGGGGTGATGTCTGGGAGCCAATTGGCATGGGGAGACTCGCGTTGGTAGGCCAGGAGGGAGGCGGCTCTTCGTCCTTCATGCCAGATACTGTGGTGATCCACTGCATAGAACCGACTGATACTGGTGTCAAGACTATGCACGAAGTTTTTAGCTGGGGGCTTGATGCTTTTGGTGAGTACCTCTTCTACGGCGAAATTGATAGTCCGGCAGTCCGGCTAGATGGAACGGGCGATATCACCCAGGCGACCTACTGGGCACAGGTCTCGGTCAGCTTTGAAACGGACGCTCTTGCTGCGGCGACCGGTACGATCAATCAAATGTTGACGTGCCCTGAGAGATGGAGCAAATTTGGTATCGGTTCGCAAATTGGCGGGCAACCGGTTAGTGAGATGACTCCTCAAACAATTGCAAGTCTGATACCCAATGGGGGAGACTATCTGATTGATGTAGGAAGTACCTTCGAGCGCCAGTTCATGGTTTTTGGTGACAAAGTTCGGCTGTCAAAACTGATAGTCGACGACGATCGGACAACTGAGATCGTCCTCGTCGCAAGTGGCAGTGCGTTGACGATCAAATCCCTATGGGTGCGGTTTGTTGGACTATGCAGTATTTATTCAACCATTCCCATGGTTCGATTTAGCGGCGCAGTGCGCAGCTGAAACTCAATTTGTGAAAGCTGGTATCTCAACAGCGGACAGTAGCGATTGGCTGCAACTGACCCTAACCGTAAGCGTCAGCTCTTTCCGCTGGCCTCAATGCGGATGTCCTCAGGGCATGAGGCACCTAGGCTTCCCGTGCTGGTCGGTATCCCCATCAGCTCGCGCATCCCGGCCCCCTCTTTGAAGTCCAGCGGCAGGCGGATGCGAATTTCTTGCAGGTACTCGCCAGAGCACAGCAGCCCAACATGGTCTTGCGGGCTGGCAAGCCCTGTCGCTTCTCCGAACCGCTTCAGGAACTCGGTCCGAGAAATCCGGCTGCCAATGTTGGCGCGAACGTATTGGCCTACCGTGGAGTCGTTAACCGTCCGCACAGCATTCACCGCTCGCCGAAAATAGGTGTCTGCGTCCATCGTGGATTGGCAGGTACCGTGCTTTTTCCACTCGTAGTTTCCGAAGGTTGTTTGGTAGTAAAAGTTCGGCATCCAGGGCGAAATGTAGGACACGGTGTCTTTAGATAGGGAAAGCGGAGTACCACCGCAATCCGCGTACTTCGTTCCGCACTGTTTACGGTTGGGCCAAAGCCCGTGCAATGTCAGGTTAGAGACCACCAAGCGCCCGTCAGCCATGTTGTCACATTCGGGCTTCTTCCCGTTGTATTTGAAGTGCTCGCAGAATCCGGGCTGCCAAGTTACGGCCAACACGTAACTGTCATGCTTGCCGGGCAGGCTGCAGGAATTTTCCCCTAACGTCGCCCGGGGGCCCAGTGTGAGACCACTGGTCACGCCACACTCTGCAGCCACCCAGCGCAGCGACTCTTTGACGTTCGGAATCTGGATGCGCAGCCAACGCGCATCGCGTTTGTTGACCTCGCGGATCTCATAATCCGCTCCTGGCACTACCTTTACCTGGCCTGGGTTGGTGCCTTTAGCAAACGAAAGGTAGGCTTCGCAGGAACGCGAGGGGCGGAACTGGCCATTGGCCGCTTCACTAGCCCAAGCTTGGGGCGCTGCCAAAATCGCCAGCACCAGCAGTGGCGATGCGAGGCCAGCGGTGTGCAGAGTGAGGCGGTTATAGCAAGCGACGGCCCAAGTAAGTACGCTTGATTTTGATTGAAGCATTTTTTTCTCATTCGACGGGACGCCAATCCCTCTGGGGCACTACCCTGCTCGGGCGTCTTGTTACTTTCAAGGATCCTACCCCACTGAAGGCGTTTACCAAGACGCCATATTCATTGAGGGGCAACACACGCAGGCTACTCACTGCGACGCTATTACCCCATGTCGCATTCCTTGCCCGGCTTACGTCTTATGAATGGAAGGCCCCCACCCAGATTGCGTTAGCCTATGGCACCACTGCACACACACCAACCATGACCGTCCACCCCAACGATCTGAAGCGGCGCTTCGCCCTGTTTGATGAAGTTGCCGAACTGCCGCCCGCCGAGCGCTCGGCCTGGTTTGTGGCACTGCAAGCCCACGAGCCCGCGCACGCGGCGGCCGTGCAAGCCATGCTCGACGAGCTGGACCAATCGGCAACGCACCCGACGCAAGCACCCAGTCTTGGCGGCGTTAGCGCGCGCGCCTTTGAAGCCCAAGTGGATGCGGCTGCAGCCCCCGATGCAAGCCTATCGGTGGCCGCAGGCGACACGGTTGGCCCCTGGCAACTGGAACGCAAAATTGGCGAAGGCGGCATGGGTGCGGTGTGGCTGGCCGCCCGGCGCGATGGGAATTTTGAAGGCCATGCCGCGATCAAGTTCTTGCGCACCGGCCTGGGCAAGACCGAGCTGGTAGACCGCTTCCTGCGCGAGCGCCGCCTGCTGGCCCGCCTGACGCACCCTGGCATTGCGCGTCTGCTGGACGCGGGCACACACCAGGGCGAACCCTACCTGGTGATGGAGTACATCGATGGCGTGCCCATCACCGACTGGGCAGGTGCGCATGCGCCGCAATTGGCGCAACGCATGGGCCTGCTACTGCAGGTGTGCCGTGCCACCGAATACGCGCACGGCCAGCTGATCGTGCACCGCGACATCAAACCCTCCAACGTGATGGTGGGTCCATCCGGCGAGCCCGCCTTGCTGGACTTTGGCATCGCCAAGCTGATGGACGCCGTGGACCCGGATGCGTCGACCGCGCTGACCCATATCACTGGGCGTGGCTTCACGCTGGGCTACTGCGCACCCGAGCAGATCACCGGTGAGGCCACTGGCGTGGCGGCCGACGTGTTCTCGCTAGGGGTGTTGGCGTTTGAATTGGTCACCGGCCTGATGCCCTTTGCCGGTGAGAACCGCACGGCGCTGGAGCACGCCATCGTGCACACCGAGGCCAAGTCTATCGCCCGGGCGCTGCAAGGCCCACCGTCGTCAGTGGCTGGTAGGCCCGCGGACGCTGCGCGTGCCCAGGGTGATCTGGATGCCATCGTCGCCAAGGCGTTGCGCAAAAAACCGGCCGACCGCTACCCCACGGTGAGCGCCTTTGCCGCCGACCTGGAGCGGTGGATGCACAGCCTGCCGGTGGACGCGCGGCGCGGCAACTGGCACTACAAAACCCGTCTGTGGCTGCGGCGCAACCGCCTGGTGGCGGTGCTGGCATCGGTCGCATTCCTGGCGGTCAGCACCGGCCTGGTGGTCGCGCTGTGGCAGGCCGAGCGGGCCAATGCAGAGGCCCAGCGTGCCACCAAGGTGGCCGACTACCTGGGTGAGCTGATCCAAAGCGCCAGCCCGGACAACCATGGCGGCAAGTGGCCGTCGGTGCTGACGCTGCTGGAGCAATCCGAAAAAGACCTGGGCAAACAATTTGCCGACGACCCCAAAACCCACGCCATGCTGCTGAAACGGCTGGCTGATACCAGCGACGCACTGAACCGCACCGGCGTGGCACTGGTGCAGCTGCAGCAATTGCACGCGCTGCTGGTGCAAACCGGTCCTGCCGACTCCGATGCTGCGCTGGACGCGCAGAAGCAATCCGCCCAACTCATGCGCCGCCTAAACCGCTACCAGGAGGCGCTGGCCATCGACGAACAACTGCTGCCGGTGTTTGCGCGCCGCTACGGCCCGCGCAGCGAAGCCTATGGCCAGTTGGTGCAGGGCCTGAGCGGCAGCCTGGCCGGTGTGGGGCGCATGCAGGAAGCCAAAGCGCGCATGCTGGAGGGCGCGGCGATCATGACCCAGCTGTTCCCCAACTCCCTGGCCAAACGCGTCGACGTGGTCAACGACACCGCCATTTTGTTGATACAGCAGGGCCTGTGGCGCGAGGGGCTGGACACGCTCAGCACCATAGAGTCCGACCTGCCGGCCCTAGCCCTTTTGGGCGGTCAACAGGTGCGCAACGCGCTGATCATGCGGGCGAACCTGGAGGCCATGCGCATACGGCTAGGACGCTACGACGGAACACAAGGCCGTCTGGAAAAGGTGGTTGCTGAAATGGATACGCTGCTGGGTAAAGACAGTCCGCTGGCGATTCAGTTCACCGACAAACTGCAAAGTCTGGCCTGCGAGACCGGTCGTTTTGCGGATTGCATGGCCATCAACCAGGGCTTATTGACCCGGCTTCAAGCCCTTCCTGGCGCGGCAGACACGCTGTTGCGAACGGAGCTTGACCTGCTGAGCCAGGAGATTCGGCGTGGCATGGTGTCGCAATCCGCCGCCGGCGCACGTTTGGAACGCATGCTGGCAGTCGCACCAAAAACCTTACCCCATGCTGGAGCCGAACGGGCTGAGTTTTACCGCCAGCTATCCGACGCAGCAGCGGGTTCTGGCTCGCTGGACCTGGCTGAAAGTGCGCAAAAGTTAGCACGTGCGGATCTGGCCCAGATGAACAATTCCAATCCGGAACGCGCAGCCCAAGTCAACCGCAGCGCAGCGCTAACGACCTATCTGCGCGGCGACGCCCGTCAGGCCGTGCAGTTGCTGCAGGACCGTTTTGCGCTGTACGAAAAATCGCTGGAGGGTGACAGCCCCCGCCGTGCCACGCTGTGGCTGCAGCGCGCGGTGTACGAAGTGGAGTTTGATGCCGCTGCCGCAGCCCAATCGGTTGCACAGAGCAAGGCCATGTTCGCCCGCCTGGGTGGACCGCAGCCCCAGTGGAAGGCCGTGCTGGATTATCTGGACATTCGCCTGCGCCCAGGTGGCGCCGACCCGGCCGCTCTGCGCGCGGCCGAAGACGCGGTAGACCAGGCTTTTGTACGCCAGCGCCCGGTTGTCTGGCGCGTGCCGTTTATGCCAAGTCTATAGAAATGCTATAGAAAATATAGCAATATAAGTATATTCCGCGGGGGCTACAGGCTAATTTTCCATATAACGCGTAACTACTCAGGTCCCAATGATGTCAAATTCACGTTTGCTATGAAATAGTGAGCGACAATCGGGTTCGATGCCAAGCCTACCCGATTTCAGCCAACTCAGCCACGCGCAAAAGGA
>JBKJJC010000261.1:0-28016 GCA_046598245.1 Rhodoferax sp.
TTTTGAGCGCGCACCGTTGAACAACCTCAACCCGGACGAAGTGGTCGCGCTGGGTGCTTCCATCCAGGCCAACCAACTCGCGGGCAATAATACGACCGGTGACTTGCTCCTGCTGGACGTGATTCCCCTATCACTGGGTGTCGAGACCATGGGCGGCCTGGTGGAGCGAATCGTGCCGCGCAACCAGACGATACCCACCGCCATGGCGCAGGACTTCACGACCTACAAGGATGGCCAGACGGCCTTGGCCCTGCATGTGGTGCAGGGCGAGCGCGACCTGGTGAGCGATTGCCGCAGCCTGGCGCGTTTTGAGTTGCGCGGCATTCCCCCCATGGCCGCAGGTGCCGCGCGTATTCGGGTGACCTTCACCGTTGACGCCGATGGTTTGCTCAACGTGGCTGCACATGAGCAGGTTAGCGGTGTGCAGGCCGACATCAACGTCAAACCTTCCTACGGTTTGAGCGACTCGCAGATTGCGCAGATGCTGCAAGACAGCTTTTCCACCGCCGAGCAGGACATTCGCACCCGCGCCATTGTCGAAGCCCAAGTGGATGCCGATCGCCTGTTGCTGGCGATCCAGAGTGCGCTGGATGCCGATTCCGATCTGCTGGACGCCCAAGAGCGCGCCGACATAGACGCCGCCATGCGGGCCCTGGCTGATGGCCGCTCGGGTACGGATGCCGCCGGTATCGAAGCCTTGAGCAAAAACTTGGCCCAAGCCACCGAAAATTTTGCCGCCCTGCGCATGAATAAGGGCATAGCCCAGGCGCTAGAAGGTAAGAATATTGAATCTATCTAATATGCCCATCATCAAAATCCTGCCGCACCCCGAGTACTGTCCGCAAGGCGCTGAAGTGAGTGCCCCTGCCGGCACCTCGATTTGCGAAGCCCTGCTCGACAACAAAATCAACATCGAGCACGCCTGCGACATGAGCGCTGCCTGCACCACCTGCCACGTCATCGTGCGCGAAGGTTTTGCGACGCTCAATGAATTGGACGAAACCGAAGAAGATTTGCTGGACCGCGCTTGGGGGCTGGAGCCCAACTCCCGTCTGAGTTGCCAAGCTATCCTGGCCCAGAAGGATGTGGTGGTGGAGATACCCAAGTACTCGATCAACCATGCCAAAGAAAATCACTGAAAGCCAAGAATTCGGGAACAGCCATGCGTCAAATTTTTCTCGATACCGAAACCACCGGTTTCAACGCCAACCTCGCACAAAACCCGGACCGCATGGTCGAAATCGGGTGCGTGGAACTGGTCAACCGAAAGCTGACCGGCAGCAACCTTCATTTCTACCTGAACCCCGAGCGGGACAGTGAAGAAGGCGCATTGCGCGTCCACGGTTTAACTACCGAATTTTTGAGCGACAAGCCCAGGTTTTCGGCCATTGCCAAGGAGTTGCTGGACTATGTGGCCGGTGCGGAAATCATCGCCCACAACGCGCCATTTGATCTCTCCTTTTTGGATGCGGAGTTGGTGCGAGCCGGATACCAGCCGTTCAAAAAATACGTCAATTCGGTGACCGACACCCTGGTCATGGCCAAGGAGATGTTCCCAGGCAAACGCAACAGCCTTGACGCCCTGTGCGATCGCCTGGAGGTAGACAATTCTGGGCGCACCTTGCATGGTGCCCTGCTGGACGCTGAGTTGTTGGCAGATGTTTATATCAACATGACCCGCGGCCAAGATGCGCTGTTGATGGAAGTGGGTTCGGCCCATGAAACCGGCGTCAAAATTGTGCAGGTTGATCTGCGCGGGTTTGAATTGCCAGTAGTTGCCGCTAATGCCCAGGAGCTGGCTGCACACGACGACGTGCTGGGCCAAATCGATAAGTCAAGCGGCGGCAAAACGGTTTGGCGAAAGCAGGTCTAAAGCCTGTTGTATAATTCGAGGCTATTCTGATGAATAATCAGGGCGGTTAGCTCAGGGGTAGAGCACTGCATTCACACTGCAGGGGTCACAAGTTCGAAACTTGTACTGCCCACCAAATTTTGGTTACAAATCAAGCACTTAGCGGAAACGCTCGGTGCTTTTTTTATGTCGGTACGGATAAAGTACGGAAAACACTTCTTTTGAGCGTTGGCGGCAAACGGGAGCAAGCGTTGTTGTGCGCGATGCGGCGCAACAGGCGATAGAGTGCCTAAGTAGCGACGATGGCTTGGGGTTTCCCCCCCTTTGGGGGGGGCAGGGGGGCAGTTGCCATGATTGGCCGTAGGCCAATGACTAGGTGAATGCGCGCAGCGCCTGACTGATGCCACCATGCAGGCCAGCCACATGACCAACGAAGGCCACTTTGCATAACGCCGGTTTTGTAAACCCGCAGGGCGCGCAAGCGGTAGGCAACACAAACGAAGCTTTAGCGCAGTGACTGGTGACTACTTCACAAAACAGGGCGTTATGTAAAAGCGAAGCGGGTGGCCGTAGTGTGCGAGTGCTACGCGACAGCCTTGTGCAGCTTGTCAATGGCGAAGCCGTTGGCACTGACTGAACCACAGACTCCCGTAATAGAGAGTGGTGATGTTGGTTGCAGTGCCCACAGCGCAAAGCGCCATTCAATCGGCATTGTGACCAGCATGACCGCGATGGTGGTGGACAGTGCTGCCGCCCGTGTTTATATGCCTTTTAGCCCTCTAGCCCCCGTGGAATTTGCGTAAGAAGCTATCAAAATAATAGCGAATGTCTCAAAGCTTTGGCTTGCCGTGCCTGAACTCCCAAGGTGGTATTGGGTCAGCATCACGCCACAGACCGCGCTTGTCAGCTCTGGCCGCATCCTCCGCCGCCTCATACAGCCGCCGGTCGTTTGGTGAAGCTAACGTTGATTCGTTCAAGGGATAAATGGCGCTTCACTGTCGCCAAAAAATGAAAGAATGGATACGACTCCGATCATCGCGATGTTGATTAACAAATTCAAAATTTGGTGGGTTATCTTTTTGGGATCAACGTTCCCATAAATTTTTCCAAGTATCGCCAACGAGAAGACGTCGGCTAAGGCACAAACAAAGTTCATCAAGAATAGACCTAGTGGTCCAATAAACATTCCTGCAAAAACTGAAAAAACAAGCGCACTAATAGGCACATCTCCAAGATCAATTTTTTGATACGACAAGAAGAGATAAAACAATGCACCAATCAAAGCTAAAACAACATATCCGCCGACACCACCAGTGAAGAACGCCCACGCCTTGCGAACAAAATATCCCAGCGTATAGAACCCTTCCCACTCGTCGTCGCTCATTAAAATCACCTTTTTTAGTATCGGGGCATTACGGTTTTGAAATAGCTGGGTCCTCTATACGAATTGGTCCGAGCCGGGCTGCGTTGCACCATCAACAAGAACGTGCGAATCACTGAAGTTACGCTGTATTTCGGGTCCATTTAGAAGCACATAAATACTCTTACGCCTTTGAGACTCGAGGCCCAACTTAACTAGGGCCTGACTACAGCGGCTGATAGCAGGAGAAACACTCCCGCTGGCTTGCCTTTTTCTATTTCCAATCCCATATTTACTCCGTTCTCGCCCTTAGTACCCAAATCTTATAGCTGTTCTAGCCAGTGCCTTTGCGAGCAACCTTCAGCGAACGATCTGACGTTCCAGAGGCCTAACGACCGCAAAATTGAATCGCTTGACTTTGGTTTCCGGTAACTATACAATACGTTTCCGGTAACCAAAATATTGCCATGAATAAAAAGCCTACTGGCCGTCCTCGGCTCTACGACTCCACCTCTGAAAAAGTTGATGCATTCCGTAAGCGGCAGGAAGCCTCTGGCTACCTGCGCAAGGAAGTGTTGGTCACAACCGAAACGTGGGAACAGGTCGTCGAGCTTGCCAAACAACACGGTGTCAGTGCGTCTGACGCCGCTTCCGGCTTGCTTGAAAACGGGCTGAAGTCATTTGCAGCGCCGCCATTGGAGTTGCCTTCCTTCAGCCGAAAGATGCCATCTAGCACTGCAGTTTCAAAAGCTGCTGCGTCCAACCCTATTCAGGATTTTTTTGAAAAGAGAAAGGAAAGCCTGCAAAGCGCCACCAAGCCTAAGGACTCTGCCGAATAGTCAGTCTGAGCAATTTCTTCACATTTATCAGGAGAGGCACGTGAACCCATTTATTCCGAAATCTATCCATGACTTGTTGGCAAAGCCTGCCAGCTATTACAAGAACTTGCACGAGCAGGAGAGCCAAGCTGAACCGCTCACCAATGTGGCATTTGTACTAGACCGCTCAGGCTCTATGGCTCGGGGAATTGAATCCACGATTGAAGGCTACAACGAGCAAATTGGTGCCGTCCAAAGAGGCGCTAAAGGTGTTGGTCAAACGACTTACACATCCGTGCAGTTTGCCAGCACGGTAGACATAGGCTGTGTAGCGGGTTCCATGGACAGCATCATGTACCTGACAGAAGAGACTTACCGACCTGATGGCAATACTGCGTTGCTCGATGCCATTGGCTGCACCATCGCCGCCTTGCTTGAAACACCGCACATTCACGGTGCCGGTACCGCCAATCTGATTACCGTATTTACCGACGGCGAAGAGAATGCATCACGAATCTACACGGCCCAAATGATCAAGGGCTTGATTGAAAGGCTGGAGGCGACCGACCATTGGACCTTCGCTCTGGTTGGCCCCATGAGCTCGGTCAGGGGTTTGGCGGACAGCTTGGCTATCCAGCAAGGCAACACCTTGGGTTATGACGAGACATCTGTAGCAGCAAAGCGGAGCGCATTTTCCCGGGCTGCAGCGGCTACCGAAGTAGTGTTCTCTCGGAAGTTCGACGGCTTCACAAAGACTGACAACTTGTTCGACGCACATTGAGTCGATGGCTGACAGTGTGTTGACTTTTTAGAGCCTCGAATTAGAATTGCGATGTGCCGATTTGATTTATTCAGCTTGCGGGCACGTTAAATATTCAGCTAAAGCGCCAAGCCCGCTTTGGTTGATCCACGCGGGCTTTTTTTGTTTTTGGGTCTGTTCGCAGACCGTCGCCGGATTTGATCGACAGATTGCCGGGGCGACTCATAAATGCTGGCTAAAGACGCGGCTCTTCGGGTAACCGAAAGCCATTTTTGGTAATGACTTAGGAGAGCTTCCATGCACAGCAAACCGCTGCACCCCACTCGCCACTGGCGATAGACCCACCGTTCTGAAGCGCTAATCAAGCGTTAGCGCACTTCGCTGCCATTCGCTGCGATAGCACAGCTACGTCCGTACAGGACCCGGCTTTGCTATGGCCTGACGAACTACGTCCGTCCATTTCTTCAATAGCCATCGAGCTATGCCAAAGCCTCCGGGCGAAACAGGCTGGGTGCCAGACCCCAAACAAGTCTGGCGCTGAGACCGACAGGTCAGTGACTGGGAAACCAGCTTCACACCAGCAGCGAGAACGGCCCTCGATACGGTCGGTCAGCGGCGGTTTGATTCGCTCATCAATGCTGGCTGGGGTTACGCCCAGCGCCCTACGCGTAAGTGATTCTGGGCAGACAGGAATTCACTACATAGGCCTCTGTAACAGAGGCCTATGTAGTGGAGTCCAAACCACGGCCCGTACAAACGGGTGTTCTCTTTCACCGAAAGGAATCGTATGTCAGCGTTCATCTGTTGCGACAGGCACATCAATGCCATCGTCCGCTTCGCCTGCAAAAACAACCTCCGTGTTACCCACGGTAACCCCTCTACCTCCTTGGCCGTTCCGGGCAATGAGCAAAGAGTCGCGGAAATCTTGTTCACCGAAAACATCAGGTCCGTCAACTACCGCTATGGCTTGAGCGATGAGGACGACGCCATCGTCTATGACCCCTTCGCCCCGGATCTCCAGCCCATCGAGGTGATTAAAGCTTGCGATTGTTTGGCGTACCAAAGCTGCGAACACCCTGCATGGGATGAAAGCCTCGCCAGCAAGCTCTTGCATGAAATCCAGCGCAAGGCAGTCCAACTGCTCCCCGGCTATGACAAAGCGCCTTGGGAGGTTACCCAATGAAAGTCAAACCGAATTGCAGGCCGGGCGAAATCGCCATCGTCATAAGGGCTGAGCAAAGCAACAACTTGGGTGCCATTGTGGAAGTTTTGCGGCTCTGTGACCGGACTGGAGAGTTGCGCTACCCCGACGACATGTTGGTGTGGATTGTTCGTTGCTCGCGCTACCAAAAGTGGGTGTATCGCGGAAAGAACTACTACCGCAAGGAAGGCCCTGTACCGGACGCAGTTCTCAGACCGATTCGAGGCGATGGTTCACAAACATTGATGGAGACGTTGGAAAGCCTGCCCGAACTAAAGGAGATGGCGACATGAAAAAAATCAACAAGCTAGAACTGCTTTGCGTACTGCATGGACCTCACACCAAAGTAGCAGACGGAACCGTGCGAGCGGTTCCAGACGAATTTGGAAAAATTTGGTTTGGAGCGGAAATTTGGGTCGATAGAGTACGCATGGAGCCGAAGCACGCTGTGGACATTGCCGCACTGGCCCGAAGTATCCGGCCAAGGAAAAAGCCGTATCGGAGCGACTTTTTCACCTGTGGATGTGGCAGTGCCGGTGCGCTGCAATATTGGACGGGATGCAAGTTCACCATCAAGGCAAATATGTCTACTGGTCGTTTCGCTCGCCACTGGCAGGTGCCTATGGCGTAGGGGACGCGCAACGCTGGCTTCAGAACTCTACTCCGCGCCGCATGCGGTTTCTGCGCACCGAGCTCGCCTTTCAAGTACGTCAATACATTGAATTGCTACGTGAAGCAGCCGGTACCAATTTGGACACATGCCTTATATCGCCCCACAGCGCAACCTTACATGAACTATCCGAATGGAGCGCAATAAGGGAGTACCTGTATCCATGAAAACTAAACACATTCAGAAGCCCGTCAACAAGATAGAACTACGGGCGAGACGGCTCGATTTGAATGGTGCAGACAACCACGAAAGCTTCCAGTTCTACTACGACATGCGTGGCTTCATTGGCATTGGTCTTGAAGCGTGGATTGACGGACAGCGGCTGGCACCGAAGGCAGCCATCGATCTGCCGACGCTGCTCTACAGCGCACACGAGCCGCTTGGCGGGGATTCCCATAGGGAAGCACTATTCACGTGTGGATGTGGTGTAGCAGGCTGCATTGGCCTGTGTGACAACGTTGTTGTGACACATGAACCGAACCACATCCTGTGGTCTTGCCCTCATCCAATCAACTTTGACAAGACGATTGACCGGAGCAAACGCGATGAAGTATTGAACTTCCGATTCCGGCGACAAGAAATGCTCATCCAGCAACGGCGGCTGGTGGACACCATACGACGGATTGCCCACGGCAACGAGTCGCGATATCGCATTCCGGTGTACGAAGAGTTCGTAGATGAACTACTTGCTAAAGGAATTATTCCGGGCAGTGGTGGCAGGTAAGCCCTGTGTGAACACGGGGCCCGCCTACCAAGCACTCACAGGGAGTCGCCCCAAATCGTTAATCCCCATTTGAATAGGAATCAAAAATGGTTTCACTAGAAGTCAAATTCAATTTCGACCTGCTCCGACAAGAATTGCACCAAGCGTTCTGCCCGGCATTTGGCATCGGTTTAGACATTGGTGCATTGGTCACATACGCCTCTGGCTGGGTTCCGGATGGACAAAAAATCTTAGAAAAGATTCCAAATGCTTTGGCGGGTGTCTGCGGTCGCAATGTGATCCAACACCACTGGAGCCGACTATTGCGTCAAGTTCGAGAGCCCGTGGAAACAGTTTGGCTGAAGTGCGGATTACGGGCAGTACAAATTTTGGGGCAAAACGTCTTTGTGTTCTTTCCCAATGGCTGTATAGCAAGCTACACATGGGAATTCAGGCAGGATCTAGGCGCGACGTTGGTACCCGTTCCGGCAGGAACGATTGCACTGGACGGTGCCTACTATGTCAAAGCGTGGATCGACGGTCTTTCAGAACTCGCCAAATTTGAAATTGCGCAGCACAGCGGAGCCAATATTCGAGATGCTCAAGAATTTGCGCAGTGGCAGTTTGACTTGTTTGCCCGCAAGCTCAAGGCCGAAGCCGATGTGGACTGGATGTTGGTGCGGATTCGCCAAGAACTATGCCTCGATGCCACGGTTGTAGAAATTGCACGAAACACCATCGCGCCCTTTGGATTCTCAGGCTCGCTGACAGCGCAGCAGTACAACCACGCGCAGAGGAACAAAGCTGAGCTCGGTCAAGTCTTGCGTGAGTCGCCAAACACACTGCCCTTGTATGCCTTGTGCATAGCCTGCAAGCACTTTCCAAAATATGGCGAACCACTGTCTCGACTGAAAACCTACCTGCGTGATGCCGGGCTCTCCGAACAGGGTTGGCGCATGGCACTCACCATGCGCAACAGTGACTTCAACTTTGTCTATGAGTTCTACCACGGCAATTTGTGCGAAGCGGTTCTTGACTATCTACTGGTGCGAGACTCAATCGGACTGCACGGCTTTCAACCCCGGTGGCTGCTGGCTTCCGCGTACAGTCTTTACGGCACGTCCGCAAGACGGCGCAACACCTACAGGAGGGCAATGAACGATGACCACTTCATCGTCAACCTTGCTCACGTAGTGCGCCTGTACCACGGCAACCAGTTAGGCATTCAGGATTTGAAAGATGATCGGCTGCTACCGGTTTTGGACTGGCTGTGCTCCAGCCATATGAAACCGCTGACACGCACACAACGACAGCAAGGCATGGACTTGCTAGTTGCCAAGGCGCAGGCTTGGGTTGCCGAAATGGAGGCGAAGGCGAACGCCAGCCACGCCAAGTGGGTTGTGCCCTTCGCTGAGCGACAGATTGGCGCTTACAAGCTCGTCGCTCTGCGGAACGCTTATGAACTATGGCAGGAGGGAAAGCGTATGCGGCACTGTGTAGGCGACTACGCCAAGCGCTGTATTACAGGAAGGAGCTTGATATTTTCCGTAAAGCGTGGCGCTTTGCCCATTGCCACTGCAGAGTTCAAGGCTCACAGCTCCGGCTGGGCATTGGCGAGCGCACTAGGCCCAAGCAATACCCAGTTGCCACGGCACTTATTGAGCACCCTCAAATCTTCAGCTTCCCTGCTGAAGGAATTTTCACCGTCATCTAACCAATCGAAGGAAAAATCATGAGAACGATCGTTACCAATGCAGGCGACTACACCCTCGCCATTGAGGTCACTCCTCTGGAGAGGCCGCAAGGCCATTTCAATGTGGAAATTGCGAGCAACTATTCCAGCGCTCGGTTCCCGGACGAATGGCGCACGGTGTTGCAAACGACATTGGACAGGGCTGGGGCTGAAGCCATTGCCAATGCCTTGCAAAGGGCGCTGCACGCCACTCAGCACGAATAAACCAACCCAACAAATTCGATAAAGAGGTACAACATGATTCCAGTTTTCTACCGCCCTGAACAATCCTGCGCTTCCAACGAGTCGTATTCGCCTTCAGCTGGAAAACCACGGCAAGTGGTTGCCGATTGGCAGGCACAGCCCCACATTGCCCCGCACATCCAGATTGAGTCGTTCGACCCGCTTGCGCCGGATGACATCAAACTGGCGCATGACCGCGCCTATGTGGACGCGGTTCTCGCCCGCCGGGAGGAGAACGGCTTCGGCAACAAGAGCGCTGAAGTGGCCGCGTCACTTCTTTACACCACTGGCTCCATGTTCGCAGCAGCAAAGCACGCACTGACCAACGGAATAGCAGTGTCACCAACGTCAGGGTTCCACCACGCCTGCTATGGCTTTGGCGGCGGGTTCTGCACGTTCAACGGTTTGGTCATCACGGCGTTGAAACTGAAGAAATTGGGGCTGGTGAAGACTGTCCTAATTCTCGATTTTGACGGGCACTATGGGGACGGCACTGACTCCTGCATCAAAGCTGCCGGTGCACAAGATTGGCTGTTTAACGTCACGCGCAGCAAACACTACGACGACACCAAGAGTTGCCTGCGCATGGCTTACCCAGCACGCTTGTACGAGTATGTGGTGACTGACATGAAGGTTAGACCAGACCTTGTGCTGTTTCAGGCGGGTGCCGACCTTTGGAGCGGCGACCCCTTTGGGGCTGGACTGCTATCAACTGCACAAATGCGGGAGCGTGACTCTGGCATTTTTACTGCTGCTCGCCAGAATGATGTGCCGATAGTTATGAATCTGGCAGGTGGATATGCCAAAGATACGAGCGGCACCATTGCGCCGGTTCTCAAGCTTCATCGGCAAACTATCGAAGAAGCCATCAAAGTTTTTGGGATGGACAAGCGCGATGAGTGAATGCGCGGCGGCTAACACCGGATTAGGCAAACGTGAACTAACTACAAGGATATTTGATATGAGACTTTTTGTTTTCATTTTCTTGATGGCGACTTCGTTTGTCGCACTTGCAGGCGAAAGCAATAAATTCTTCGACAAGGCCGCTGTTGGCGCTCTTGGTGGAATCTTGCTGGTCGTTGGTTGGTTTCTCTTAGTGTGGATAGAACGAGTTTGGAATTTACTTGTAAAGCCGCCGTCCAACTACCCCTTGAAAGTTGAGATGGATGGTGTTTCGGAACTGATGAAATCGGCAGCCTCCGGCGACTTAGAGCGTGTTGCAACGCTGATTGAAAGTGGTATCGAAATTAACGAGACCGACTCCCAAAGTGCGACTGCACTAATGTTTGCGGCTGAGAACGGTAGGTTTGACGTAGTCAGCTTGCTGCTGACGAAAGGTGCCGATAAGGAACTCAAATCTCTGGCCGGGTTCACCGCAATGCAGTATGCAAACGCATACGAAAGTGATCGACACGCCAAAACAACGAAACTTTTGAAAAAATGGAAGGCTCTTTCGCCAGCAAGCGAGCGTAGCTAGGCAATTTGTGCGGCTGCATATCAAGTCTTCCTGCGGAAGTCTTCAAGGCATACACGGAAGTCTCCGAAGGAGTCTTCTTCCCATGGGCGCATCCACGGTTCACAGCCGACACATTCAATGGAGTAATACAAAAAATATGACTCATAACGTCAAGCCACAGGTTATCAAACCACACATCACCATCTATCCAGATCACGGAGGCGCGTGGTATTGGGTCAACTATTTGGGCACTGATTCGCTTCAGGGAGGAGTTCCCCAAACGCAACACCGAGGTTTACTCAGGAAGTTTCCAAGAAAACTCATGGAGGATTTTGAGGACTGGTACCGTGTATACACACGAGACGCATACGACTTCGAGCACGGGCTCGGACCGTTCGATTGGAAGCGCTTTCACTTCATTGGCATCCAACTCTCGGTCCGATTGAAGCAGGCTTTTAAAGATGACGCACGGATCTTTTATGACAAGCCAATGGAAGACCCCAACGCCCATTTGAATGAACGCCGAGAGGTGCTCGAAGACGGGCAGCTGATCTGAAAAGGTGGTGTGGATAAATCACCCAGATAATCCGCATATAAGTCTTCCGCAGGAAGTCTTCAACGCCTGCATGGAAGTCTCCGAAGGAGTCTTCTAACTGCGTGGCAGGTTCACGATTGCCTATGCTGCAAGTTGCCCACCACCGCCTGCCCACCAGCCTCCACATGGACGTGCTGCACCACAACACTTTGAGTGCCACCAGTCTTGAGCTTCTGCAGTGCCAACACCCCCTGCTGCACCGTCGCCATCATCCGGGCCGATAGTTGAAGCCGCTTAACTTCCAGATGCGGGTCTCGTTCGTTCTCTGCCTTTTTTGCCTGCGTCATAGCGACCTTGTGCGCCAACGCAATTTCATGGGCAAGAAGCTTCTCTGCCGTGTTTGCGGCCCGGACGGTATTGGAAACATCCACGCCAAGGGCAAGGATGTCGTTACCCATCAATAGCTCACCGCGCGTCACGCTCGATTCAATCGCCGCAATATCTGGGTCTGAAAGGGTATCCCTGAGATAGCCTTTTTCGGCAGGGATCGCTTCAGTGTTGACGATCCTCACAGACCTCGCCTGCTGCGTGCCACGGTCATGCATGGCCCTTACAGCCGCTTGGTGACGTGCGGCGTGACTGGATGAGGTTTGGGCTGCCTCCACATCTCCAGCGGCTCTGGCGCGCTTAGAAAGGGCGTTGCTGCGTTCTGCTGCGATGGATCGGGTCGCCACCTTCTCCAGTACGCCGCCATTGACCGTAGCGGCCTCATCAATCAGGCACTGGCCGCAGATCCATACACCTCCGCTCTGAAGCAAGGTCTCGCCCAACTGTGGCCGCTGTGAACAGTTTCCACAGGTGGCTGGTGGCCTGAAGCTGCGTGTTTTCACTTGGGCTGTCCCTTGTTTCCGGAAACTATCGCTCTGTGTGCAACACGGACCAGTCCGTCGATGACACCGGCTAGACACTTCTCAGGGCCAGTGCCTTGGTAATGGGAGATGATGTCGGCAACGTCAGGTGATGGATAGTAGTCCCAGCGCTGGTTTTTCTGGCGGTAACGCTGCAAGCGCTCAATATTGGTTCTGCTCATACTGCCTTCCGCTGACTTTGGATATCTGATAGTCCCTTCACAACCCACTCGTCCGCAATTTGCTTTTGTCGCCGGGCTGGTTTTGGTGGTAGCTTGAAAAATTCGCCCGTCGTCACGTCGTACAAGCTCGCGTCAATTTCGGACTCACGAACTCGGACAACATCAAGCTGCTCGGTTGCTTCGTCGTAGTTGCCCTTGCTGTGGTCTGCCGAGACTGCGCTGACTGCAGCAGATGGCATCTCTAGATGGTTTCCGTGAGACGGCGTAGAGAGAGTGACAAAATCAGGGTCCATAGCGCCGCTAGACGGTGCAACGGGATTTGTCTCTACTCCGCCAGACGGTGCAATGGGCGTGCCTTCTACGCCGTAAACGGGTGTAAGCGATGCATTTTTCTCTGCTGGTTTTTTGTTGGTGGTCGTTGCTTTGCCAGTACCGCCAGCCCCAGCACCACGCCATTTTTCGTAAAGTTGCTCTCTGGTGGGTTGCAGCTTCAATGCAGCGGACGTGTACGCCCCACGGACAAAGCTGGCCGTCGCGCCTTCATCATAGCCTTGGAGCTTGTCCAGAGTTCGCCATGTGACGGCATACCAGCTGGCCTTGTTTGGGCGATGTCCCATGACAGTTTCGAAGATGAAGCCAGCGGCCTGCAACTCTCGCTTCGCTCTGGTTATAACGTCAGAACTTTTCCAACCGCGCTTGCTAAGGTATGCAAGCGACAACAACATCCGCCCATTGTTGTCTTTCACAAACTGACGGGCAACTTCGATCAGCAAAGCCCGTGCTGGATGTGACAACGCAGCATAAGCAGGGGAATCGAGCACAACCAAAGGCAATGCAACGAAAGCCGTCCCATCCCGCCCTGAATCACCCTTGGTGCCCTTGTTGCGACCGTTAGCCATCGAGACTAACCGCCTGCAATGAGCCTGACGTAAGCGCTAGTAGAGGCTCCAACGCCGATTTGGCAAGTTGGTATCCAACGCGGTGATCGGGTGCGCCCTGCATGGCACGGGTTACCAATAATTGAGCGACAACAAGCATTGATTGATTTGGCAGCGATGCCGTCGCTCTCGTTCCGGACTCGATGCCTGCAGCCTTGTTCAGCAGCTTGTTCACATTCATGTGCACTCGAGCTTCGTTCTCAGAGCCAATCGCTAGCGTATGAATCTGATCGTGCAACTGGTGATAGCTAGGCAGGTACTCCGTGCGGTGCATATCGCGTGCCCTTCTTGCTTCGCCAAAGGCTTTGACCAATCGCGCCTTGAGGGCGACCACGCGCTGGCTGTTGCGAGATAGTGCTAGTAAAAACAGCGATTGGTCTTCGTTTAGCATGGCATAGCGTTCGGCATTACCGCCACCTTGAAGCCGCTCACCAACTGCCTTTTTAAATGTCAGTTGGCCATACGACTTGAATGTGTCGGCGTAGCGTTCTATCAGAGCGAATGACGCCCGTGATTTCACCCCCATTCTCCGGGCCAGAACGCGGCTGTCTACCCTTGCTTCATTAGTGCTGGTGGTCAACGTAAGTGGCTCGGCTTCGATCTGTGCGGGGATCAATGCGTTGCTTGAAGTTTTGTTGTCGCCGCAATCGGCCAACTGGACGGGGGTGTAATCGAGGCGGGCCATGTTAGAGAGCTCCCTTGCTTTCGGCGACCCGCTCCGCGATCCAGCGATCGATTGATTCAATTGTCCAACCCACCGAACGCACGCCCAGCCGGATCGGCGAGGGGAATGTGCCACGCTTGATGTCTGCAAATACTGCACTACGGCTTTTCTTGGTGATGGAAAGGACTTCAGGCAGCTTGACGATGATGTTTCCCATGATTGGGTTTTCTTTCAGACGTAAAAAAACCCGCAGGGCGCAAACCGTGCGGGCATAAAAAAAGCCGACTCTCAGTTAAGGAAGTCGGCTCGGTGAAACCCGCGTTAACGGGTAAGTGGTGCGGTTACATTTGTGATGTGACCAGAATGCAAAAAGCCACCTCATTGGGTGGCTTGAAAATTTGAAATTTTTTGCCGCGATTTAGTCTCCGCAAGGAGATAAAAATCTGCTTATTGGCTGCAGCAATGTCTTTCACCTAGAAAGCCACCCTGTAGGTGGCATGTTCAAACTTTGGTGGCGTGCTTAACCCTCCACCCAAAAAGCCACGCTAAACGTGGCTTGAAAATTTGATCGCCGGGACACCCTTGTGGTCATCGTGAGCGACAGTGATGATGGTAATTAGCGCTAAGAAAGCTTTCTGGGGAGGCTGTTATACCTTGGGATCATAACTGAGTTTTGGATTTATTGGAGTTTATTTGCGTCCTGCAATAGGTAAACCCCTGTTTTTTAAAGACATATTTTTCATAACAAAGCGGTTTTCAATTCAATTAAACTGGCTTTTTTGGATGACTGTCACTTCGATCGACTGCAAGAGATGCACTTTCTTGGTCGCGTCAAAGTGCAAGTGATTCCAGTGCAGCCGACGCACGATCAGCGATCAAGTGTAGGTAGTGTTTTTCAATCATTGCCACACTTGTGCCTGATAAAACGGCCACGCTCATAGCGTCCAAGCGATGTAACGAAATAAGGTCGGTGATAGTGCTGTGCCGAATCGAATATGCGGTTGCGGCTGCAGGTAAACCTGCAGCGACCACAGCAGCCTTGAGTGGGTGCTTCCATGAGTCTTTGTCCCATGCCGCGCCATTGGTTCGGGCGCATAGCGGTGCGTTGGGTAACTTGTCTTTGGTTAGTTCATTGAAAAATGCAGTGGTGGATTTCGGCAATGTGATTTTTCGATCTTTGCCGCTTTTATCCTTGCCAATTGTCAAAGTGTCGAGTCGCTTGTCGAAACTTCGCACAGTCAACGCAGCCACAGCACCGGGACGCAAGGGCAAGAAACACATGGCGCGAATTAAGAGTGCCACATCGGGCGCAGCATTTGCAATTAAGGCGCGGCGTTGGTCTGGGTCTAGATATAGCTCGCGCCTGCCGGTTGCGTTTTTGACTGGCTTCAATTTGGTTGACCAAGCGTGTGCAGTCGTCGCGTATCCATCTTCGAGGGCCAAGTTCAAAGCCGTTTTGAGTACGGCCATATCGCGATTGAGTGAGCTTGCCGCGCGGGGCTTTTCGCTGATTACCTTCTTGTCTTGGTGCATTGCTGGTGTGCGCGCCAGCTTATTGCGCCAATCCGATACAGCCCCTGCCGTTAGTTTCAAAAGCGGCGTGGAGCTAAGTTTGATGTTTGGATATACCCAGCGCTTGAAGCGGCCTTCTGCGTCAATTGCGGCGCTCACCCGGTTGTCGTGGCGGTATTTTGCAATCAGGCGCTCACACGCTTCTTTCACGTCGATCTCTTTGTGGGTGCCGCCCTTTTCAATGTGGCTAAGCCATGCTTGAGCGGCCTTTGCCGCAGCGTCAAACCGCAGGTGGTCGGGTAGCTCGTGGAAGCTACCAAGGGACTTGTACTTCTTGCCCCCGTCATCTTCCATCGTTCGGATAACCCATGCGCCACCGGTGTCGTCGCTCATTTTGCGGTAACCGAGAAAGCAACCCTTTGTGATGCGATGCCAGTATGGTTCGCGCTTCGGTTTCAGCTTGTCTCGTGCTGTAACGCTATCAATCTTGGTGCCCATTGTGATTCCTTCAATGTACGGAAAAAGTACGGAAAACTTAATTGAACCATTATGGACTTTAATGGACTGATTTCTATAGCTACAGAGTGAAATGAAGTTTTTCAAAATTCCTAAAAGTTTTTATTCCTTGCATTCACACTGCAGGGGTCACAAGTTCGAAACTTGTACTGCCCACCAAATACGGTAAAAGAAAAAAGCATCTTGCGGAAACGCCAGATGCTTTTTTTGTGCTGCATTTCTCGGCGGTTGTAGCGCTTTGCCTTGTTAAACCCTCTCAATCACCACCGCAATACCCTGGCCCACACCAATGCACATGGTGCACAGCGCATAGCGGCCACCGGTCTTATGTAACTGGTTGACGGCCGTGGTGACCAAGCGGGCACCCGATGCCCCCAACGGATGGCCTAGGGCAATCGCACCACCGTTCGGGTTCACACGTGGGTCATCGTCTTGCAGGCCTAACAAACGCATGACGGCAAGCCCTTGCGCGGCGAAGGCCTCGTTGAGTTCTATAACGTCCATCTGCGCCAAGCTGAGCCCCGTTAGCGCCAGCACTTTTTGCGTAGCGGGGGCCGGGCCAATGCCCATGATGCGCGGTGGCACACCTGCTGTGGCCATACCCAATACCCGGGCGCGTGGAGTCAAGCCATGCTGATGGGCAGCGGCTTCGTTGGCTAACAGCAGGGCGCACGCACCGTCGTTGATGCCGCTGGCATTGCCCGCTGTCACCGTGCCATCAGTGCGCACTGCGCCTTTGAGCTTGGCCAGTGCTTCGAACGATGTTTCACGCGGATGTTCGTCCTTGCTGACGACGATGGCTTCACCTTTTTTTTGTGCGATGCTGACCGGCGTTAACTCGGCGTCGAAGAACCCGGACTTCTGCGCCGCCACGGCCTTGAGCTGACTTGCCAGCGCCATCTTGTCCTGGTCTTCGCGGCTGATCTTGTATTCAGCCGCCACGTTTTCAGCGGTCTCGGGCATGGCGTCTATGCCGTAACGTTCTTTCATGCGTGGGTTGACGAAGCGCCAGCCAATCGTGGTGTCATACATCTGCGCGGCACGGCTGAAGGCGCTCTCGGCCTTGCCCATCACAAAGGGCGCGCGGCTCATGCTCTCCACCCCGCCCGCTATCATTAATGTAGCTTCCCCGGATTTAATGGCGCGGGCTGCAGTGCCAACGGCGTCCATGCCCGAGCCGCACAGGCGGTTCACCGTGGTGCCCGGCAGCTCCAGCGGCAGGCCCGCCAGCAGACTGGCCATATGGGCCACGTTGCGGTTGTCTTCACCTGCCTGGTTGACGCAACCGTAGATGACATCGGTGACTGCCGCCCAGTCGACACGTGGGTTGCGCGCCATCAGTGCGGCCAATGGCACTGCTGCCAGGTCATCGGTGCGCACGCTACTCAAAGCGCCACCATAACGGCCAAAGGGGGTGCGAATGGCGTCGCAAATAAATGCCTGGTTCATGGGGTTCTTTCTGGCGGGTCGTGGCACTGAAATGCTAACACCGGCATTTCCACCAAGCGTCGCCTAGTTGACTCTGCACGCATACCGCCGAACCGCTGCCTCAAGGTGACGCTACCATGGTGTTGGTCGCCTGCATGCGGCCCGCCATTGGAGTACACCATGCCACGTTTTGCCGCCAACCTCACCATGCTGTTCAATGAGGTTGCGTTTCTGGACCGCTTTGAGTTAGCTGCACTGGCTGGTTTTCGGGCGGTTGAGTTCCAGTTTTCCTATGCCTACCCCGCGCACGATATTCGCCAACGACTGGATGCCCATGGCCTGCACCTGGTGTTGCACAACCTGCCTGCGGGCGACTGGGATGCGGGTGAGCGTGGCATCGCCTGCCACCCCGATCGAATTGAAGAGTTTCGCTCCGACGTCGCGCAGGGCATTGCATATGCGAAGGCCTTAGGGGTGATTCAGCTCAACTGCCTGGCTGGCAAGGCACTGGACGGTGTGCCCGACGACGTGTTGCGGCACACGTTGGTCGCCAATCTGCGCTTTGCCGCGCAGGCATTTAATGATGCGGGTCTGCGACTGCTGCTGGAGCCCATCAACACGTTTGACATTCCCGGTTTTTACGTCAACCGAACTGCGCAGGCGCTGTCCATCCTAGATGCGGTGAACGCTGATAACACTTTTCTGCAATACGACATCTACCACGCCCAACGCATGGAAGGCGAACTGGCCGCCACCCTTGCCCAACATCTGCCGCGCATAGGCCACATACAACTGGCAGACAACCCAGGACGCCACGAGCCGGGCACGGGCGAAATCAACTTTCCTTTTCTCTTCGATCATTTGGACCGCCTGGGCTACAGTGGTTGGATTGGCTGCGAATACAAACCCACCACCACGACAACCGCCGGTTTGGATTGGGTCAAGCCTTTCATCCAATAAACGCTAGTTGGCCAGCACCTACACCATGACTACCCATTCACTTCAAGAATCAACGCCTGCGCGCGACCTGTTGCGCCGCATGTTCGATGCCGCCATCGCCAGTGCCCAGCCTGCGCTGTGTGTTCCACCGTATTTGCCGTCTCCAGACTCGCTCGGTAAGGGGCGACTCATCGTCATTGGTGCAGGCAAGGCTTCGGCTGCCATGGCGCGTGCGGTGGAGGACCATTGGAGCGGCCCCTTGTCGGGCCTGGTGGTCACCCGCTATGGCTATGGCGTGCCATGCCAGCGCATCGAGATTGTGGAGGCCGCGCACCCGGTGCCCGATGCAGCAGGACTGGTTGCCGCCCAACGCATGTTGCAAGTGGTGCACGGCCTTACTGAGGACGATGTGGTCTTGTGCCTGATCTCCGGTGGTGGTTCGTCGTTGCTGCCTTTGCCAATCGAAGGCCTGACGCTAGAGCACAAACAAGCGGTGAACCGCGCCCTGTTGAAGTCGGGCGCCACCATCAGCGAGATGAATGGTGTGCGCCGTCACTTGTCGGCGATCAAAGGCGGCCGCCTGGCAGTGGCCTGTCACCCGGCGCGGGTGGTGACCTTGTTGATTTCGGATGTACCCGGTGATGACCCCATCAATATTGCCTCTGGCCCCACGGTTGCAGACCCGACCCATTGTGAAGATGCCTTGTCCATTGTGAAACGTTATGGCATTGAACTGCCCGCAGAAGTGCGTGCTGTGCTGGAGTCGGGGCAGGGCGAGTCCATCAAGCCTGATGACCCACGGCTGGCGCGCAATACCGTCCATATGGTTGCAGCCCCGCAAATGGCACTGGAAGCTGCCGCCAAGGTGGCGCGCGAAGCGGGCTACGGAGCCTATATCCTAGGTGACGCTCTGGAAGGCGAGGCGCGCGACGTGGGCAAGGTGCTGGCTGGCATTGCGCTGCAAGTGGCCGAACGCGGCCAGCCGGTGCAAGCGCCTTGCGTATTGCTCTCGGGCGGAGAGACCACAGTCACGCTACGGGGCACGGGCAGCGGCGGACGAAATGTGGAGTGTCTATTGTCCATGGGCATTGCACTGGCCGGGCACCCCCGCATCCATGCGTTAGCCGGCGATACCGACGGTGTAGACGGAGTCGCCGAGATTGCGGGTGCGCATATTGGCCCCGATACGCTGGCACGCGCCCACGCGGCTGGCATGAAGCCCAACGACTACCTCAACAACAACGACGGCCACGGTTTTTTCGGCGAACTGGGTGATTCCGTCATAACAGGCCCTACATTGACCAATGTGAACGATTTCAGGGCCATCCTGATTGGGCTTTTGTAGATCTTTTGGGCCATTTGATTGATGTGCTGGGCCCACAGCCGGATGCATCCCAGCGTCGGGGATAATCAGCGGCTATGAGCGGAAACACCTTCGGAACCCTATTCGCAGTCACCAACTTTGGTGAATCCCACGGCCCAGCCATTGGCAGCGTGATTGACGGCTGCCCGCCGGGCATGGACTTGTGCGAGGCCGACATTCAGCACGACCTGGACCGCCGCCGCCCCGGCACCAGCCGCCACGTGACCCAGCGCAACGAGCCCGACGCTGTGCAAATCTTGAGCGGCGTCTATGAGGGCAAGACCACCGGCACGCCGATAGCGCTGTTGATCCAGAACACCGACCAGCGCAGCAAAGACTACGGCAACATCCTGGAGAGCTTTCGCCCCGGGCATGCCGATTACAGCTACTTCCAGAAGTACGGCATCCGTGACCCGCGCGGCGGTGGCCGCTCCAGCGCCCGCCTGACCGCACCCATGGTGGCGGCCGGCGCGGTGGCCAAGAAGTGGTTGTTTGAGAAATACGGCACCGTTTTTCGCGGCTGCATGACACAGATCGGCGACGCGGTCATCCCGTTTGAATCGTGGGAGCACGTGGCCAATAACCCCTTCTTTGCTCCAGTGGCCGATGTGCAGTTGCTGGAAAGCTATATGGACGCGCTGCGCAAGGCTGGTGACTCCTGCGGCGCGCGTATCCGTGTGACCGCGTCACGTGTGCCAGTGGGCCTGGGAGAGCCGCTGTTCGACAAGATGGATTCGGACATTGCCTACGCCATGATGGGCATCAATGCGGTCAAGGGCGTGGAGATCGGTGCGGGTTTTGCCAGTGTTACGCAGCGGGGCACCACCCATGGCGATTCGCTGACGCCCGAAGGCTTTGCCACCAACAACGCGGGCGGCACCCTGGGCGGCATCAGCACTGGCCAAGACTTAGAGGTCAGCATTGCCATCAAGCCGACCAGTTCCATCATCACGCCGCGCGACTCGATAGACGTAGCCGGCAACGCCACCCAAGTCATCACCAAAGGCCGCCACGACCCCTGCGTAGGCATACGCGCCACTCCGATTGCCGAGGCCATGCTGGCCCTGGTGGTGATGGAGCATGCACTGCGCAATCGGGCACAGTGCGGGGATGTGGTGCCAGCCATGACACCGATACCGGCACAGGCCTAGCCAGAAGACTTTAAGAAAAATGTGGCTATAGCCCCCGTGTAATAAGCTTTATTAGCTATCAAAATAATAGCATTATATGTCCGCTCACTGAAAGTCCTTGCCATGAAAACCGTGTTTGTCTTGAATGGCCCCAACCTGAACCTGCTGGGCACGCGAGAACCCCAGGTCTATGGTTCGCAAACGTTGGCCGATGTGCAGACCCTGTGCGAGAAGGCGTGTGCGGCGAATGGTTTTGTGCTGGATTTTCGTCAGACCAACCACGAGGGTACGCTGGTCGATTGGCTGCACGAAGCCGGGCAACTGCAGGCTGCGGGTACGCTGGCCGGCGTGGTCCTAAACGCCGGGGCCTACACCCACACTAGCGTGGCTTTGCATGACGCCATTAAGGGTACGGCCATCACGCTGATCGAGCTGCACATCAGCAACGTCCACGCCCGTGAGGCCTTTCGCCACCACTCTTACATCTCGCCGGCGGCCAAGGGCGTGATGGCAGGTTTTGGTGTCAATGGTTACGCGCTTGCAATTTCTGGACTGGCTGGTATGCAGTGAATAGGGCGAGCCAGCAGTTCTAAAAAATAGCGTCACGCGTGTTGCGTGTGTGCTTCGCGCAAGAATTGCGCCGCATGCTTTTGGGTTCCGATACGGATCTTGTCCCACACCGCGGCCGGGAATTTTGTCGGCAATTGCCCCTCCACCTTGCTGAAGGCCAGGTCGACACGTTTCACCAGGGCCAACATCTGCTCCCACAGGCCATCCACGCCGCTGGTTTGCGCCAGGCTTTGCCAATGGCGCACGCGGATGTCGCCCATCTTGTAGTGGGCGCTTTTGGCGTGCAGCGCCATGGCGAGTCTGGCATCGTGAGCAGCCAGCAAATTGGCACCTTTTCCGATAATGGGCCAGGCCGATAACACGTCATACAGGGGTGTCATGCGGTAGTGCCCGCCGCGCTCCAGGAACACCGAAAAATTCTTGGCATGCCCGTCGGTTGCGGCCAGCAGCCAGAACGCCAGTTGCGCGAGTATGAAACGGGCCTGGTCTGCGTTGGCATCTTGGCTGCCGGCCAGGAAATCCAGTCCCTGTCGAATGCCGGGGCCACTGTCGGCCTCGTACTTCTGGTTGGGGGCAACCCCCGCTATCTGGCAAAAATCTTCTTGTGGCAGGCGTGCGATCCAGGTGTCGGATGCCGGGACAAACCCGCGCTTGTTCTGTGCGTTTGCCGGTATGTTTTGCCAGCGCCGATCAAACCGTTCAACGACCAGAACCTTCTGGTCTTCGAATACCTGCATATCGGAGTGGGCGACGTTAAAACCCAGGGCATGCAGGAGTTTGGAACACAGCCATTCGTTCTCCACAGACTCATGCATGTCGGCGCGCATATTGCCAACCAGGCCCAGCGGCAACTTCAAAATGTGGGTGGTGGGGGTCGAACCCAGCGTGCGCTGCCAACGCCCGCCAAATCGCAGCAACGCGGTTTTTTCTTGTGCGCCGGCAATCGAGATCCGAAAGTCTTGCGCAGGGTCATGGCGCTGCCCCATGGGCATGCTGGTGGAGGCTGCACGCAACTGCGCGGCTACCTCGGCCATTGTCATGGGCTCGCTCTCGATGCGGTTCCAGCCTGTGGGCACAGTGCCAGGGGGCAGCAGTTGCACGGCGCCCACGCAGTCGCGCCCTATGGCGGTCAGCAATTCAAAAGCTTGTGTAGACGCGGTGCGAAAGCGCTGGCGTATGCGTTCGCGAATGGGTTGGCTGTCGGGCAGCAGGTTGTCAAAGTAGTTTTCAACCACCGGTCCGCGTATCTCTGCGTTGCCTGCCGTCATGGGCAATGACAGAGACAGGGCGCGTGCCGCAGGAGATTGCACCCATTCAGGCGCATATTGGAATACAGGTACCTTGGTGCGTGAATGGCTCCACACCCCAACGTGCTGGCCATTCATCCAGACCCAGAGTTCTGCAGACATGGCTTACCAGTTGTCTGCGGGGCTGGGCTCTGCAACACCCGGTGTCCGCTTGGCAGTGTTGTCCAGGGTTTGCAAGACGGCGCTGGCGTCCAAAGCGCTCAGCACGCGCAGCAACTGATCCACGCTGATGCTTAGGGGATCCTTTTCAATGCGGGCGATTCGGGTTTGGCTCAAGCCCAGCTTGGCGGCCAGTTGCGCTTGCGTCCATTTCTTGGCCAAGCGCAACGCGCGTAGATGCGTGGACAGTTGGTTGGGGGTCTGGACGGGGTAAAGCATGCTTGCACTATATGCCTTATACGGCATATGTGCAACTTATGCTTAATTTGGCATAAAACCCGTGACCGCTTCAGCACTCCACGATATTCACCGCCAGCCCGCCGCGCGCCGTTTCCTTGTATTTGGTTTTCATGTCTGCGCCAGTCTCGCGCATGGTTTTAATAACCATGTCCAGGCTGACGAAGTGTGATCCGTCACCGCGCAGCGCCATGCGGGCGGCGTTGATGGCCTTGACCGAGGCGATGGCGTTGCGCTCTATGCAGGGAATCTGCACCAGGCCGCCCACCGGGTCACAGGTCAGGCCCAGGTGGTGTTCCATGCCGATCTCGGCGGCGTTTTCTACCTGCTCGGGCGTGCCGCCCATCACCGCGCAGAGCGCACCTGCGGCCATGGAGCAGGCCACGCCGACCTCGCCCTGGCAGCCAACTTCGGCACCGCTGATGGAAGCGTTCTCTTTGTACAAAATACCAATCGCCGCAGCGGTCAGCAAAAAGTCGATCACACCGGCATCGTTGGCAGCCGGCACAAACCGGGTGTAGTAGTGCAGCACGGCGGGGATGATGCCCGCGGCACCATTGGTAGGCGCCGTCACCACACGGCCACCCGCAGCGTTTTCCTCGTTGACGGCCAGTGCATACAGGTTGACCCAGTCCAGGACCTGCAGCGGGTCGCGCAGGGCTTGTTCTGGGTTGGAGCTCAATGCCTTGAACAAGGGCGCTGCGCGGCGTTTGACCTTGAAGCCACCGGGCAGTACACCTTCGGTCGCGCAGCCGCGTTTCACACAGTCTTGCATAACCTGCCAGATGCGCAGCAGGCCGGCGTCGATCTCGGCATCGGTGCGCCAATGCTGCTCGTTCTTGCGCATGATTTGCGCGATGCTTAAACCGTGTTGTTGCGCCAGCAGCAGCAGCGCGTCACCGCTGGTAAAGGGCATGGGCAATACCGTTACATCGGGCGCAATCACCTTTTGCCGGCTTCCGTCAGCAGCCACTTCGTCGCTGACGATAAAGCCACCACCCACTGAGTAGTAAACACGGTTGGCCAGTTCATTGCCCGCTGCGTCCAGCGCCACAAACCGCATGCCATTCGCATGGAAGGGCAGGGCAGCTCGCATAAACAGCAGGTCTTCTTTTTCGTTGAACGTGATGCTGTGCACACCACCCAAGCGCAGGCTCTTGCTGCCACGTGCCTCGGCTAGCAGGGTGGGGATCTGGTCCACATCCACCGTGTCGGGCTCGTGGCCGCTGAGGCCCAAGAGCACAGCCACATCGCTGGCGTGGCCCTTGCCGGTGGCCCCGAGCGAGCCATGCAACCAGCAGCGCACGGTGGCGGTCTGGGTCAGCAGATCGGCATGCTGCAAGCGCGCCACAAACTGCCGCGCCGCACGCATGGGCCCTACGGTGTGGGAGCTGCTGGGCCCCATGCCGATCTTGAAAAGGTCAAATACGGATACTGCCATGTCATGCCTCCTGTTGTAGGTGTGTTTCTGGGCCCATTGTGTGCCCCAGTTCCAGTTGTGTATAGGACTTGAATGCCCGTGAAAAGTGTGCCTGCACATGGCCAACCAATTGGTGCGCGGTAATGGCGGACAGCGTCCAGCCCAAATGCCCGTGGCCAGTGTTGTAGAACACATTGGCCTGGTGGCCCGGCCCCACGCGCGGCAGCATGTTGGGCATCATGGGCCGCAGGCCAGCCCAGGGCTCGACGCGGCGGGTGTTGACTCCAGGGAAACACTGGTTGACCCAATCCACCAATGGGCGGATGCGTTCGGCGCGGATGTCGCGGTTGATGCCGTTGAACTCGGCGGTACCCGCTACGCGGAAACGCTCAGCGCCTAAGCGGCTGGTCACCAGTTTCGTCTCGTCATCCAACAGGCTTACGGTGGGTGCGGCCTGCTGGCTGGCGGCATCTTCAAGGTCCACCGTGATCGAGTAACCCTTGACCGGGTAGATGTTGAGCCGGTCACCCAGTTGCGCAGCCAGCGCACGGCCGTGCACACCAGCGCAGACGACGACCGCATCGCAGGTAAGGGTCTCGGCGCCGTGTTCGCTTTGGATGTGCACCAAGGCCGTCTTGCCATTGGCGCTGGTACGTTGCACCGAGGTCCCGTACAGCGTGCGCACACCCAAACGCGCGCAGGCCTGGGCCAGGCCGTGGGTGTACTTGTGGATGTCCCCCGTCGAATCGCTCTCGGTGAAATAGCCACCGTAGTAGCTGCCTTGCAGTGTGGGCTCTATGGCACGCATCTCATCCGGGGTGACGGCGCGGCGCTCCAAGCCACCAGCGGCCAGCAGCTTGGACACTGCACCGGCGTGCTCGAACCCCGCCTTGTTACGGTAGATGTGCAGAATGCCTTTGCGCGCGTGGTTGAAGTCGATGCCTTCCGCCTCGGCCCAACTGAACAGGTGTTGGCGTGCGGCAATGGCCAGGCGGGTTGTCGCAATGGTGTTGTCGCGGTACTTGGGTATGGCGGCCACAAACTCTGCCATCCAGCTCAGTTTGTGCCAGGTGGGCGAGGGGTTCATCAACAGCGGAGCATCCTTGGTGAACATCCACTTCAAACCCTTGACGAGGGTGCTGGGATGGGTCCAAACCTCTGCATTAGAGGCCGACAGTTGGCCGCCGTTGGCGTAGGACGTTTCCATCCCGGCATAGCGATTTTTCTCGATCAGCGTGACGCGGTAACCGGCCTTGGCCAGGGTGTAGGCGCTGGTGACACCGGTGATACCGCCGCCAATGACGGTGATGTGTTGCTGCTTTTGTTGCATAGTGGGCACTCTTCTTTCAGAAGCTGTCGGAAACAGAAAAAGTCGCCTGCCACACACTATGTGTGGCCGACGACCCCCTCTGTTTGCGACCTGAGAGATTCGCGTACTGCCTTGTGGGCCATACGCTTGCTCCTGCGGTGTGCCGGGTGACAAAGTCCCGACAGCTCTTCAGAGTGCTGATGACCGCAGCGGTCCTTGTGCCTGAGAGTTTCCGGGGTGGTTGCTCCTTCGGCGCTTCGGTTTCTATTGCTAAAAACCTCGGGCTCTCCCGCTGCGGTGCCAGATCAAGTCTGGCCAGGGTGGCTGCATGCAATGCGGTGCCGCCCTGAGTTTTTCCACTACCTCGTTTCCGTAAACCTTTTATCCGGTAGGTCGTTGCGTTCGCGTGCCAAAGAACTGGGGTGAGCGAAATTGCTCGTGTCACCCGGCCTTCGGCCTCCTTCTTTACCTCGCTATTTCGCCCACCCCAGCTCTCTGGCACGGGCTTCTGTTCTCGCCGCTAGTTAGGCAACCAGTTACCCGGATCGGGTCGGCGGGGCGCTCAGCGCAGCGAAGTAAAGGAGGAGCGCGCAGCGCGGGGGACATGAGTGGAGTTGAGTGCCCCGTCGGCCCGATCCAGCGCGCTACACCTGATTCCCCACAAGCTGCCTCCCAAATTAAGCGTACGCCGTCATCGGCACACAGCTACAGAACAAATTACGGTCGCCATAAACGTTATCGACCCGACCCACCGGCGGCCAGTACTTAACGGACTTCAACGTCGCCAGCGGGAAGGCACCCACCTCGCGGCTGTAGGGGCGATCCCACTCGGCACCCAGCAGGCTGGCCGCGGTGTGCGGGGCGTGCTTCAGTGGATTGTTATCTTGCGGCCACTCACCCTTTTCAATCTTGGTGATCTCGCCCCGAATAGCAATCATGGCGTGGATGAAGCGGTCCAACTCGGCCAGGGTTTCGCTCTCGGTGGGTTCCACCATCAACGTGTTGGGCACGGGGAAGGAGAGGGTGGGTGCATGGAAGCCATAGTCCATCAGGCGTTTGGCCACGTCCTCGGCCATCACACCGCTGGTGTCTTTCAGCGGGCGCAGGTCCAAGATGCACTCGTGGGCCACGTGGCCGTTGGCGGATGCATACAGCGTGGGGTAGTGGTCTTTGAGGCGGGTACTGATATAGTTGGCCGCCAGAATGGCTGCCTCGGTGGCGTGCTGCAGGCCGTCGGCGCCCATCATGCGGCAGTACATCCAACTGATGGGTAGGACACCTGCATTGCCTAACGGGGCCGCACTGACAGCACCGGTGCCGGGCACCCCACCGGTGGCATGGCCTGGCAAAAACGGCACCAGATCGGCGACCACACAAACCGGGCCAACACCGGGCCCGCCGCCGCCGTGGGGGATGCAGAAGGTCTTGTGCAGGTTCAGGTGGCTCACATCACCGCCAAATTCTCCCGGTGCAGCCGTGCCCACCAGCGCGTTCATGTTGGCACCGTCCACATACACGCGCCCGCCGTGCTGGTGCACCAAGGCGCACAACTCTTTGACACTGGTCTCGAACACGCCGTGCGTGCTGGGGTAGGTGATCATCACGCAGGCCAGGTTGGCACTGTGCTGTTCACACTTGGCCTTCAGGTCGGCCAAGTCCACATTGCCCATGTCGTCGCACTTGGTAACCACCACGATCATGCCAACCATCATGGCGCTGGCCGGGTTAGTGCCATGCGCACTACTGGGGATCAGGCAGATATTGCGGTGGCCTTGGCCCTTGCTTTCGTGGAATGCCTTGATGACCAGTAGGCCGGCATATTCACCCTGCGAACCCGCATTGGGCTGTAGGCTGATGCCGGCATAACCCGTGGCGGCGCACAGCCAGCCGCGCAGTTGTGCGTCCAGCTCGGTGTAGCCCTGGCGCTGGTCAGCAGGGCAGAACGGGTGGATGTTGGCAAACTCCGGCCAGGTGATGGGGATCATCTCACTGGTGGCGTTGAGCTTCATCGTGCAGCTGCCCAGCGGGATCATGCTGCGGTCTAGTGCCAAATCTTTGTCAGAGAGCATGCGGATGTAGCGCAGCATGCCGGTTTCGGAATGGT
>JBKJJC010000109.1:0-4165 GCA_046598245.1 Rhodoferax sp.
CTTTTTGTAATGGGGGGTATGGGTTCAGTGGCCGGGCGCTTCGCCGCCGCCAGCCGCAGGCGCGGCCATCGCCATGGAGGTGGGTTTGCCAATCATCGAGGCCGCCAGTGCAGCGTCTGAGAGCCAGAATTGCTGGTAGGCGTTGATGGCCGCAACCACACTGGCGATCTGGCTGCGGTTGTCGGCCAGAAGTTCAAACACGCCAATGAGCATGCCGTTGTAGCGCAGCACGTTTTCTTCGGCCATGGTTTTGCGCAGCGGCACAATTTCGTCGCGGTAGTGCTTGGCCACGTCATAAGCGGTGCGGTAAGCCGAATAACTTTCTCGCAGGTGGGATGAGGCACCGCGTACCGTGGCCGCGTACCGGTTGGCCGCCGCCAGAGACTGCGCATTCATGGCATCGCGCCGTGCATTACCCCAGTCAAAGATGGGCAGCCGTATGCCCAGCTCGTAGCCCTGGCGCGGCGTACGGGTGCCTTCGGTGTTGTCAAACACCGTGTCGCGGCGTATGCCCAGTTCCACGTCGACCAGGCTGGTCAGCAGGTTGAGGTTTTGGGACCGTCCCGCCATGTCCAATTGGTTGCGGGCCAGCTGCACATCCAGCCGTTGCTCGGTGGCTTTGGCGCTGACGGCTGCGGCCTCGCGCGGTGCTGCGGGCAGGTCGGGCAGGCGTTCGGGCAGCTTCAGTTGAACCGCTTGTTCGTCTGTTAGACCCAGAAGCCGCGTCAGCTCCTCACGCGCTGCGGTTACGGCGTGCTGGCTGGTCGCCAGCTGGGCAGTGGCATCAGCGTAAAAAACTTGCTGGCGGGCCCGCTGCAATTTATTGAAGTTGCCGACTTGCTGCATGCGCCGCGCCAGTTCTGCACTGGCCTGTGCGCTGGTGTTGACCTGGCGCGCATAGTCCAGCGACTGGTTCGCACCCACCGCGCGCACCCAGGCTTGCCGAACCTGGGTGACGTGTTCGACCACGTTGGCGCTTAGCTGCACCTTGGCCTGCGCTTGCTGGCCTTTGGAGAGGGATTGACGCTGCGGCAGGGTCAACAGGTCAAGCAAGCCAAAAGACAGGAAGCGACCGATTTCTAACTCGCTGCCAAAGGTGACGCGCTCAAAGCTAAAGAGCGGATTGGCGATGCGGCCGCTCTGGTTGGCCTGCGCCATGTCGGCCCAGCTTTGCGCCAACAGAGCCTGCACCGCCGGGCTGTTAGCCAAGGCCAGTTGCACTGCGTCGTCCATGCTCAAAGGTTTGGCGAGTAGTTCGGTGGTCAGCTTGCCACCCGCTTGGCGCTGCGCGTCGGTGCGACTCAGCATCAGCTTACTCTGCGTGAATGCAGCGGTAGAGTTATTGGTGTCACTGAGCGTCTGGTCTATATCGACGGACGCACAACCGGCCAGCACCAGCGTGGCTGCGGCCAGGGTACTGAGGCGAAAAATGCTGGTCATGGTTTTGCCTGCGTCGGTCCGGCCGGTGTTGGTTTGGCGTGCCCTGCGTGCCCGGCGTGTGGGTCGGGTTCGGTCTGCGCTGCTTCCTTGGCGTAGGCTTTCCAGCCGCCAATGCGGGCAGTGAGTTCATTGGCCTCTTTCCAATTGCCGGTCTTTTCCTCGGTGTAGGGCTTGTAGCTGTCCAGCGTCGATTGAAATGTTGCGGGTGCTACTTGCGCAGACGGGGCTTTTTTCTGGGGAGCCTGTGCCGCTGGCGCATTTTGCGCAAAGGCTGCCGTGGTGGCCCACAGCGATAGGGTGAGCAAGCTAAGCCGCCCAGGCGGCTGGAATATATGACGGTGGTTCACAAAAATCTCCTGACAACCAAGCGAAGCGATTGAAAACAATCGCGCTATTACTGGCGAGAATGCGGGCGTAAATGCGGGAATGAAAGGCGACTACGCCCGCGCCGCCGCAAGTACAGACCCAGTTTGGGCCCGAAGGTCAGGAAATGGGTGGTTTTTGGCCCAGCGCTACCAGGGCGCTGGCAAAGGCGGCTGCCGGTGCATACGGCAGTGCGGGAGGCGATAACACGGCAACGCTATGTGCGGGTTCTGGCAACAAAGCCACGGTATGGCAGGTTTGGCACACCGTGCAGGTGGCGCAATGTGTATCGGCCTCCGGTGTGTTTTGTGCGGTGGCATGGCCCGCGCAGTCAGGCACAGCCCGAGCTACTTCCGCTGGGTGGGGGTGGCCATCTCCCGTTTGGGGAGCAGTTTGCAGATGAACCGCAACGCTGGAAGCCATCTCGGTTGCCATCACGTCGCCCACCCAGCCGCGCAAGGGCAGTAGGACGATCATGAGGGCGAGGATGAAATGGCGCACAGTGTGATGATACGGCGGCTGGGGAATAGTTCAAACTTATGCCTGCAAACCCGAAGTTAGAGGCCCATTTCGGAAAAAGCCGTCAGGCTGGCGCACGGTGCTTGCGCCATTGCTCTGGTGATATGCGGTGCAGGATATGCCGCTTGAGCGGCGAGGCGTACGGCACGCGGGGATGATCGAAGTCGGCACTTGGGTCGCGTACCATGCCGATGCGCTCCATGACGCTGTGCGACGGCCCGTTGGTGGGTACGGACATGGCCACCACCTGCGGCAGCTCCAGATGGGTGAATGCGAAGTCCAGCGCCGCAACGGCGCCTTCGGTGGCATAGCCCTTGTGCCAGGCGCTGGGGGCCAGTCGCCAACCGATCTCCACTGCCGGCATCCACGGGGCTTCAAATCCCGGCGGGTTAAGGCCGACAAACCCGGCAAACGGGTGGACGCCGGGTACCTCCAGCGCCCACATGCCCCAACCGCGTTGGGCGATGGCGCTGCGGATACGATCCTCCTCGCCCTGCGCTTCTTCGCGGGTGAGTACAGAGGGGAAGTAACGGCGAACCTGCGGGTCCGCATTCATCACCGCCCAGGCATCCAGGTCGCTGTCTTTCCACTGGCGCAGGAGCACGCGCGGGGTGCGCAGTTCTACCGGTGCGGCAAAGGTGCGCAGCATCAACGTGGGTGTTTGGTACATGGATGTTTTGGCCAGAGTGGTTGAATCGGGCCCCATGCTAATGGGGTTTGGTTTTTCTTGCAGAGACTTGTTTTTTGGGACTTGCGGGCAACTTCGCAGAATCGTATAACCAGACTATGAAACGCATTGTTTCCCTTTTGTTGATGTCGCTGCTGTTGGCCAAGGGCACTTTGGCAGCCAGTGCTGCGGACTATTGCTCCAAACCGGTTCGGGTGGCGATGTTTGAGTTTGGCGTGCTGTACCGCGCCAGCACGGGTGATGGGGTCGACAGCCGCCTATTGGACGTATTGGCCCAACGCAGCGGGTGTGTGTTTGAACGGGTGCTCATGCCCCGTGCCCGTATTTGGCATGAGCTGCAGGGCGGTACCTTGGACATGGCGACCGGCGCAATACCGACGCCTGAGCGCAAGGCCTTTGGCTACTTGATGCCCTATTTGACAACGCGTAACGTTGTACTGGTCCGCAAAGCAGTCGGTGCGGTACCGGACTCTATGGCTGCGTTCTCTGCTGGTAGTTTGCGCGTGGGCATGGTGCGCAGTTTCAAACACGAGCCGGCCTATGACAGCTGGTTAAGCGATTTGGCAGCGAAGGGCCGTGTCAAAGAGGTGGCGGATGTGGCGGAGTTGTTTCGGTACCTGGAGCGTGGCATGGTGGACGCCGTGGTCAGCCAGCCCATCGTTTTTCGAGAATATATCGATGCCGAACGCCTGCGGCGTGATCTGGTCATGCGTGATTGGGCACCGTCCGAGCAGTTTTCGGTGGGTAGTTTTATTTTTTCCCGCAAGTCGTTTACGCCCGAGCAGGCCGTGCGCTGGGAAGCGCTGGTGGTAGGCATGTTGAAAGACCAGACCATGCTCAAAATCGTGCAGGGCTTTATGCCGGCTGATCAGGCGCGCGGTATCGTGTACCGCGGCCCGCGCATGCTGGATTGACGCCTTAGGGTTCTAAACCAAACTAACCGCTTTGCCGGTCAGGCGTTTGGCCAGCCCCTGGGCCAGGCGGTTGATGTTGCCGTAGATCGATAGCTGCGGGTTGGCGCCAATGCTGGTGGGAAACAGGGAGCCGTCGTGGATGGATAAATTCTCCAACTGCCAATGCACACCATCGGGTCGGGTGACACCGCGCTGTGCGTCCGCGGCCAGGCCACAGCCGCCCATGACATGCGCGCTGCCG
>JBKJJC010000010.1:0-12211 GCA_046598245.1 Rhodoferax sp.
ACGGTGTATGACGTTTTGGAAGTTAGTCAGTTCGTGAGCCCCAACGTGCTGAGAGCTACCTATCGTTCGCTGGCCCAATCTCTTCATCCCCAAAAAAATTCCGAAACCGAGGCCTCAGTTCATCGCTCTGATGAAACTAACGATGCATATGCAACCCTGCCTGACCCGGTCTAGCACCTGCGTTACAACGGAACACTGGGGCTAATAGTAGCCAAGACAGAGCGGCGCGGTGCCACGCGATTTGGTGATGCTAGGTTCGGACAATTGCGCCCAGGAAAAATCGTCTCAAGACCGTTCGGGTTTAGACAGCTTGACTGACGCAACGGTACGACAACCATCGACCCGCGGCCGATCCAAACTTCCATCAGCGATGACCTCAACGGCGACATCAAGGTTTAAAAATGGTCAGTCGATAAAATGCACTGATAACCACCGTTGGAAAATACCTATGTCCCTGCGCACTAAAACATCCCAAGCGATTCAAAAAGCCGGCCAAGCAGTATTCGAGGCCAATGCCGCGATTGCCATCTCTCTGTTGGAGCAAAAAGACTTTGTGCTCAACATGGGACCAGATCAATTGATTTCTGTAGATGCTGCAAATGCCTTCAAGGACTTACAGGCTCTGGCATCTTTGAGTCAGGGTTTGATGGGTATCGATGAATCCCTTAAGGCGATTTATGCCAAGTCACTGGAAATGTCTTCTCCGCAGAGCACAGTTCTACTCGGCAACTCTAAGGCAGGGCATACAGAGACCAACGCAAACGCGACAGATGTTCAGTCAAAAGTCCCCTCTATTAAACGTGGCCGCAAGTCCAAGCCAGTATCAGAGGTCGCAATGGCAAAGCCACGCAAGTTTCGCTCTCCAACTGTGAAGTTCAAGGGCCCAAATGGAGAGACATGGACAGGACAGGGACGAACACCGCGCTGGTTGTCAGCGTTGGAGGCGAGCGGCACACAACGCTCAGAGCTTTTTGTTAAGAGCTAAGACTTTCTAAGCCACGCCCGGGGAGCAGTCGGATCGGTGAACGGTGATGGAAGGCCACGTGTTGAAGCTGGTATCGGCGGAAATCGGCAACCGTTTTGCTTAGCATTGAGCAAAGCCACATGAAACAGTTTGGGTTCTGTTGCGTTAGTGCAATCTAGCCGAGAAGATCTGTTGGATTGCGGCGAGTATCAAGCGGCAAGGCTGTAGAACTGGTTGGCTGCGGACGCGTTTGCTCCGGCCGGGCAGGGGCCGCAAGGTAAGCAAATTCCATCACATCGGTTCAATAGGTTAAAGAGACGTGCAAATTGTCCGAAACCATGACCTGCCTTTGTGCCCATCCATGCACGCCAGCCAGCGCTGCGATAGCAATTTTGATCACTATTGGTCGTCCTCGCCAGGGTACACCTCCAAGACACCATCCCCAAGCCGAATCACCTCTCCCAAGCCATTGGTCACACTTTCTTTTGGTTCGCAAATGACGCCTGTCCCGGCGGGCACCAGACCCGGCCCATGAAGTTGCCGCCAAGACCGGCAACGCGAACGCCGTCCAGATCGACAACCTTGCCATGCAAAGCCACGGCATCGCCGCAGTCGTGCAACATGTCCCAGTGCTCGTAGGTATCGGCGTCGTGGTTGCCATGGATGAACCCCACCTTGATCGCCGGAAAGTGGCGCTGCATGGGTGCCAGCACCTCGCGAAACGTAATGTGGTCAATGTCGATGTCGCCCAGGAACACCAGCCAGCGCGGTTTCTCGGTCGCCGCCAGCAACGTTTTTGCAATGTGCTCGAACATGCCGTGCACGTCCCCAAGGAACCAAATGCTTCGCAGTGCGTGGGCGTGCTCTCGGTCAAACTGGTCCATGTCGCGAATCATTGCCGCTCCCTCAACATTTTTCGAAGTGTTACCTGGCCGTCAGGCATGAATCCCAAATCCGGGTTGGTGACAAGCAAGTTTTGGCAGTCGGGAGAGAACCAATTTGGCCGGTCATCGATGGCCAGCCAGTGAGCGCCCAAGGGCCGGTTGTCCTCCATCCACAACTCACACTCCCATTGGCGTTCGTACTCAGGTGCTGTGCCGGTCGGCCATCGGTCCTTCATGCGCCCAAAGATTGGTGTCACATCGATCACTCTGTCTTGTTTCCCGGTATCGAAAAAGTCTCGTATCTCGACAAGCGAATAGTGTTCCCGCCAGCTGCTGCTAATAACAACTTTGACGTTCGGGAAATCACGCAAAACCTCTTCGATCAATGGCATCCGGCAAAACAGGGCATTTACAGAACATCGGTCTTGATGAGTCGCTCCATCGAAGTCAAGAAAAAGGATCGCTGCCCATCCCAAATTTTTAGCCAACTTTGGAACCATCGTCGGTGCGGCGTAAACGATGTTGCCTTCTTCATCCATGCCAACACCTCCGACATACTCGCGCCTGTGTCTATCGAAGGCCTCTTCCTCTGGGGCGGTTTCCCACAGCGATGCTGCGTATCGGTCAAAGTTCATCGAAATATCTCGCAGTGCAAGCGGGCGGTCTCGCGGTGCAGAGCCAGCACAGGTTCGATCTGCTGCGCTTCGGTATCGCCAGCAACGGTCTGGTAGCCACCGGCCAGATTCCAGACCATTGGCAAGTGCCCCAGTTTTTCGAAGACTGTACGATCCCGTGAGCTCATCTGCTCAGTGGTCAGAATTCCACCCATGGGGTCGTTGATGTGCGGGTCGGCACCGGCTTGGTACAACACGACATCACAGGTTTTGCACTTCTCAATGGCGCTGTCCAGCCATAGCTCGTAGGCGCCGTTGCATGCGTTCTCCAGGTGGCCAAAGTGCGCGCCCTGGGTGTGGTGCTCCACCCAGTCGATATCGAGAGCGCTGATGATCGAGTCCGTGCCATCGCCATAGTGGGCGTCGCAGTCCAGAATCGCTACACGGTTCACCAGCCCGGCATCTTTGAGGGCCAAAGCGGCCACCATCAAGCCATTAAAGGTGCAAAATCCTGCGGCCTTGCGGTAACCAGCATGGTGAAAGCCCGAGGTCGGTGAGCACACCACTTCCCCGTGCGATACCGCATACTCAGCAGCGGCCAGCATTGAGCCAGAGGTGTAGAGGAGCGAGGCTGTGACTTTCGGATCTTTGTTGCCAAATCCATTCGGGACAGTGGAGCCAAGCACCCCACGCACAAAGTCAGGATGATGCGCCCGCGCCAGTTGGTTTTGGCTGACCGGCTCGAGGCTGCACAGTTCCACATTGATTGCGGGGTTGGCAATCCAGTCTTCTACCACCAGCCTGGGCTTGTGTGCAGACGCAACACGCTGTACCGGTCCGACCTGCTCGGGGCGATAAAAGACTTTCATTGGATTCTCCAAATCTTTTCCATGAATGCACGCCAAGCCCGGTAGCCAGCCATCAGCGCCCTCGCATCAGCCAGCGCATGGTGCTGGGGTAAATCCGGCGTATACGTATTTCCATGGGCCTGCTCAAAAACAGGGTGCGTGATGGCAAAGCTATCAAGGTGCAGCTTGTCGGCACCAAAGGTGTCCGGCAGTTTCTGAATAGGTTGCCCCAGCATCGCCTTGACCAACAAATTCCAGTCGTCGTCATAGTCGTACACAATGATTGCCAGTTCCGGCAATTGCTCGAACCACTCGCGCACGCGGTCGGTCAACTCCGAACGGCTGCAAGCAGCGCCAGGCAACCGGCCCAGCAGCGGCAGCACGGTTTTGTGCACAAAGTCGCTGCAAGCGTTCTGGTTGTAGTCGGTTCGCTCGGCATAGAACTCGCGCCCATCCTCCCCCACCAGTCCAATACTGATGAGGTCGGACCGAATGAAGTCGGTGAATTCCGTGTCCAAAAAAATCAGCACAGCAATCCCCTCATATCGATACTTGCCGCCATGTCCGCCAGCTTGCGCTCAATCTCTGCAAAAACAACTGGATCACTGATGCCATCATGCGGGTTAGTTTTGACGTATTTGTCCATGCACCACTTGGGCAAGCGCAAATAGTCGTCTTCCAACGCTAGCCAGTCGCCCGGCCTGCGGCACACAACATCCTCCCAAATTTGCATGCCGCGTGGTTTACGGCTAAATGCGTACCGATCCATTTGGCTGTGAAACGTGGCACCAATGACCCGCTCGCGCAGCGATGGCGGCAATCGCTTGGCGGCTTTAGTGCAACTGTAGATCTGCACCCAGCGCGTGCTCAAGACAATCCTGACGGCGGGGTACGGTGTCAGAAGCTGCTCCAACAAAGGGGTATGCTGGAACAATGTGTATCGCTCGGCCTCGATGCACGGTCCCTTTTTGGGGTGCCAGCACACATCCTCATGGTGTAACACCCCGTCGAAATCCAGGTAGAGAAGCAATTCGCCAGCGCCTTTCGGTGCTTTGATGCGGCTTAGCCGGTCCATCTTTTCTTGGTGATGGTTTTCTTGTGTATGCAGCGGGCACAGCGTGAGCATCCAATCGGCTTCTTGGTTAAGTTGTCCCGGCTCGCCACAAACACAGCGCAGTTGGGGGGGTTTCGCCATCGCTTGGTTGACCATCTTGGTAATCACGTCCGGCCTGTTCTGGTGCGGTCCCATGGCCCAATGCCAGCGTGCCGTACCCAATTTTTCCTTGAGCTGGCTCCAATGGAATCCGCGCTTCTCATCACCGAGTTCGGCATCAATTTCCTGGCATAGTGTCTCAAAGGGCTGACGCCATCCCGCCATCATCGAGAGCCCAATATTCGCGCCCGAAAACATATAGGGAAAGCGGTCAACGATCTGCTGGGGTATGTCGTCAGTGTTCATGGTCAGTGGTACTTCCATGTTGGGCCAGCAGGTTTACGGGATGCTTCTTCATCCATGTCGCCAGCAAACTCAGGCATGTCTGGGGCCAGAGGCAACACCAGTTCAGCCATGGCCTGGTCAAACTGCATGGCCTTTGCGAACGCCTCTTTGACCAGGCGCACGAGTTTTCTGATATCCAAGTCTGTCCGACTGGCAAGCTCTTCGCAGGTGGCCTCGTCCATCGTGATTTGCCGTTTGGTTTTTGCGCAAAGTTCGGCATTGGTCTGGCGAATGATGCGCAAGCGTTGGGCTCGACCAGGAAGAGGAACATGGAACACCTCAACCCGTGACAGCAAGGCGGGTGGCACTCCGTCCAGGGTGTTGGCCGTCAGAATGAAAATGATGCGGCTGGCGTCAAATTCCAGATCAAGAAATTGGTCTTTGAATTTTCTGGCAGTGGCGGGCTCTAGCAGATCGAGCAGGACCGGCAAAACCGGATAGTGAGAGCTGGCCCCGATTTTGTCGACCTCATCAATGACCATGACAGGCGATGCTGACTTGTCTTCCGCCAACAGGGTAGCAATTGAGCCCACACGCGCACCCGTCCAACTGGTGTGTGAACCAGTCAACTGAAAGCCGCCCTGTGCACCGCCTGCACTGATTTTGTCGGTGGACACGCCCAGTGCATCCGCCAGTTGTGTTGCCAGGTAGGTTTTGCCGATGCCGGGCTCACCCAGCAAAAGGATCGGGGTGATGCGGAATTCATCCGGTTTCATGGCTGCGGCCAGGGTCAGATCGAGCTGCAGACGGTCAATCGGCTCAATCAGGTTCTCAAACCGGGCTTTGGCATTTTCAAGTTTGGCGCGGGCTTGACTGGCATCGGGGATCACACGGTAACCGTCGTTAGTTTTGGCGTTTTGCAGAATACGCTGCGCGCTTGCCTTTTTATCAGCATTTAGATTGCTGATCATCTCCTCGGCTTTGGCGACTGCTAACAAGGTGAAGACCTCAATGCCAGAACAAGGCTCGGCCCCGCCCCCATCAATCACTCCAACCACGCCAGGCACCCCAGCCTTGGCAAAGGAGGTTTTCCAATGCAGGTAGCATCGGTTGACCAAGCTATCGGCAGAATCACCGGCCGTCTGCAGCAGTTTGTTGGTAATACCCGCGCGCCAAGTCGCGGCCTTCTTTTGCTTGAAGGCCTGCGGTTCGTGCGAAAACGACAAGAGGATTTGTTTGGCACAGTCCCATGCTGGATCAGCCAAGAAAAACAGCACCTCGGCCAGCGTCTTGTCGCGTTTGCCATAGACCGTTGTCAACAGCACTGCTACCAGCAAATCGAGAGAGAACTGGCGGGTTACGAAGTCCAGGTTGGCTGATGTGTCGTCGAGCAGGCGGGACGCTAGCGCTGTCGCGTCTTCAAGGTCGTCGTTGGTGTCGGTACGAATGCTGGACAGATCGAAGTTGTTTTGCATGACGCGCTCCTTTTGGTGGTTAGCAATTTCGCCAAAAAAAGACGCTGATTGGCTTATGATTTAAATTATTAGTCCAAATTCAAAGCGAATATTTTCCATTGCGAATATAAAATTCCGACATTATTTGTCCGAATCGTCAGACGTAGGAAACAGAGCCATGATCTACCCCAGAATTCATGAAATGAGCTTGACGCAATTCGCCTCTGCTATGGTTCCGAGCTGGGTGATGAGTTGCACAAACCCGCTTGATGTTCAGCCCAACCAAGCTCAGTGGCTGACCAGCCTGTGGAACAGCGCAGACAAGCGGCTAACGGTCACCATCTCTTGGCTAGACACCCCGCTCAAGGATGAGCTGCCGCCGGATGCGTTGCGCTACCGTTTCGATGACCTGTCGCTGCATGCCAGTGTCTTGGCGCTGGGGCTCGATGTCGGGGATCAAACAGACCTTCGCAAGGTGGCTGAACTCCTGGCCACACACAATGCCTGGCTCAGTGCCATTCAAAGTCATTGCCGCCAGTCTGCTGAAGTGTTTGCCAATAACGTGGCTCAGGACTTTGTACGGCTTAGCAGCGACTGGCTGCAACACCCTTGGGTGCTAGACAGCGTGCGGCGCTACAAAGAGGAACAGGCAAAGAAGAAAGTCTTACTCGCCAACTCAGCGCCACGGGAAATGTCCAGCGATCCATTGTGGCCCAACTCCGAAATTGTCCATGGGCGCTGTGATCCGCTCTCGCCGGAAGAAGAGGTGCAGCGTCAAAAAGAACTAAGGAGTATCGGATACTGGATTAAAAAATTTGAGTTGGACAATCAGTGCTGGTCGTCCGAATTCGACATGTGCGCATGGGATGCCCAATGCGATATCGATGTTGCTCAACGCAAGATCACCGGGTTGCAACTGATCATTGAACAGCAGAACGCTTTGATTCGGAGCTTTCAGCGCGTCATCAAGATGAACAAGCGCCGCGAAGCCGAACTGACCCGGACCGACAAATCGGGACGACGACCTAAAGTGAATGAGCGCCAGGAAGTGGCACTCCAGTTCACAAGCAAGTGGGTGCAATCTCTGATGGATGCGTTCCAGGTGAAAAACTGTGCCCAACTAGAGGGAACGATAGAAGGCAGTTCCCAACGCAATTGGAACCGTTGGCTCAGTGGCCAGGCTGTGCCGACCAGCAAAAGCTTCACCGCATTGCAGGCCTCAAAAATCGCACGGGGACACTATGAAGGCCAACCACTCCAAGCGGTGGAAACCATTCCGTCATCGGATGACATGTTGAAATTGATACGGCTGACGGGCGTGGCACCGAAGGCATCCGTTTTGGCTTGAGAACTCAGCCGGGCAAAGTGCTCGGCAGCCTCAAGTAAAAAATGAGTCTGTCACCAAAACTCAAAAATGTTCGGGGCCCACTTGAATGCCGAAGTAAGCAAATTCATGCACATCGGCTCAATGAGGTCGGTAATGTTGATTGCCGTTCAAAATGGAGCCATTCAAAGTCTGTTTTTCGGCCATAAATGAGCCACATCTCTCCCGTCGAGCACCGCGTCAAGCGGTCGTTTTGTCACGGATTTCATGGCTCAGAAATTTGGGCGAAACGCGGCTCCCCTTAGCGCTGAATCATAAGCAGCGCCAGTTACGCAACGTGTATGCATTAATCGTACAACGATGCCGCGACACCTAAGCACCATCTTCGCCGCAATTCTGCCTGCTTTATGCCTAAATCCTGCAAAACTGACACGGCAACTGTGCAACGCTTTCACCCCACTTGTGCCGCAAAAGTGCCGCACTTTTGCCTCAAATTCCGTACAATGACAAAGGACAGGATGCTGGATGTGGCCCTCACGGACCAATCCAGATTTTCGCCCGCTAGGTCGCTTCGCGCCCGTCGCAGTCAACTCAGGGCTTCGCCCCGAGACCCTCAAACGTAAGCGCCAGACCATCATGTCAAGCAATGCAACAGCAACGTCGATTTTTGCTTTGACAACTGCTTCCAATGCCAACAGTTTTTTGCCCCCTGCGCCTCGCTACCAGGCACCAACCGACCACCAACCTTGGCTTGTATGCCCACACTAGGCATAACCATGACTCGGATAGAGCCGGCATCATCGCAGGGCTCGAACGAGGGCGAAAATGCCGCGTCCCGCATCAGCCGCCCAAGAACAGCGCGTGTGTTGATGCGAATACATGGACTTTCTGATCTGCCTAGCCGGCAGCCTAGCCGGCAGTAAACGGCGACTATATTTGACTATAAACTCATATAAATTTCTGATCTACCTATCCAGCAGTGAACTGCTGTGACTGCGGGTGTGCGGGTGTGCGGGTGTGCGGGTGTGCGGGTGTGCGGGTGTGCGGGTGTGCGGGTGTGCGGGTGTTGCCGCCGACCGAAAACTGACCCGGCAGTTTTCGGTCGGCGGCAACACGCCGGCTCTGCGCTGATCAGTCAATAGTCAAGAACCAGCCTCAGCCAACGTGAAGAATTTCACTTGTAGATTGGCAGAATCAATCAAGACATTCCTCTGAACCATCGACCTTGATGGCCTCAGGATCCACTGCTCGTATCTTGCTTTCAGAAACCCGCTGCGCCAGGGTTCAAACAGTTTGCCACCAGTTCGGTTTGAATGCGGGCGTGTAGGTCCGGTGCGTGCGCCGCACTGTGTATCTTGGAGTTTCTGAGTCTTTGAGCATAGTGTCCACGATTGGTTAAGTGGACACGATCTTGTCAGACCAGGTCCAGATGGTTTGGTCGGGCGTTTACGTTTGAGGGTCTCGGAGCGAAGCCCTGAGTTGACTGCGACGGGCGCGAAGCGACCTAGCGGGCGAAAATCTGGATGGCGTCGTCAGACGCCTATCCGGCATCCTGTCCTTTGTCATTGTACGGAATTTGAGGCAAAAGTGCGGCACTTCTGCGGCGAAAGCGCGGCGAAGATGTTGTGTAGTTGAGGTGTCGGCGCTGTGTGAATCAGGCAAAAGTGCGGCACTTTTGCGGCACAAGTGGGGTGAAAGTGTTGCACAGTTGCAGTGTCAGTGTTGCAGGACTTAGGCATAAAGCAGGCAGAATTGCGGCGAAGATGGTGCTTAGGTGTCGCGGCATCGTTGTACGATTAATCCTAAATCCGGCAGTTACCCTGACGCAGGAAGCGGCGTTTGCGGTTCTTGCGTGGTAATTGTTGGCGCAAAACGCTGGCAGTTGTAGCGCATCAGCGTGGCCCATCGGTCAACCTTTGGCAACTGCTCCGCAATGGTCTTGACATGCTGCAAAGCCGCACGAATGTTGACGATCAAGGCTTTGATGGTTTGCACTTTTCCGTGCAATGGTGTCAAGTAGAGTTGGGTCTGTCCACCATGGTTGGCCGCCTTGCCCACTGCCGCCAGTAACAACGGTCTGCTGGTCACCGCTTCGAGTCTCGCGCCTGGATGTGCCGCACGACAGTACCAACTCCACCAGTTGTATACCAGCGCCCCAGCCCTGGCCGTGGTCTGGCAACGATTGATGTCTTGCGTAGTGAAGCCCGATAAGCCCCACTGGTTCTTGAGCTCGTCAAAACCGTTCTCACAGTCACAGCGATCCCGGTATAGCTGCCCAATGGACTCCAGCGGATAGTCCACATCAGTCACCAGCACCGTGTACTCCCACAGAATGTCAGCATCCAGCACCTGCATATCGGCCAACGCCAATTGCAGTTGCCCTTTTTGCCCATTGGTTCGTCGGCTCTGGCGCGCCATGCTGTCCTTGATGCGCTTGCGTACCAGCACCACCCGTCGCTCGGTGCTCCAGCCCTGCAGGCGCAGACGGTCTTCAATCATCTGGCAGCCCTGGGTGTCGGGACGCGTCCAGTCGCTGCGAGCAAACTGACGTTCAACCAGGCGCAGCACGTTCTTGGTCTGGCGCAGGCGTAGCAAATAGGGCTGCTTGCGGCCCTCCAGCGTAAGCAAAATGCCTTCATTGCCGTAGCCACTGTCGCCGCGTACCAGCGCGGGCCGATGTTTGGGGTCGAGTTCGTCCAGCAAGGCGCCCAGGCCTGCTTTGGCGTGCGCGCTGCTGTGTTGATTGCCTGGGCTCAATTGCACATCAAGCACCAGTCGCAGATTACTGGGTATTCCGCTGATCGTGACCGATGATTCCGGCAACATGACCGGTCGTTCTGGGGATCGTGACCGATGGATTGAACCGGCCGGGCACAGCGCGCTTTGAATTGTAGGTATTTTGGTTTTTGGTCTTGGTTTCGTCTTTCTTTTTAATGGGTTGTGGGGCGCGTCAGCGCCCCCCTTGGTTTATGGATTGACTGCTGCTGGGGTCGACTCTTGATCACCGGCTGGCTTTTCTTTGGACCGCCGCAGCGATTCCCCTTTGAGCGTGATTCGGTGTGTGCGCTGTAGCAGCCGGTCCAGCATGGCGCCGGCAATAGTGACGTCTCCAATCCAGCTGTGCCAATGCTCCACCGGCAGTTGGCTGGTGATGATGGTGCCCCGACTGCCCGCACGGTCATCAATCACTTCCAGCAAATCTGCTCGCGTGGCGGCGTCCAGCGGCGCCAATGCCCAGTCATCCAGGATTAGCACATCGGTCTTGGCCAACTGCAGCAACCACTTGCCAAAGCTGCCAGCACCATGCAGCACCCGCAATTCCTCCGCCAGTCGTGGCGTGCGCAAGGAATTGACGCTGTGGCCTCGCCGACAGGCGTACTGACCCAACGCACAGGCCAGCCAGGTCTTGCCCGAGCCGGTGGCGCCGTTGATGATCACCGTGTGCCCGGTCTTGATCCAGTCGCCAAGGGCCAGACTGGTGACTTGCCCCCGATCCACACCACGCCCACGGCGGGTGTCCACATCCTCAATCGTGGCCTGTGGGTACTTCAGGCGGGCCAGGCTCAGAAGCCGGGTACGACGCCGGTCATCACGGCTGGCCACCTCCCTGTCCACCAACATGGCCAAACGTTCCTCAAAGCTTAGGGCGTAGGTATAGCTCGACGCACCAAGAGCGGCCACAAAGATGTGGACTCGACTGCCGTCGGTCAACCCCAGCGTGGGACCGGCGAAGTCCACGAACAACTTCTCGCCCGCGCGGTGGGTCTGGCGCATGGAGCGCTTGAGGGTTTTGGCCCAGCGCCGGTAGTGCTCGCAGTATTGGGAGTATTGGTAGGTGCGGGCTTGCGCGTTGTCGGCCTGGTGTTCCTGCCACAGCAGCATGAGTGTCATGCCCTTGCGGCTGAGTTCACGGTGGATGTTTGCGAAGTCGATCTGGATGTATTGGCCATTGCTGCCATCCGAACTGCGTCCGGGCATCAGCCGTGCTTGCAACTGGGCCTCGGTCATGGTCTGGATTTGCGTCCACTCCAGTCCGGCGGCCTTGGATAAGTAGACGTATTTGGCGACAACGCCCTTGGATATCTTGAGGGCCATCGCTGTGCGTTCGAGCGAGTGGTCCAGTTCAAACTTGTACCGCAGTGCTTCTTTGATCATGCGCGTATTCATTTGCTTGGGTGGCATCGGGTCTCCTGTAGAAGCCCGCGAGCCTATCCCCGGTTAATGAGGTTTGCGCTGTGCCACAAAGGCATCAAAACTATCGGTCACGATCAGCGGAACGACCGGTCACGATCCTCCGGAATACCCAGCCGTCAGTTTCGTTGCCATTGGTCCGTGTATGCCTCTGGTTGGTGATGGTCAACCTGGCAATTGGGGCGCTGGCATACCAAATGTGGCCATCTATGGGATGGGTTGGATGTCTGAAAGAACACTTGGGATGGTTGTACTTTAAGAAAACACTTTAAGTCCTTTAATACATTTAGGAGGGCGGAAAGGCCATATCCATGCGGGTTCCCAGAGCATTGCGTGGCCATCTATGGGATAAAAGGTGGCCATCTATGGGATGAAAGGTGGCCATCTATGGGATGAAAGGTGGCCATCTATGGGATGAAAGGTGGCCTCCTATGGGATGAAAGGTGGCCATCTATGGGATGAAAGGTGGCCTCCTATGGGATGAAAGGTGGCCA
>JBKJJC010000352.1:0-2974 GCA_046598245.1 Rhodoferax sp.
TGACGCGCTGGTCAAAGTAGCCTCGTTGGTATGCGGCAAGCCCATTTCATTGATTAGCCTGGTGGACGCCCAGCGCCAATGGTTCAAGGCCGATGTGGGTTTGGGTGCGGCAGAAACTCCGCGCGACGTAGCTTTTTGCGCCCATGCCATTCTGGACGATCAAATTTTTGAAGTGCCAGACACGCTGCAAGACCCACGCTTTGCCGGCAATCCCTTGGTATTGAACCCGCCCGACATTCGTTTTTATGCGGGCGCTCCCATCATTTTGGCCAATGGCGCCCGCGTGGGCACCCTTTGCGTGATCGACACGGTTCCGGGGGAATTGACTGCCATGCAACGCGAAGTGCTGCACAGCCTCGCGATTGCCGCCGCCCGCGCGCTGGAGGCGCGGCGTGCCTACATCAACGAGCATCGTTATGCGGCCCAAGAATCCCAGGCGCGCCGAGAGGCCCGCGCGCTCATGGACACGATTGACATTCACACCATCGTCTCCGAAGCAGATCGCCATGGCACCATCACGGCCTGTAACAACGCGTATGAGGCTATCAGCGGTTACAGCCGCGATGAATTGATCGGCCGCAGCCACAGCATGGTTAACTCGGCCGTCCACGCCCCGGAGTTTTGGAGCGCCATGTGGGCCACCATCAGCAGCGGCATGCCCTGGCGGGGCGACATTTGTAATCGCAGCAAGTCTGGAGACGTGTATTGGGTGGACAGCATGATCGCCCCTTTCCTTGGCGATGACGGGCTGGTCGAGCGGTATGTTTCCATCAGCACCAACATTACCCAACGTGTGCTTGCGCAGCAGCAACAAGAAGCGCTAACCCGGCGGTTCACTTTGGCCACTGAGAGCGCGGGTATCGGCGTCTGGGAGTGGGAGTTGGCAACCAACATCCTGACCTGGGACGATCGGATCTACAGCATCTACCAGCGCCCCCGCACTGCGGGTAACGAGCCCCATACCGTTTGGCGTGAAACGACCCACCCGGCCGATGTGGTTGACGCAGAAGCCCGACTGGTATTGGCCGCAAGGGGCAAAAAAGAGTTTGAGAAGGTCTTTCGGATTTTTCGACCCAGTGGCGAGATACGCCACATTCACGCTTTTGCGCGCGGAGTGCGTGACGCCCGCGACAGGATAGTGAAATTGGTTGGCGTCAACATTGATGTGACCGAAATCCACCGCGCCCGCGATGCACTCCTCAGCAACAAAATGTTGCTCGATGAGTCTCAGGCCATCGCCAAGGTGGGCGGCTGGGAACTGGATCTACAGACTGGCGTATTGTTTTGGACTGACGAAACCTACCGCATCCATGAAACAACGCCAGAAACCTTCAACCCCACCGTAGACGCCGGTTTGGGTTACTTTTTACCCGAATCCCGTGCCACCATTTCAGCAGCATTAGACGCCGCGATTGGGCAAGGCCATGGTTACGATTTAGAGCTACAGACCTACACCACACAGAACCGTCTGATTGACGTGCGCACGACCTGCACGGTCACCCTGCAGGACGGAAAAGCCATCAAGTTGACGGGTATTTTTCAGGACATTACTGAGCGCAAGCAATACGAGCGCTCCTTGCAAGAGGCGCGCGAAAAGGCCGAACTGGCCACCCGCAGCAAAGCGCAGTTTTTGGCCAACATGAGCCACGAAATTCGCACCCCCATGAATGCCATTTGGGGCATGCTGACCTTGTTGGAAAAATCCGACCTGAGTGCACAACAAGAAGACTACGTCGGCAAGACCAAGGGCGCAGCCCACTCGTTGCTTGGTCTGCTCAACGACATACTGGACCTCTCCAAGGTGGAGGCCGGCAAGATGACGCTGGACCCCCATCCCTTCAGGCTGGATAACATGCTGCGCGACCTCGCCGTTATTTTGTCCGCGTATGGCAGCGGTAAGCCGGTAGACGTGCTGTACGACATTGATCCTGCGCTGCCGGATGTTTTGCTAGGCGACGCACAGCGCCTGCAGCAGGTGCTGGTCAACCTTGGTGGCAACGCGGTCAAATTCACGGCGCAGGGTCAGGTAATTGTGCGACTGCAGTTGATGCAAAGCATGGCCGGTACCGCACATATCGCTTTTGCCGTGCAAGACAGCGGCATTGGCATCTCACCGGATAACCAGGCGCACATTTTCTCTGGGTTCTCCCAGGCAGAAGCCTCCACTACACGCAAGTTTGGTGGCACAGGATTGGGCCTGGCCATCAGCCAGCAGCTGGTGGGACTAATGGGCGGCAACATCACCCTGGCCAGCGCCTTGGGACAAGGCAGCACTTTTGCCTTTGAACTAGAGTTGCCTTACATCAGCGACGCCAAAGACATACCCGCGGAGTTGGTAGTCCCATCCACGGTCAGCGCGCCAATACGCAATGTGTTGGTGATCGATGACAACCCCGTAGCGCGCCGGTTGACCGCGCAAATGACCCAATCGTGGCATTGGCCTACTGATGTTGCAGGCGGTGGCGCAGAGGCCTTGGAGCGCATTCGCGAGCGATACAGACTTTCAGGCAGTGGTGGCTTTCCCTACGGCGTGGTTTATCTAGACTGGCAGATGCCGGACATGGATGGCTGGGAAACCGCGCGCAAAGTGCGGCAGATCAGCCACGAAATGGGTGGCACGCGCCCGGGCATTGTAATGATGTCATCGCACACACGCGATTCGTTGGATGCGCGCACCAGCGAAGAGCAAACCCTGCTAGATGGTTTTCTGGTCAAACCCGTGACTGCATCCATGCTGCGAGAAGCGGCACTGGGTGCCGATTCCGCCACGCACCGGCTGCGCGAGGCACGCCGCGCCGGGGGCCATGCGCGCAGACTAACGGGTATGCGCATTCTGGTGGTGGCAGCCAAAGACACCAGCGCGCCCTCCGACATCAAAAGTTCTTCGGCCACCTGCTGGTTGATCAGGTTGTCTTCCACCACCAGAATGCGCATACCCCTTAGTCTGCGCGCATGGCCCCCGCCGCGCCATGCC
>JBKJJC010000065.1:0-3364 GCA_046598245.1 Rhodoferax sp.
GGCAGCGGGCGGGTTTCGCCCTCAATCGTCACCTGTTTTTCTTCCATGGCCTCCAGCAAGGCGCTTTGCGTCTTGGGGCTGGCGCGGTTGATCTCATCCGCCAGCAGCACCTGGGCAAAGATAGGGCCAGGGTGGAACACAAACGCCTCTTTGCCGCGCTCATAGATGGAGACGCCTGACAGGTCACTGGGCATCAAGTCCGAGGTAAATTGCACCCGTGAGAACTGCAGGCCAAAGGTGCGGGCCAATGCGTGGGCCAAGGTGGTTTTGCCGACCCCAGGCACGTCGTCAATCAGCAAGTGACCACCGGCGAGCAGGCAGGCCACACAATCTTGAATCTGTGCTGATTTGCCCACAATCACCGTGTTAAGCTGGCTGAGTAAAGATTTGAGTTTCTGTTGTGCGTCCATATGGGAACCTTACCCGAAATTTTTGAGATGCGAGTGCATTGGTGAACAAGACCGGTTACTTTACCCACCCCGATTGCTGGAAACACGAAATGGGCGCGGGCCATCCCGAATGCCCAGATCGGCTCTCTGCCATTGAGGACCGTTTGTTGATCAGTGGTGTGGGGGATGCGTTAGACCGACGCGAGGCCCCCCAGGCGAGCATTACCGACCTGGAGCTGGCACACGGCCGCATGCACATGGCGTCCTTGCGGGGCTTGACCGATAGTTTGCGCGAAGAAATTGCCGCTGGTGGGCCTAGCCATGCGCAGATTGATCCCGATACCTCCCTAAATGTCCACACTTGGGATGCAGCCCTACGGGCCGCCGGTGCCGCTCTGGCGGCGACGGACGCCGTGATAGCGGGCGAGCTCGAAAATGCCTTCTGCTCCATACGCCCACCGGGCCACCATGCCTGCCGCGACCAGGCCATGGGTTTCTGCTTTTTGAACAACGTGGCTATTGCGGCGCGTTACGCACTAGAGCGCCATGGTCTCAAACGCGTCGCCATAGTGGACTTTGATGTGCACCATGGCAACGGCACAGAGGACATCGTCGCCGCAGACCAGCGCATCCTGATGGTCAGTTTTTTTCAGCATCCGTTTTACCCGGAAGGCGGCTCCCGCTCGCGTGCCAGCAACCTGGTGAATGTGCCGGTGCCTGCCTACACCAAAGGGCCCCAGGTTCGGGAACTGGTTGAGGCCTTCTGGCTACCACGGTTAGAAGCCTACAAACCCGAGATGATTTTCATCAGCGCTGGCTTTGATGCCCACCGCGCAGACGATATGGGGCAGATGGGTCTGGTCGAGGCCGATTACGCCTGGATCACCCAACGCATCAAGGCGGTTGCGCAGCGCCACGCCAAGGGGCGCATCGTGTCCTGCCTGGAAGGGGGCTACAACCTGGATGCTTTGGCGCTGAGCGTTGAAGCCCATATACGAGTACTGGCAGATCTGTAATGGCAAGCATGGCAAAAACTTCCGCACCCCAACCCATAGACGACATGGCTGGCTGGCTGGCTGGCTTTTCACAACCCACGGTGCTGGTCGAGATTGCGGTGCTGATGGTGTGTGTGTTGCTGTCCTGGTTGGTGGTTCTGGTCTTGCGCCGTTCGCTGGGTGCGCGTGACGAGCGCTCCATTCTCTTTGGAGAGCGAGCGGTAGATGGTGTGCTGTTTCCGCTGGTGCTGCTGTGCCTGGGTTATGTGGCGCTGGCGGTGTTGGGAAACTTTGTGGTCTTGGCGGTGTTCAAGGTCGCCATACCGGTGCTGGTGGCCCTGGTGGTCATCCGCATGGGGGTCAAGGTTTTGGGCGTGGCGTTTAAGGAGGCGCGTTGGGCGCGTTCGCTGGAGCACACCATTTCCTGGATCGCCTGGCTGGCCATGGTGTTGTGGGTCAGTGGCCTGCTGCCGGTGGTGCTGAACGAGCTAGACCAGATCACCTGGACGGTCGGTGGCAGCAAATTGTCGGTGCGCAACATGATCGAGGGCCTGCTGACGGCGGGTGCTGTGCTGATACTCACGCTGTGGATTTCGTCGGCGATCGAGAACCGCCTGCTGCGCTCCGCCACCGGTAGTGAACTGTCGTTGCGCAAGGCGGTCAGCAATGCAACCCGGGCTCTGCTGATGTTTGTGGGCCTGATGGTTGCGTTGTCGGTTGTTGGCATCGACCTGACGGCATTGTCTGTGTTGGGTGGTGCGATCGGCGTGGGTATCGGTTTTGGCCTGCAAAAGCTGGCGGCCAACTACATCAGCGGCTTCGTGATACTGGCCGAGCGCAGCATGCGTATCGGCGACAGCGTGCGGGTGGATAACTTCGAGGGCATCATCACCGAGATCAATGCCCGCTACACCGTGGTGCGCTCGCTGACCGGGCGGGAGTCCATCGTGCCCAACGAAATGCTGATCACCAGTCGGGTAGAAAACCTTTCCCTGGCGGACTCCCATCTGTACCAGACCACGGTGGTGTCGGTCGCCTATGACAGCAACGTGGAGCAGGTGTCGGCGCTGCTGCTGCAAGCGGCACAGGCGCAAGAGCGGGTGCTGCCTGACCCGAGCCCCGCCATCTTCCTGTCCGCCTTCGGCGCAGATGGGCTTGAATTCACGGTAGGGTATTGGTTGCGTGATGTTCAAAATGGCCAACTGGGCCTGCGCTCGGACATCAACCGCGCCATCCTCGCAGCGTTGCGTGCCAACAATATCGAAATCCCGTTCCCGCAACGGGTCATTCACCAGCGCTGATTCATTGGGGGCAAAGTGCAGGCTGATTGCGCTGCAATGTGGGGTTATAATTTGAAAAAAGCACGGTCGTTCTATTTTTGCTTTATGCTCCGATGGTCGTCCCGGTGACGGTTTAAAGTGGTGGGGCGGCATAGAATCGAACGGGTTGACGTGTACGTCAAGTAGACAAACCAATTAGTAACCATCTGGAGCGGCAGCATGAAAGTCCTGGTAAGCGTTAAACGCGTGGTCGATTACAACGTCAAAGTGAGGGTTAAGTCCGATGGCACGGGCGTAGACATCGCCAACGTCAAGATGAGCATGAACCCCTTTGACGAAATTGCCATTGAAGAGGCCGTGCGCTTGAAAGAAAAAGGCATCGTCACCGAGATCATCGCTGTCTCTTGCGGCGTGACCCAGTGCCAGGAAACCCTGCGCACCGCCATGGCCATTGGTGCCGACCGCGGTATCTTGGTAGAAACCGCGGTTGAGCTGCAACCGCTGGCGGTGGCCAAGCTGCTCAAGGCCCTGGTCGAGAAAGAACAACCCGGTCTGATCATTCTGGGCAAACAAGCCATTGACGACGACTGCAACCAGACCGGCCAGATGCTGGCTGCGCTGGCCGATTTGCCCCAGGGTACTTTTGCCAGCAAGGTCGAAGTGGTCGACGGCAAAGTCAATGTCACCCGTGAAGTCGATG
>JBKJJC010000046.1:0-2782 GCA_046598245.1 Rhodoferax sp.
TTGGCAAGTTTCTTAACCCATTCGTCTTGCGGGAGCAGTTCCTCCACGCCGCGCAGAGTCACCGCTAGCGCCTCACGGATACGGTCGCTTACAACTAATTGGCTGTTTGGGGCTTGATTCATAAGGGTTTTTATCGATGTGTCTGTGCGGTAGACCGCTATACTGCGACCTTCCTCTGCAATCGCGTTTGATTGGCAGCGACTGGATTTTAGTCGCGCCCAGCTTGCAGTTCGGGGTGTTTTGCCGATTGGCCTCACCCCCAATCCATGGAGTCTGAATTTTGATACAACGCCTGCTTCAGGCCGCAAAAGGCTCGTTTGCCTTCGCCGCCCGTCTTGTACACAACCACCCCAAGCAGCTCAGTATTGCAGTTACCACCCTCCTGTTGGGCGGCGCCGGTGCCACCTATGCCGTGGCATCCCTGGCACCCGACGTTGCGGATCTGCCCGTGCGCACCATTGTCGAAGATGTGCAGCCACTGCCGGTACTGAGCCAATACGACGTCCTGCAAACCCAGGCCATGCGCCTGTACCGCTCAGACGCCACCCGATCCACCGACACAGCTGAATCTCTTTTAAAACGCCTGGGGGTGTACGATCCACAGGCCGCAGCGTTTATTCGCGCTGACAGCGTGGTCCAACAAACGCTAATGGGCCGCGCAGGACGCAATGTCACGGTGGAGTCTAGCGAAAGTAATACTTTGCTGAAGCTGAGCGCGCGCTGGAGCCCCGAAGACGACGGCATGTTCAAACGGCTAACGGTCGAAAAAACGCCCTCCGGCTTCCAGTCCAAACTGGAAACCTTGCCCATGACCGCGTCCTCACGCCTAGCCAGCGGCAGCATCAACACATCCTTGTTTGCAGCGACGGACGACGCCCGCATTCCGGACACCATTGCGGTCCAATTGGCCGAGATTTTCTCTGGCGACATCGATTTCCACCGCGCTCTGCGCAAGGGCGACCGCTTTTCGGTCACTTACGAAACCCTTGAAGGCGATGGCGAACCCATGCGCGCCGGGCGCGTACTGAGTGCTGAATTTGTCAACGCCGGCAAGAGCTTCCAGGCCATGTGGTTCCAGGAGCCAGTGGCTACTGGCAGTGCCGCCGCATCTACCGCGAGCCACAACCTGAGCAAGGGCGGCTACTACACGCTGGCGGGCGAGAGCCTGCGCCGATCCTTTTTGGCATCTCCCATGGAGTTCTCGCGGGTGACCAGTGGTTTCAAGATGCGGTTTCACCCCATTCTGCAAACATGGCGCGCCCACCTGGGCGTGGACTACGCAGCCCCTACCGGTACACCGGTACGCAGCGTGGGTGATGGCGTCGTAGAGTTTGCGGGCACCCAAAACGGTTTTGGCAATGTGGTGATGGTCAAGCACCGCAACAACAGTGTCACCGTATACGCCCACCTGAGCCGCATCAACGTACGTGGTGGACAAAGCGTGAGCCAGGGCCAGAACGTAGGCGCCGTCGGGCAAACCGGCTGGGCCACAGGGCCTCACCTGCATTTTGAGTTCCGCGTGAACGGTGCCCACAAAGATCCGCTGATGCTTGCCAAGCAGAGTGATTCGGTGCCGGTCGCGGCCAGCGCCCGGGCAGCGTTCAACCAGGCATCGGCTCAGGTACGCATGCAATTAGCCGCTGCCGCAAACATGCAGTTGGGCAGCGCGCAATAAAACCCTACCGATTGCGACCGTGTCGGGTTTGTACATTGGCCTGATGTCGGGCACCTCGCTCGACGGGGTGGATGCGGTACTGGTCGATTTTGATGGGCCCCAAGCGCGCGTTTTGGGGTATTGCAGTGCCCCCATGCCAGCGCCTTTGCGGGGTGAACTGCTGGCACTGAACAGCCCGACCGACAACGAACTGCACCGAGCAGCACTGGCCGCCAATGCCTTGGTACACATGTATGCCGAGCAAGTCCACACTTTGCTGCAGCAATGTGGTGTCACAGCAGAGGCTGTCAAGGCCATAGGTGCCCATGGCCAAACCGTGCGCCATCGCCCACAAGAATTTGTTGGCACCGGCTACACGCTGCAACTCAACAATCCGTCTCTGCTGGCAGAGTTGTGTGGCATCGCGGTGGTGGCGGACTTTCGCAGCCGCGACGTAGCGGCTGGCGGCCAGGGCGCGCCGCTGGTGCCGCCATTTCACCAGGCCTTTTTCGGCAAACAGGACCAGACACTGGCCGTGCTCAATATTGGTGGCATTTCCAACATCACCGTGCTGGACCTTGCCAAACCGGATCTGCTGGGTTTTGACTGTGGCCCAGGCAATGCCCTGATGGATGCGTGGTGCCTGGCCCATACCGGTCAGGCGTATGACGACGCCGGCCGCTGGGCGGCGCAGGGGCAAGTCCACACCGGTCTGCTGGCCCGTTTGCTGGACGAACCCTTCTTTGCCAAGCCGCCCCCAAAGAGCACAGGGCGCGATCTATTCAACGGCCCCTGGCTGACAGCCAAATTGGCGGGCATGGACGCCGTGCCGCCAGACGATGTGCAAACCACGTTGACCGAGCTGACCGCTTTGGCATGCGCCCACAGCGTGTTGGACTCAGGCCCCGACTGCAAAACCCTGGTGGTCTGTGGCGGTGGGGCGTTGAACGACTACTTGATGGCCCGGCTGCAAACGGCTTTACCCATCTGCCGGGTTACATCGTCTTCTGAACTGGGTTTGCCGCCATTGCAGGTGGAGGCGACCGCATTTGCCTGGTTGGCACGTCAAACCATTTTGGGCCAAACAGCTAGCCTAAAAAGCGTTACGGGCGCCAGAGGCGCCCGCAT
>JBKJJC010000037.1:0-3933 GCA_046598245.1 Rhodoferax sp.
GCCCATCGGTATTAGCAGCCCGGTTGCCCGCGTACGCGAGGTACACCGCCGCATGTCGGCGCTCAAGGGTAGCCTGCAGCCCTCAATGGCGTTTGGTCTGTTGGCTGTGGCAGGTGCCCTGACCCAGCCTGTGCAAGACGCCTTGCTCGACGTCTTTTCCCGCAAGACCACAGCGGTGATGACCAATGTGATTGGCCCCAAGGAAAAGATGCGTTTTCTGGGGTCGACCGTAGAACAGTCGCTGTTCTGGGTGCCGCAATCGGGGTCCGTGGGGCTGGGTGTGTCGATCCTCAGCTATGGCGGGGGCGTGCAGTTTGGCGTCATCACCGATGCGGCGCTGTGCCCCGACCCACAGGCCATCATTGACCAGTTTGAACCGGAGTTTGAACGGCTGGCGCGGGCCATGGGGCTGCGAAATGCTAGAAAATCTGTAGCAGCATAGCTAATGTTTACGGGGGCTACTTGCAGCGGCTGATTGATGCAGGCGCGCAGCGACGGCCATCCATCCAAATAGCACCGTCTAACAGTGCGCCTTCCCAATCGACATTGGTCATTTGGGCCCCTGCCAAGTTGGTGCCGCGCAAATCCGCTTTGGACAAATCCACATTGGTCATGATCGCCTTGGACAGGTCAGCACCTCTGAAGATCGTGCCCACTGCCTCCACGTTGGTAAGCGATGCCCCAGCGTAGTTGGCCCGGCTCAGGTCTTGGCCCGAAATGTCGGTGTTGACCAACACCTTGCCGCCCTTGCCCACACCCACCACAGCGCTATCTGAGTCGCCTGCGATCACTTCGGTCTTGCTCTTTTTCGTAGCTACGCTTTTGTCGGTCTTGGTGGTGACCGTTGCTTTGGTGCCGTGCGACGCATCGACCCGAATATTGCCGCCGTCAATCACCACTGACTGGCCATAGGCTGTGCCAAACGACAGTGCCACCACAACCAATAGTTGGCTTTTCTGAAAATATCCCATAGATGTGCTCCCTTTTGATGCCGCGTAGTCTAGGTGTTGGCGCATCGCTATGGGGTGAATCCAGAGGTTCAAACTTTCTAAAGGTTGTAACGATTTGTTAGGGCTTCTTGACCTCAACAGGCTTGCGGGACGACCAATGCAGGTGCACGATGACCCAGTTGTCTCCGGTCTTTTGCAGCATGGCGGTCTCGGTGCCCAGCGTGGTTACATCCTTGCCTTTGATCGTAGCCAGTGTTTCGGTTTCGGACCAGATGACCGCCATATTGCCCTCGCGGCGCTCGGTTTGTTTGAGCACGCGGTTGGTAGATGCCTTGGCAAACTTCATGTCCGCCGGCATGTGGTGGCCCGCGTATTCGTCGCGGGAGCGCTCCACATGGCCTGACTCATAAATCGTTACCCCAGGTGCCAGGCGCGCGGTAGCTGAAGCCGTGTCGCCCGAGGTAAGTGCTGCATGAAACGCTTCCAGCGCCTGGATGGGCTCGCTGGCGTGGGCGGCGGTCAAAAGACCAACGGACAAAATAATCAGTAATTGTTTCAACATGGGTGCTTCTCTCGGTAGTTGTGTTTACTTGCTGGCTTCAATCGCTGTCACCACAATGGCGCTACCGGTTTGTTCGGCGCTGAAGCGTATTTTGTCACCCACTTTTGCTTTACTCAGCAGTGCAGCGTCTTTGACTTGAAAAACCATGGTCATGCCAGGCATGTCCAGGTTCTTGATCACGCCATGCTTGATGGTGATTTTTTTGTTCTCCACATCGACTTTGCGAATTTCGCCGTCGGCCATGTCGGCATCGGTTTTTGTGGCCATTTCTTTTTTGGTGTCGCCGGTCATGGGTGCACCGCCATGTGATCCCGCGTGGGCCGAAGCTGCGCCAGCCAACAGGGAAGAGACAAGCAAGAGGGTATTGAGTGTTGTCATGAAATTTCCTTTAAGAGGTGGTGGCAGATGCCCCCGTATAAGACTTAAAAACGCGCGAGCTACCGTCTTCGAGGACAAGCAGTACGTCGTAGGCATCAACACGTCCGCGGTAAAGCGCGGTGTCCATGCCGGGTGAGCCAATCGGCATGCCGGGTACGGCCAGGCCGATGGCCTTGGGTCTTTCTTTCAGCAGGCGTTGGATGTCACGGGCGGGCACATGCCCTTCGATGGCATAGGCGCCGACTGTTGCGGTGTGGCAGGAGCCCATTTTTTCCGGAATACGCAGCCGGGTACGGGCCGCGGCGTTGCCGCTGTCATGGACTTTCACATCAAAGCCGTTGGTTTGCAGGTGGGCGATCCAGTCTTTGCAGCAACCGCAGTTGGGGTCTTTCCAGACCTCGACCTGCGGGCGGGTTTGTGCGAACACCCATGGGGATGCGGTGGCTGCCATGAGGCTTGCGATGGCCTTAAGAATCAAACGTCTTTGCATGATGGTGCCCTTGAGATTGGGTGGTGTTTGGCCATGGCGTTCTCGGTTAACGGGCCGCAACCGTGATTGTGCCAACCATGCCGGCTTGGTAGTGGCCTGCGATCAGGCAGGCAAAGTCAAAATTGCCGGCCTTGTTAAAGGTCCAGATGATCTGACCCGACTTGCCCGGGCCGACGTGTGCCATGTAGGGTTCCTCGTGTTCCATGCCCGGAAACTTGACCATCAGGGCGGCGTGTTCGTCCAGATCTTTTTTGGTGCCAATCACCATCTCGTGCATCATCTTGCCGGTGTTCTTGATGACGAACTTGATGGTCTCGCCTTGTTTGATATCCAGCTTGTCGGGTGTGAAGCGCATGGTGTCCGACATCGTCAAAGTGATTGTGCGGGTGACCGCTTTGGCGTCACCCGCAATGCCCCATTCCTTTTGTTCTTTTTTGACAGCAGCAGCTTTTTTGGCATGGGCCGTATCCGTGTGGGCGAGCGCGAATGTGCTGGCCCCAGCGATCAGCGTGGCCAGTAAGACAGAGGTCAATGTGTTCATGGTGTTCCTTTAATTGGGGTGCGTGGTTAGTGCTGGTGGGAAGAGGGTGAGGCAGGAGTGGCGAGGGACGCCGTGCCGGTGTAGCCACGCAACTCGGCATAGCGGCTGATCTGTTGTGGTGTTAGCAGGGCAGTCTGCTGCAAGTGGGTCTCCAGGTGGGCATTGCGTAGGGCGGCCTGGCGCTGCGCGATCTGTTCGGTGTGGCGCTTGAGGCTCACGGCGTCTATCCGGCGGGTTTGGAAAGCCTGATCCAACGCACGTTCAGCGTCCACCAGCGCGGCGCCCAGGCGGCGCGCGTCGGCCTTGTGCCGGTCCAACAACGTTTGTGTGGATTGTTTTTGTGGGGTGCTGAGCGCCAAGGGCTCTGCCAGTTCCAGGGTGTGCATGGGGCCGGGGTAGCCATTGAGCTCGGCAGCTTTGGCCAGCTCCATGCCCTTGCCCGTCAGCAGGTCCTGCGTCTGTGCCTCGGACAGGGCCTTGATGCTGCGTGTCTGCTGACCGGCGTAGGCGCTTACGGGTAGCGTGGCCGCAGTGGTCGATCCGTGCGCCCCGCCGCTGCCATGTGAGTGTTGGGAAAAACTGGCTGTAGCCCCCGTCGTTAATGCACATATCGCTATAAATTTGATAGTATTTTGGGTTTGCATGTTTTTTTTCTGGTTGGAGTCAGTGCTTCATTCCGTCCATGTGGCCTTTGCCACCCATGACGGGCTTGCGGACCTGGACTTCCACTTCTTTTGCGGGCATGTTCTGCGCCTTCATGGTCTGCCCGCCTTCGGCTGCAAAACGTGCGGGGTTCGGCAGCGCGCCGGTCCACTCGTAGGCCACCTCACCGGGCGGGTGTTTGTACCAACCGGGGTCCTTGTAGTCGCCCGCCTTTTGGTCTTTGCGTACCTTGACCATGCTGAACATGCCACCCATTTCGACCGAGCCGAAGGGGCCTTCGCCGGTCATCATCTTGGCGGTGTTGTCGGGTAGCGGCATGTCCATCTCGGCCATGTCGGCCATACCGCGT
>JBKJJC010000269.1:0-3152 GCA_046598245.1 Rhodoferax sp.
ACTGCACGTTCCAGCGGGTGCCGTCCCACACCGCGTACCCGTGGTTTTGTTGGACCGTGCTGCAATTGGCCACGCTGTCAGTGGTAAATACCATATAGGCACCGGCGGCACCGTCCCAGCGCCAGTCGGTTTGGGTGGGGAAGGCCACCTTGTTCTGGCGTGCATTTTTTACGCGCAGATTTGCGCCGGTGGTGTCGCCGTCCACGCCGATCACCAGCGTGGGCGCACAGCCACCCGTGCTGGCGTAATCGGCGTCGGTGGAGCAGGTCGCCGCGGCGCTGCTGTTGAAGTCTTGGCCGACAAACCCGTCTTTGCTGTCTACAGAAAAGATGCGCGTCTTGCCATCGCTGCCAGCCGCCTCAAAGAACAGTCGGACCTTGTTGCCCAGGTTAGCCGCCAACGGCACGCCTTGCCCGGTGGCCACGCTGGCAATGTTGCGCGCCGCGGTTGATGTAGCGGGTGTGACCAATCCAGAGGTGCCAGCCCTGCTGGTAAATGTCAGGTAGCTGCTGGCTATGGCGGCGCTGGCGGGAGCGTTGCCAACCGCGACCGACAGCGATGCACTACTTCCCTGCGTTTGCATGGGGCCGTAGTAAAACTGCACCCGCCCGGCATTGGCAGAGCCGGCGTCGAGTCCAATGCGCGTGGCGCTCAGGCGTGCATTGCCGTCCGACACCACCTTGGTCAATCCACTCACGCTGGCGCCACTGCCTTGTAACTGCCAATACTCGGTTGCTGTGGTGGCGTTGACGGCTGAGGCCGCGCCGAATAGCGTGCAGGCCGCGTCCTGGCAGGCCCTGACAACGACGCGGTAGACAGTTGCAGCCTTTAGCCCGGTCAACGTGGCCGATGTGTCGCCTGCAGCTGCCGAGACGCTGGTGCGCGTGCCCCCAAGCGATTCGGTGCCAGTGACCTCGAAGTGGTGAACACTAAAGCTGGTCGGTGCGGTCCAACTGGCGCTGAGTTTGCTGGACGAGCTAAAGCTAAAGCTGCCCACGGTCTGCGTGTTGGGCCCACTGACGGTCACACCAGTGGGCGGCGCCAAGGTGGTGTCAACAGCCGGAGGCGGCGCAGAACTGCCGCTGCCCCCGCAGGCTGAAAACAGCACGGTAACCCAAAGCGTGGCAATGGCCTGGCGCAAGGAAGCGTAGTGCATGAATAACCACGAAGAAGAAGTAGGCCGTGGATTTGGTAAGGACTGGCGTGGTCTGCGCCATGTTGACCCATGGAATGAGCAGCCCAATAACATCGAATGTGCGGGGGGCGTTTGCATGGCGTTACCTCGTGAAAGTGGTGCGGCAGTCCGGTGATAATGCACCCAATGCATACTCCGCGCAACGCCCACTGCTTAGTCCGCTTCGTGCTGGTGTGCGCGCCGTTTGGCCTATGCATGGCAATTACTTGAGGACGCCCGGAGTGTCCTGCGCTCTGGCGCACCATTTCCGCTCCGCGGCGTAGATGCCCGGGCGGACGGGCTCGGCATTGAGGCCGCTGGCAGTTGTGCCCAATGAACTTTTGACTTACCGAATTGAACTTTTGAGGTGTTCCTTATGAAATTTCAGCGTTTGTGTTTGCTGGCCGTATGCGCGGCCACACTGTCCACCAGTGCCGTGTGGGCGCAGTCCGTAGAAGTGAAGGGCGCTTGGGCCCGCGCCACCGTGCAGGGGCAAAAGGCCAGTAGTGCCTTTATGACTCTCACCGCCAAAGACCGAGCCCAACTGGTGGGCGTCAGCTCGCCCGTGGCAGGTGTGGTCGAAGTGCATGAGATGAAGATGGACGGCGACGTGATGACGATGCGCGCCGTAGAGGGCGGCTTGAACCTGCCTGCAGGCAAGGCGGTCGAACTCAAGCCTAGCGGCTACCACGTCATGCTGATGGATCTGAAGATGCTGCTGCAAAAGGACACGACCATCGCGATGACCCTGGTGTTCAAAGACTCCAAAGGAACGCAAAGTAAATTAGCGCTCATGGTGCCGGTGTCCACTACGCCACCCGCGGGTGCCAGCAAGGGCACCGGCGACCACAAACACTAGGCCCTGCAGAGGACTGCGCCGTTCATCTGGTCAGTGCGGTGGTCAAATCGGGGAGCGAGGGTTGCGCGTCACATGAGCCTACGGGCCGTGAAATACGGGATCAACCGTGGGCATTGGTTTAGCCATGTGTGGAATGCAAAAAAGGGAGCAGAAGCTCCCTTTTCAGGTGTGTATTAGAAAGCAGCCTGATCAGGCTTGCTTGGCCTTGCGACGGCGTGCGATCACAGCTACTAAGCCTAAACCAGCCAACATCAAAGCATAAGATTCTGGCTCGGGAACGGCAGATGCGAAAACCACATTGTCAATATCGTATGTTTCTGCATCACCGTCGAAGCTGCCGCTGTGCACGGAAACCAATTTGAAGGCCGTGGTGGACACCAGGCCAAAGAAGCCACCTTTATATTCATTGTCGATTTGCTGTGTGACCATTTGGCTGCCAATGAACAGCTGCAGGCCTTGGCCTTCGCCAGCAGGTCTCAGATCCCAATTCGCGCCAAAGGCACTTATCATGGAATTGAAGTTGAAATTGGTGTAGGCGGTGTCTAGCTCGGTGCGGTCATGGTAAACGCCGTCGCCAATACCGGTAGAGTGGCCGCTGCCCACTTGTTGAATGGTGAAGCCTGAGAGGGAAGCATCGCCAAAAGCCTCTACGGAAAAAGAACCACCAACGGCGACTTCCCATGCGGCACGGTCCGTAAACGTGATATACGATGCTTGGGCTGCGGAGGACAGCACAACTGCGCTTACTGCGGCAACGACGAGCGATTTGACATTCATGGTGTGGAGTTGTGGGTTGGTAAAATGGCTTGGTCGATTGTGCGTCTGCAGTACAAGATTCGCAATAGTCCATTCGGACTAGTCCCAATGCGCAAATACCACAGCAATTGCAATCGAACGTTACCAGATGCCATCTGCCCGCAGGTGCAGTACCCGGTCCGCCCGCGCGGATGCGGCCTTCGAATGGGTAACCACCACCAGCGATGTGCCTTGGGCACGCGTTTGCGCCACCAGCGCTTCCATGACCTTGGTGGCCGTGGTAGGGTCTAGGTTGCCGGTTGGCTCGTCCGCCAGCAGCAGGGTAGGGCGGTGCACCAGCGCACGGGCGATCGCCACACGCTG
>JBKJJC010000226.1:0-40985 GCA_046598245.1 Rhodoferax sp.
GGTTGCCCATATTGCGCGCGCGCTCGGCCAAGCGGGGGAACAGCGCATAGACCCGGTCCAGCGTCCACGGGTTGGAGGATGCATTGCGGTTGTCGGCAAAGGCCTTCAAGTTTTCAGCGACACTGAGCGTAGGGAAAATCATGCGGCCCTCGGGTACCACGGCCATGCCCATACGGGCGATGCGGTCGGCGCTGAGGCGCTCGATGCGTTCACCCCTGAAGCGCACCGTGCCGCTTAAACTGGTCGTAAGCCCCAGCAGGGAGCGCACGGTGGTGGTCTTGCCCATACCGTTGCGGCCCAGCAGCGTAGACACGCCGCCTTGCTCAATGCGCAGGCTGATGCCAAACAAGACCTGGCTGGGGCCGTAGGCGGTTTGCAGGTCGTCAATCTCTAGCAATGCGGTCATGCCCCAGCCTCCAGCTCGTCGCCTACTTCATCACCCAAATAGGCTCTACGCACCTCGGCGTTATCGCGTATGGACTGCGCGTGGCCGCTGGCAATGACCTTGCCAAACACCAGCACCGAGATGGTGTCGGCCAGGCGGAAGACCGCGTCCATATCGTGTTCCACCAACAAAATGGTGGTCTCGCCGCGCAGGCTTTGCAGCAGCGCCACCATGCGTTCGGATTCATCGGGGCCCATGCCGGCCATGGGCTCGTCCAGCAGCAGCAACAGTGGCTTGGTGGCCAGCGCCAGCCCCACTTCCAACTGGCGTTGCTCGCCATGCGACAACGCACCCGCCAGCCGCTGCAGTTGTGCGCTTAGACCCACGCGCTCTGCCACGGCAGCTGCCGCCACATACAGTGCGCGCTCGCTGCGCACAGCGCGCCAGAAAGTCATGCTGCTGCCATCCACCGCCTGCACCGCCAGCGCCAGGTTGTCCAGCACCGACAGTTTTTTGAAGATGCTGATGATCTGGTACGAGCGCACCAGGCCCTTGCGCACGCGCTGGTGCATCGGCAAACCGGCCAGGTTGGTTCCGTTGAAAAATAGGTAACCGCTGTCGGACTGCAAGGCGCCTGATATCTGCTGAATCAGCGTGGACTTTCCCGCGCCGTTGGGACCAATCAGTGCGTGGATCTGGCCTTGGTATACGTCTAGAGTTGCGTGGTCGGTGGCGGTGAGGCCACCAAAACGTTTGACCAGATCTTGCACCTGCAGCAACACAGTCGCCGCGCCACCCATACCATCGCTCACGCTACTGCCCCTTTGCGCCGCAACATACTGGTCACGCCATTGGGGGCCAGCAGCACCACACCCAACAACACAGCGCCCAAGCCCAGTTGCCAGTGGATGGTGTAGTGGCTTAAAAATTCTTCCAGCAACAAGAAGACGATGGCACCCAACACGCCGCCATACAAATGCCCCACACCACCCAAAATGACCATGATCATCAGCATGCCAGACTGGCTCCACTGCATCAGGGCCGGGCTGACAAAGCTGCCCTGGTTGGCCAGGAGCGCTCCGGCCAAACCTGCCAACGCGCCAGACAGGGTAAAGGCCACCAGCTTGTAGCGGAATACCGGGAAACCAATGGCCGCCATGCGTACTTCGTTCTCGCGAATGGCTTGCAGCACATGGCCAAAACGCGCGTTTAGCAAACGGGTAATCAAAACGATTGCAGCAACCAAGATTGCGAGTGTGGTGTAGTAAAAGTGGGTGTCGTTGCCCAGGTCTACCCCAGCGCCCACTTGGGAGCGGCCCGCCAGCGACATGCCATCTTCACCGCCATAGGCCTTGAGCGAGACCACCAGGTAGTAAAGCATTTGCGCAAAGGCCAGCGTGATCATGATGAAGTACACCCCCTGGGTGCGCAGGCTGACCCAGCCAATCAGCAAGGCCGCGACGGCACTGACCAGCATGGCGATAGGCCATGCAGCCCATGCAGACACCACACCGTCTTGCATCAGAACAGCCACCGTGTAGGCGCCTACACCCACAAACGCCGCATGGCCAAAACTGACCATGCCACCAAAGCCCAAGATCAGGTTCAGACTGGTAGCAGCCAATGCGAATACCAAAATGCGCGTGGCCAGGCCCACATAGAACGTATCACCTGCCAGTGATGCCAGCAACGGCAACGCAGCCAACACGGCAAGCACCGGCAGCGACCAGCGCAATTGCAAGGAATGGTCCAGCAGCGAATGGTCTAACAGGCTGGGCGGGGATGAATCTTGGATCTGCATGCGTCCGATGGGCTTAGCCGTGGGTGGGGAACAGCCCCCGAGGTTTGAAAAACAAGACGGCGGCCATCAGCACATAGATCAATATGGATGCCACGGCCGGGCCGGCATTGGACGCGGCCTCTGGCCCCACCAGATAACCCAGTGACGGCGGAATCAGCGTGCGGCCTGCGGTATCCACCAGGCCGACCAACAACGCCCCCAGCAGGGCCCCGCGTATGGAGCCAATGCCGCCGATGACAATGACCACAAAGGCCAAGATCAAAATACTTTCACCCATGCCCACCTGCACCGCCAACAGCGGCCCCAACATGCCACCGGCTACCGCACACAGCGCAGCCCCCACACCAAACACGGCGGTGAACAGCAGCTGCACATTGGTGCCCATAGCCATGGCCATTTCCCGGTTGGCCGCACCGGCCCGCACTTGCATACCAACGCGGGTATGGGCAATCAGCACGTAGAGCAGGCCCGCCACCAATATGCCCACACCAATGATGAACAGGCGGTACGCTGGGTAGTAGAAGCCAGTCACTAACTCCACCGGGCCAGCCAACGCCGCCGGGGGGTTGAGCGACAGTGGCTGCGAACCCCAGATCAAACGCACACCTTCATTGCACATCAGCAAAATAGCAAAGGTACCCAACACCTGGGACACATGGTCACGCTGGTACAAGCGGCGCAACACCGTCACTTCCAGCAACATGCCAAAGACGGCGGCGCCCACGATGCCAAAGCCCAGACCCAACCAAAACGAACCCGTGGCTTGCGCAATGGATGCGATCAAATACGCACCGACCATATACAGCGAGCCGTGGGCCAGGTTGATCATGTCCATAATGCCGAACACCAAGGTGAGCCCAGCGGCCAGCAGAAACAGCATCAAGCCGAACTGCAGGCCGTTGAGCATTTGCTCCAGGATCAGGATGGTATTCACGAAGGCATCTTGCAGCTGCCAACATAGGCGTCAGGCTGGTTCTTGAACACCGTGCCCAACGTGCGGTTGGTGACCTTGCCCTGCGCGTTCTTGGTAACGACACGCAGGTAGTAATCCTGGACGGGGAAGTGGTTGGTGTTGAACTTGAACGCACCACGCACTGAATCAAACTTGGCAGCCTCTAACGCCTTGCGCACCGCGGCTTTATCGTCCAGTTTGCCTTTGCTGTCGCGCACGGCGGCGTCGATCAGGCGGGCGGCGTCATAGCCCTGAGAAGCATAGAGGGAAGGTGTACGGCCGTATTCCTTTTCAAACGCAGCCACGAAAGTCTTGTTGGCGGCGTTGTCCAGGTCATGCGCCCACTGCGCGCTGTTGAACATGCCCAGCATAGGTTCACCCACGGCCTTGATGACGTCTTCGTCGGCCGAGAAGCCGGGGCCAAACAGTGTCATGTCTTTAGACAAACCGGCACCCACAAACTGCTTGATGAAGTTAATGCCCATGCCGCCGGGCAAAAAGATATACACCGCGTCCGGCTTGGTGGCGCGCAATTGCGAGATCTCTGCGCCGTAGTCCAACTGGTTGAGCTGGGTATAGGTCTCAGACGCAACAGCACCTTTGTAATAGCGTTTGAAGCCAGTCAAGGCGTCTTTGCCTGCGGGGTAGTTAGGGGCAATCAGCGCCACATTTTTGAAGCCCTTGTCCAACACCGTCTTGCCAACCGCTTCGTGCAGGTTGTCGTTTTGCCAAGAGGCACTGAAGAAGTAGGGGTTGCACTGCTCACCGGCGTACTGCGAGGGGCCGGCATTGGCGCTGATGTAAAAGGTTTTGGACTGGAAGGTGGGCGGGCCTACCGCCAGCATCACGTTGGAGAACACGATGCCGGTCAAAAAATCGACTTTGTCACGCTTGATCAAGCGGTCCGCCGTTTGGCGGCCTACATCGGGGCTGGCCTGGTCGTCGGCGATCACCACCTCGGCCACACGGCCACCCAGTTTGCCGCCGCCCAGCTTGACTGCGAGTTGGAAGCCATCACGAATATCCACACCCAGACCGGCGCCGGGGCCGGACAGTGTGCTGAGCAGGCCCACTTTAACGGGCTCTGACGTCTGCGCGGCCGCGGACAGGGCCGTGAGAGCGGCGGCGGTTGCAACCAGGGTGCGCAAAAAGGTGGAGCGAGGTGTACTACGGTTCACAGTGGTTCCTTTGGGTTGATTAGGCCGGGTCACGCAGCCTAAAACGCTGCAATTTTCCGGTCTGGGTGCGTGGAAGCATACTGACAAAAGTAATTGCCCGTGGGTACTTGTAGGGCGCAATCGTGTTCTTCACAAAATCTTGTAGGGTTTTGACCATAGCCTCCCCACTTTCATGGCCAGAGCGCAGGGCTACAAAGGCTTGCACGATCTGGCCACGTTCTTCGTCAGGGCTGCCAATCACGGCGCATTCGGCCACGGCGGGGTGCAGCATCAACGCCTCCTCCACCTCGGGTGCGGCGATGTTGTAACCGCTGGAGACGATCATGTCATCGGTGCGGGCCTGGTAGATAAAGTAACCGTCGGCATCCATCATGTAGGCGTCGCCGGTCAGGTTCCAACCATTGCGTACGTATTGGGTTTGTCGATCGTCTGCCAGGTAGCGGCAGCCGGTGGGGCCGCGCACTGCCAGCTTACCAACCGTGCCGATAGGCACGGGATTGCCCGCATCGTCCACCACCTGCGCCTGGTAGCCCGGCACCACTTGGCCGGTAGCGCCGGGATGGGCATGGCCCTCGTCGGCCGAGATAAAAATGTGCAGCAGCTCGGTAGCGCCTATGCCGTCTATCAACTCGATGCCCGTGGCCTCTCGCCACAATGTGCGGGTGGCGGCTGGCAAGGCCTCACCGGCGGAAACACAGCGGCGCAAGCTACTGTTGCGCAAGGCCTCGCCATGAGGGGCAAGCGCGCGGTACGACGTGGGTGCCGTAAACAACACAGTGGCACCAAAGGCCTGTATGGCCTCCAGCAACTGGGGTGGCCCGGCTTTTTCTAGCAACACACTCGAAGCGCCCACCGACATGGGGAACAGCACCAAGCCACCCAGGCCAAAGGTAAAAGCCAAGGGCGGGCTACCGATAAACACGTCGTCCGCGGAAGGCTTGAGTACGTGGCGCGGCCAACAAGCACAGATGGCCATCACGTCCCGGTGGAAATGCATGGTGGCCTTGGGAATGCCGGTGGTACCCGATGTGAAGGCGATGATGCAGGTGTCATCCGAGGCGGTATCGACGTTGGCGAAAACACCGCTTTGGCGTGCCATGGCGGCGTCCAGACCATCATTGCTGTCGTCGTTGAAAAAGCGGACTGTCTGCAACGTGGGGCACAACTGGGCCGCAGCCTGCACTTCGGCGGCCAGATGGAAATCGCACAATGCGTGGTGGATCTGCGCCTTTTCGATGACGGGCTTGAGTTCTTTGGCGCGCAGCAGCGGCATGGTGGCCACCGCAATCGCTCCGGCCTTGATGACGGCGAACCAACAGGCCACCATCATCGGGTTGTTGGGCGCATGGAGCAGCACGCGGTTGCCGGGCACCACGCCCATGTCATGCACCAACACATTGGCAATGCGGTTGGCCTTGTCTTGCAGGTCGGCATAGGTCCAACTCAGGGCGGCTGCGCGGATGCAAGCGCGGCTGCCATTGCCTTCACTAACATGGCGGTCCAGCAGTTCGGTGGCGCAATTCAACTGGGCTGGGAACTGCAGCTCGGGCAGATCAAAGATGAACTGCGGTTGTTGCGCAACGGGCGGTAGGTTGTCGCGCGCGAAGGTGTCGGTATGGGCACTAGACATAGCGATTCTTTGGAGTTACTGGGTGGCTTCGCGGAGCAAGTCTTTGGCGATGATCAACTGCTGCACTTCTGTCGCTCCTTCGTAAATGCGCAACGACCGTATCTCGCGGTACAGACGCTCGACGATATGCCCGCTGACCACGCCCATGCCGCCCCAGATTTGCACGGCCGCGTCAATCACTTGCTGCGCGCCTTCGGTAGCCACCATCTTGGCCATGGCCGCTTCACGCGTCACATTGCGACCCTGGTCACGCAGCCAGGCGGCGCGGTAGGTCAACAAGGCGCTGCTGTCCACGGTGGTGGCCATCTGCGCCAACTTGGCCTGGGTCAACTGAAAGTCAGCCAGGGTTTGGTTAAACATCTTGCGCGTGGTGGCGCGGTGCAAGGCTTCGTCCAGCGCACGGCGCGCAAAGCCCAGCGAGGCCGCTGCCACCGAGGTGCGGAACACGTCCAGCGTGCGCATGGCGATTTTGAAGCCCTCCCCCGCGGCCCCCACACGCTGGATCAACGGCACTCTGCAGTCGGTAAAGCGCAGCGTTGCCAAGGGGTGCGGCGCGATCACATCAATCCGCTCGGCAATGGCAAAGCCAGGAGTATCGGCATCCACAATAAAGGCACTAATGCCCCGCGCACCGGGTGCCTCACCGGAGCGGGCAAACACCACATAGAAGTCGGCAATGCCGCCATTCGATATCCAGGTCTTGGTGCCGTTGAGCACCGCGTAGTCACCGTCGATGCGGGCGCTGCATTGCAAGGCTGCCACGTCAGAGCCAGCGTCAGGCTCGCTCAGCGCAAAGGCGGCAATAGCCTCGCCGCTGGCAACCCGTGTCAGGTAGCAATGCTTTTGCTCTTCGGTACCGGCCAGGCTGATGGCGCCCGAGCCCAAGCCTTGCATCGCAAAGGCAAAGTCTGCCAGACCAGAGTGGCGGGCCAGCGTCTCGCGGATCAGGCAAATGGAGCGCGTGTCGATGCTGTCGCCGCCACCGCCATAGGCCGTGCCGGCAATCGCATAACGCAACCACCCAGCCGCACCCAGCTTACGCACCAATGCTTTGCACTCTGCGTCCACATCGTGCCCATGCGTTTGGGCCACGTGCTGGGTGGCCCAGGTGTCCAGCGTGCGTGCTAGGTCGCCATGGTGGTGGGTAAAAAAGGGCCAGTCCAGGTATTGGGTGTCGCTCATCATTTTTTCTCGGTGCTCAGTTACCCTGGAAGACCGGCTTTTGTTTGACGACAAAAGCCGCATAGGCGCGGTGGTAGTCCTGCGTCAGCATGCAAATGGCCTGGGCCTGGGCTTCAGCTTCGATCGCCTGGTCTATGGACATGGACCACTCTTGGTGCAGCATGGTCTTGGTCATGCCATTGGCAAAGGTGGGGCCGGCCACCAGGTCACGCGCCAGGGCGTCTGCCTCGGTTGCCAGTTGTTCGGGCTCGCACAGGCGGTTAAAGAAGCCACTGCGTTCAGCCTCTGCACCACCGATAGATCGGCCGGTGTACAGCCATTCGCTGGCGCGCCCCTGGCCAATGATGCGCGGCAAAATGGCGCAAGCGCCCATGTCGCAGCCCGCCAAGCCAACGCGGTTGAACAAGAACGCGGTCTTGCTGCGCTCGGTGCCCAGGCGCATATCAGACGCCATGGAGATGATGGCACCCGCTCCCGCGCACACGCCATCCACCGCAGCGATGATGGGCTGCGGGCAGGCACGCATGGCCTTGACCAGGTCGCCCGTCATGCGGGTGAACATCAACAACTCGGGCGTCTTGAGCTGGATCAGCGGACCAATGATTTCATGCACGTCACCACCTGAGCAAAAGTTGTGGCCCGCACCCGTGACAACCACGGCGTGTACGTCGGTGGCGTATTTCAGTTGGCCAAACAGGTCGCGCAATTCGACATACGAGTCAAACGTCAACGGATTTTTGCGCTGAGGGCGGTTCAACGTGATGGTGGCCACGCCGGCCTCCAATTGCCACAAGAAATGCTGTGGCCGGTAGCCTGCCAGGGGTTTGTGGTTGCCGGCTTGCAGCGCGGGGTCCATGGCGGAGGTTGTTTCAATTCTGGAGGTAGTCATTTGCTATCCTTGGTAGTGGGGTCTTGTTGGCGCACCAGCTGCACGCGCAAGTTGCCTAGCTGGCTGTAGAGCTGTTGCACCGTGTTGGCTGGCAACCCAGCAAACAGTTCCAAAATCCATTGCTCGTGTTCTTCAGCCATGGCCTCGAAAGTGTCGCGGCCCTTGGCCGTCAAACACACGATCCAGGCGCGCCGGTCGTGTGGGTTGTTGATGCGCGAGACCAGGCCTTCGCGCTCCAGTTCGTCGGTGACGCCGGTCACGTTGCCACCGGTCACCATCAGAAAACGCGATAACTCGCTCATCTTCAGCCCCTCGGGCTGGCGGTAAAGCTGGGCCATGTAATCAAAGCGCGGCAGCGAGATGTCAAAACGCATGCGCAGGCGCTTGCGAATTTCGTCTTCTATCTGAGTCGTGCAGGCCAGCATGCGTAGCCAGAGTTTGAGCGCGGCATGGTCACCGCCATGGCTGCGGGCCTCGTGGCCCAACTCGTCGGCATCGTTGAGCAGTGCGCGGCTGTGGTCGGCTTTGCTCATGGCATTAGTTCCCCGCCGCAGACGGCAATCGATTGGCCGGTGATAGCACTGGCGGCGGGGCTGCACAACCAGGCCACGGTATCGGCCACTTGTTCGGCCTGCACCAGCTGGCCCTGGGGGTTACCAGCGGTGAATTCGGCGCGCGCTTGCTCTTCGGTGCGACCGGTCTTGGACATGACATTGGCAATGCTGTTGCGAACGATGTCGGTCTCGGTGTAGCCGGGGCAAACCGCATTCACGGTCAAGCCTTTCTTCGCAAACTCCAGCGCCAGTGCCCGCGTCAGCCCGACCACGCCATGCTTGGCGGCGCAGTAGGCGGCCACATAGGCATAACCAGTCAGGCCCGCCGTGCTGGCGATGTTGACGACGCGGCCCCAACCACCGGCAAGCATGTCAGGCACGGCGGCCTGTGTGCACAGCAGCGTGCCGGTCAGGTTGACGGCCAGCATCTGGTTCCAAAGTGTGGCATCGGTCTTGAGGAGCGGCGCGCTACTGGCCTGGCCTGCGTTATTGACCAAGATAGCGATTGGGCCGAAACGTTGGCGGGCGCTGGCGAATGCGGTGGCCACTTGCGCGGCATCCGACACATCGGCACACACGGCATGCATGTGCTGGGGCTGCTCAGCCGCAAGTGTTTGCACGGTCTCCAGCTTGCGGCCCAACACTGAAACGTTCGCGCCCTGCGCAACCAACAGGCGGGCGATGGCCGCACCAATACCCTGGCCGCCGCCGGTGACCACAGCATGGCGGTTGTTCAACGTGTTTGCAGCGTTCATTGTCTTCACGCCTCGACCACACGCGCGGCTGACTGTGCGGCTGCGACAGCCTGTGTTTTTTCTCGCTGGAAATTGGCTTCCATCTGCGCTTTGCCCGAGGCGTATTGTTTGGGCCACGCCACTGGGGTGTATCCAATCTTGGCGGCCTCGGTCAGTGTCCACGCTGGATTGGCCAAATGCGGGCGCGCCACGGCACACAAATCAGCACGGCCAGCCGAGATGATGCTGTTGACGTGGTCTGCCTCGCTGATGGCGCCCACCGCAATGGTCGCGATGCCCGCCTCTTGACGGATGCGGTCGGCAAACGGGGTCTGGAACATACGGCCATAGACCGGCTTCTCCTTTTTGCTGACCTGGCCGGATGAACAATCGATCAGGTCAGCACCGGCGGCTTTGAAGGCCTTGGCAATTTCGACAGCGTCGGCAGGTGTGGTTCCATCTTCGACCCAATCGTGGGCCGATATGCGCACCGACATGGGCCGCTCGGCAGGCCACACGGCGCGCACCGCTGCAAACACTTCCAATGGAAAGCGCAGGCGGTTTTCCAAACTGCCACCATTAGCGTCGTCACGCTGATTGGTTAGCGGCGAGATGAAACTGGACAACAAATAGCCGTGGGCACAATGCAGTTCCAGCCAGTCAACACCTATCTCAGCCGCAGCCCGTGCGCTTGCGACGAACTGTGCGGTGACTGCATCCATGTCGGACCGGGTCATCGCGCGCGACACCTGGCTTACACCTTCCAGGTACTGTTGGGGCGATGCCGACAGCAGGGGCCAGTTGTCAGATGGCAAAGGCTGGTCAATACCATCCCAGGCCACACGTGTGGAGGCCTTGGCACCGGCATGGCCGATCTGCATCGCAAACTTGCAATCGCTATTGGCATGTACCCAATCCACGATGCGCCTCCAGGCGGTGGTGTGTTCCGCTGCGTACAGGCCCGGGCACCCCGGTGTGATGCGCCCCACGGCACTGACACAAGTCATCTCGGCAAACACCATGGCCGCACCGCCCATGGCGCGCGCGCCCAGATGTACCAAGTGGTAGTCACCCGCCACACCATCCACCGCAGAATATTGGGCCATGGGTGACACGACGACGCGGTTCTTCAGGGTCAGACCACGCACGGTGTAGGGCGTAAACATCGGCGGTGGTGCCGCCGTGCCGGGTGCCAGTTGCATACCGGCGCGCTGGGCAAACCAGGTCTCAAAATCACCCAACCATTGGGCATCACGAAGGCGCAGGTTTTCGTGGCTGATCCGTTGGCTGCGGGTCAGCATGGAGTACATAAACTGCGGGCCGTCCAATTGATCACAATACCGTTCGCCGCAGACTTCAAACCACTCCATCGCATTCCAGGCGGCGTTTTGAAGGCGCAGCACGTCCACATGGCGCAAGGCTTGGTAACGCGACAGCACACCGGGTATATGCTCGGCAGTGTCGCCCTGGTCGCGGAACTGGCGGGCCAACTCTATGGCGTCTTCAATCGCCAGCTTGGTGCCCGAGCCAATGGCAAAGTGTGCCGTGTGCACTGCATCACCCATCAGCACCACATGGCTGCGGCCATTGAACAGCGACCACTGCTCGCACTTGACCCGCTGAAAATTCAACCAGGCCGAGCCGCGCAGGTGGCGCGCATTTGTCATGAGTTTGGCGCCCTGCAGATTGTTCGCAAACACCTTCTCGCAAAACGCAATCGATTCCTCCTGGTCTGCCAAGTCCAAGCGGTGTGCCTGCCAAACGTGCTCCGGGCACTCCACAATGAAGGTCGTGGTTTCTTCGTCAAACTTGTAAATATGCGCTTGGAACCACCCGTGCTCGGTCTTCTCGAACAGGAAGGTAAACGCGTCGTACAGCTTGTGCGTTCCCAGCCAGATGAAACGGTTAGGCCGCACCACAATGTCGGGCATGAACACATCCTCATGCTGGTTACGGATGCGGGAATTGATGCCGTCGCTGGCGATGATCAAGTCAGCGTCGGGGTACTGCGTGTCGGACTCGGCGTCCACCTCAAACTCCAGTTTGACATTCAAAGCCTCGCAGCGGCGCTGCAAGATGTTGAGTAGCTTTTTGCGGCCAATACCCACAAAACCGTGGCCACCCGAGCGAATGACTTCGCCCTTGATGCCCAGCTCGATATCGTCCCAATGGTTGAAAGCCCGTTCAATCTCGGCCGCGCTGGCCGGGTCCCACACACGCATGTTGTCCATGGTGGCATCGGAGAACACCACGCCCCAGCCAAAGGTGTCGTAAGGCTTATTGCGCTCCACCACGGTGATGTCGTGCGACGGGTTGGCCTGCTTCATCAGCAGAGCGAAATACAGCCCAGCGGGGCCGCCGCCTATACACACGATATTCATTGCAACTCCAGCAAGAGATTTGCAATTAGTTTAGGTCTAAACCTTTATATGTCAAGCAATAGAGGGAAAACCACTAGCACCTACACGCACCAACTTTGCTGCTATTGCAAGGCTATTCGAACAGGGGTTTTCCGGTACTGTCCCGCACCAGTTGCCATTGGGCCGTAACGGCTCGCGCTGTGGTGTCGGACAGGGGCACGTAGTTGGATTCGGTGGCCGACTTGCCACCTTCCTTAAAGGCCCAGGCAAAAAACTTGAGAATTTCGCGCGCCTGTTCCGGCTTGTCCTGCACCTTGCGAACCAGCGCAAACGTGGCGCCGGTGATGGGCCACGCGCCCTGGCTACGCTCTTCGGTCAAGATTTCAGAGAAACTGGAATTTTCCCAGCTGTTGCTCACAGCGGCAGCCAGGCTTTGGGGACTGGGTGCAACAAACACACCGCTTTGGTTCTTGAGCTGCGTGTACGTCAAGCGGTTGTTCAGCGCATAACCGTAGTCCACAAATCCAATGGCCCCCGGCAACCGTTGCACGAACCTGGCCACACCTTCGTCCCCCTTGCCGCCCAGACCCACAGTCCACGGCACGGTGACGCCACGCCCCAAACGGGTCTTCCATTCGGGGCTGACCTTGGACAGATAGTCCGTGAACAACAAAGTTGAGCCCGAGCTGTCCGAACGGCGCACCACCGCAATCGCGAGGTTGGGCAGGGAAATACCCGGGTTAAGTTGTGCGATGGCCGGGTCATCCCAATGGATGATTTTCCCCAAATAGATGTCCGCGAGCACTGGGCCTGCGAGTTTGATGCCTCCGGGTTTGGTATCGGGCAGATTGACGATCGGCACTACACCACCCAACATGGTGGGGAACTGCAATAGACCGTTCTTCTCCAGCACTGCGCCAGACAAGGGACTGTCGGACGCACCAAAATCCACAGATTTGGCCGTGATTTGCGCCACACCGCTGCCGGACCCTATGGACTGGTAAACCACCTTGGTACCGGTCGACTGTTTATAGGCTCCAGCCCATTTGGCATACACCGGCGCCGGCAAGGACGCACCGGCACCCAGCACTTCAGCTGAGCGCACAACAGGCACTGCGAGCAAGGTCCCCATACACGCAACACACATGGCGAGTCTGAAATTAAATCCCATAAATCCCCCGGATTAGAAAAACTACTGCAGGCTGCCTGTGGCCGCCGTCTTGCCAGAAAGGGCGTGCGCACGCTCCCAGGCGTGGGCCTTGTCCACGAACTGCTCGAACTCCCGACCCCGCTCCAGCAACAGCGCCTTGACATCGGGCGTCAGCGCTTCTTCGAGCCCATAGTCATCGACGGGCATGCGATCTGATCGCACCTGTTTTAACAACCGTTTGATTTCCGCCGCAGCATGGGCCGGGGACTGCAGCAGTACCAGTTTGGTTGATCGCTGGGGGTTGCTGGGCACATGGCATTGCAGGCACTGGCTCTCCCGCAATGACAATGCCAACACACGATAAGACGTGTCCAGGCCGCTCTTGTACGGATTGGCATCGCTGAACAGTCCATCAAACAGTGTGACCGCAGGCTGGGTCTTGCCCTGCGCATCCGTCCACATCCACTTGCCCTCGAATGCGGGAGGTACGACATGCAAGACCGGCGCCAGGGGCGCTCCCTCGCCTAGCTGTGTAAACTGAACAGCGCGCGCCTTTCCCGACTTCGCGTCAAACCAGAACAGCATGGCTTTGGCGTTTTCGTAGGTATTCCACTTATTGGCCTCGTGCCAGAATGGGTAGGGAAACTGACCGGGCTGCAACCGGTTGCGAAACCCAACACCCAGTCTGGCTACATACATCGCATTCGGCACCGAATAGCTAACCGAATAACTGCCGTCAAACATAAACAGCGGCATATACATGCCCGTTAGCGCTTCGGGTGCGAACTGGGTTAGGTGTGATTCCTTGAGCAAGGTTGTTTGATCCCGCTGGCGCCCCCAAAGGGTGATGGGGCCCAGTGCACCCTGAACCTGTATGCTCGTAAAAAGTCCCTTGCGGCAGGCGTCAAATGCAGTTTGGCTGGCAGCATCGGCAACGGGGCACATTTGCGCCAACCGGGCCGCCATCGCCCCTACGTTCTGTGTGATGGCGGCTTCCAATGCCAGGTCCTGCGCCAGGGCAAAAGGGGAAGCTACAAGCATTGCGACCTGGCACGCGGCAGTGGGTAGCATCTTTCTGAATCCGAATATTGCGGTCTGCATAAAATCTCCTTGTTCCAACACGGTCTGGGCCGCGCGACGGCTTATGAACCGTTGCGGTACTGGTCGTACACCTGGTCAAAAATGCCTCCGTTTTGAAAGTGCACGCGGTCTATGGTTTGCCAGTCTTTGTAAAGTTCGCCCACCTTGAAGAGCTTGAGCGGCGTGAACTGCTTCTCGTACTGACTGGCGATTGCAGGGTCTGAGGGCCGGTAGAAATGGCTGGCTGCAATGGACTGCCCCTCCGCGCTGTACAGGTATTGCAAATAGGCTTCGGCCACTTTGCGTGAACCGCGCTGGTCCACCACCTTGTCGATGACGGCGACCGGTGGCTCAGCAACAACTGAAATGGATGGCACCACAATTTGAAAAAATTCGGGATACCGTGCCACGACCTGAAAGGCCTCGTTCTCCCAGGAAACCATGACATCACCCTGCCTTTTGTCAACAAAGGTATTCGATGCACCCCGTGCGGTGTACTCCAGGACTTTGTTGTTGTTGTACAGCCGCTTCAAATAGTCGCGCGCACTGGCCTCATTGCCACCCGGCTTCTTGAGCGCGTAACCCCAGGCCGCCATATGACTCCACCGCGCTCCACCCGAAGACTTGGGGTTGGACATAACCACGCGCACACCCCAGCGAACCAGATCGGGCCAGTCACGGATCGCCTTGGGATTGCCCTTGTGCACCAGAAACACGATGGTGGAGTAATACGGCGTAGAGCCTTGTGGCAGCCGCTGCTTCCAGTTCTCTTGCACCAACCGGTTGCTGGCGATTTCATCGACATCCAACGGAACCGACAGCGTCACCACGTCTGCGGCTAGGCCGCCGTTGATCAGACTGGCCTGGGTGCTGGAATTGGCGTGCGACTGGTTGATCTGCACGGCTTCTCCGGTCTTGGCCTTCCAGTAGCGCACGAAGGCGGGGTTGTAGGCGGCAAACATTTCTTTGGTTGCGGTGTAGGAGGCATTGGTCAACACCGTGTCTGCCCAGGCAGGCGTCAGACCGTGGATCAGCAGCATCGCCAAGGTGGTTCGCATGACAAACATCGTATTCATGGAAGGGGCTCCTATCACTGCAGACTGACCACCAACGACGCCGGGTGTTTGCGCCACCGGAACGGGATCACATAGGCCTTGGTATTGCGCGGCATGTGGATGGCTTGCGCCGCGCCGCGCACGATGACCGGCACCGAAATCATGAAGTCCGCGCCAAAGTGCAGGCGCGCATTGCCAGAAATGGTGTTGGCAATTTCACCCGCCAAGTCACACAGGTTGTGGTCGGACACATCGGTTTCGCCCACATGCAGCAACAAGGCACGCAGCAGGTCCGGCCCCGCCGTGATGTACACACAGCCCTGGCGCACGCCAGAAATGCCGATCACACCGGTGAAGTCCAGCATGGGCAGGTCGGTGGAGTCCCCCAGGTAGGGGCTACCGGTATCAGGTCCTTTACCGGTCTCGCTCTCGAAGTATTTCTGAACGATGCTCACAAAAACTCGCAGTTGGTCTTCGTCCATGTCATACCCCTGATAAGAGTTCATCCATCGCATCGGTCAGGTCGTCGTCGGAGAACGGCTTGCACAGAAAACCCTGTGCACCCTCCTTAAGCGCCTGTATGGCGGTAGCTTTGTCGGCCAATGCCGAGACAACAAGAATCTTGATGTCCGGCTTGATTTTTTTGAGCTTGCGAATGCACTCCAGCCCGTCCATACGTGGCATGGTCAGATCCATGGTCACGATGTCGGGCTTGTCAGGCATAAAGCGCTCCACCGCCTCTTCACCGTTTGCGGCGGTAGCGACCACGCGCATGTTGTGCCGCGTCAGGGCGCGCGAGATTTTGCCGCGGATGACGTTGGAGTCATCAATGATCATGAGTTTGAGTTCCATTAGCTATGCGCCTCCGCCTGCAGTGCCAGTGTTGCCAGATTGGATGATGCGAACAGGTGGGACGGAAGCTGCACCCGAAAGTGGCAGTACTTGCCGGGCGCTGTGCCGATATGAATACGCCCCCGCAGACGCGCGACCAGGTCTCTGACCACATCCAGGCCCACGCCGCGCCCCGCGTCTTCGTCGACTGACTCATGGGTGGAGAAGCCGGGTTTAAAGATCAACTCGGTCAACTGGCGTACGTCGGCTACGCGGGCCTTCTCAGCGTTCAAAGCGCCAACGCGCACCGCCGCATCGCGCAGCTTCTCGACATTGATGCCTGCGCCATCGTCACGGAAGCTCAGTTCCAGCGCTCCGTCGCCCGCCTCCGACAGATACACGGCGATGGCGCCTTGCTCCTCTTTGCCCTGGTGCGTGCGCTCCTGCGGTGTTTCCAGCCCGTGGGTGACTGCATTGCGGATGAACTGGGTGACGATGGTGTCAATGGTCTCCCGCATGACCTTGGTAATTTTTTCCAGATCCACCCCGTGGTACGTCAGATCAACTTTTTTACCCTTGCGGTTGGCAATCTGGTGCGTGAGGTTGCGCCACTGGGCCACAAAAGCCGAGTTTTGCCGCACTGGGTCGTGTGCCGGTTTGGCCGGCTCCACATTCACCACACCACGCACTTGGGCAATCCGCGCCATGGCCTCCTGAATGGCATGCAACTCTGCATAAATAGAGCGAACACGCACAATCACCGGCAACAAGTCTTCGTTCTGCAGGTGTGGCTTATTGCGCAGCCCTTGCAGCAGGTCCTCAAAGCTGTGCAGTGAGGTTGCAATAGCCTGCAGGTTGAGTGCCGCAGCATCACCCTTGATGCGGTGCGCGATGCGGAAGAACTGGTCGATATCGGCAGTGGCTACGCCTGAAGAGGAGCCGCTCTTGAGAGCCTCGTTGATGCGGTTGAGGCCGGCAACCGAGCTCTCCAGAAAGTCGCGCATCTGGCCGGCATCGGCCTGCAGGATATAGACCATCATTGCCATCTGGTCTTGCACTTGGCGTTCACTGCTGATCAGTTCTCGCTCCAACTTGACGCGGCGTGTGATGTCCGACGCTGTCACCAACAGGTGGGTGATCTTGCCCTTATCCACCACGCGGTTGAAGCGGAAGTTCAGAAAGCGGGTCTCTACCGTACCGTTCTCGCGGGTGTTGTTAATCTCTAGCGCATCCAGCGGGTTCAGGCTGGCAACCAGCTTCTCCTTCACATCAAAGCGCAGCAAGAGCTCAACGTATTCCTTGGTAGTGTCCAAGGTCTTCTGCGACACCATCGGTTTGAGCAGGGCCAAAAAATCCCCTCCTGGCTTGACCGTGGTACCCATGACCTGACTCAAAGCATTGGAGGTTTGGCTGCCAATTTGGAAGTTGTTGTCCAGCAGAAACAACCCCTCCTGCATGGTGCGCAGAATATTCTCGGTCTCGACCTGCATGCGTTCTACTTTGCTGTCGCTGGCACGCAGGCGGCCCAGAAAAACATAAACGATCAGCGCAAAGTTCAAAAAGGCCAGCGCTATTCCACCGGTTTGAATCTTGCGCAGGGTCGCGGCTTTCTCTGCCGACAGAGACTCCATGCGCGAAGTCAATAGATTCGACGTCTCAAGCAGATTAAGGTTGTCGGGCACAAGCGCCTGCAAGAGAGCGCCATAGTCCGCAGAACTTGGGCTTTCCTTCTTGCGCAGCCCCTGCACCTGCTGGTTGATGGGAGCCCACAATTCATCCAGCAGCTTGAAGAATGCGGCGGCCTGCACGTCGTCTTGCGGCGTCAGTGCAACGCGCACGCCACTCTCCAGTTGCATACCGCCTTCGCGGAATGCAGCCAAAGCGGCGTTGAGTGCATCGACTGTGGAGTAAAGATCCTTGAGCTCAGAGAAGCTGGTGGCACCGTTGCTGTCGATAACGCCCTGTGTGTTGCCCTGCTCCAACAGCAACACGGTCTTCACCAGTTGCTGCACTTGGGTGCGCTGTTGACCGGCCAGATTCAGAGAAACGGCATCGGTGGCGATCTGGCGCGAGATCACAAATGTCAGCACCATCACTGCCCCGAAAATCACCAGAAACAATCCGGTGAGCAGAATGACCAATCGGTACTTGCCTAGTTTCAGCATAAGAAGTGCTCTCTCAAAGACCTAGGCCTGCAGCGCGAACGGGAACGACCTGTTTTCGGCCGCGTGTGACGCCGACGTCTCGCAGCTGATGGAACACGCAAAAACCGGGTTTCCATCGATGATGGTGGGGGGTGCCAACCGGTGTGCCCTGAAGCCAGCCATGCGTAACAAGCGCTCAACACCCAATGGCGACACCGTGATGAAACGTTTTGCACCGTGTCGGGCTGCACATTCCAGAGAGGCTTGCAGCAGCCCGACCGCGATGGGTGACGAAAATTGCGCCAGTGCCGAGCTGGTCTGCACGCTAAAGTCCACCGCAGCAAACCGCGACAACTCCCACACATCGGGCGAATGGGGAGGTGCCACGCCATGCAGTAGCTGGGGAAATACTTCATCCAACAAATAGGGACGGGTGGTGGGCAGCAGGCGTGCGGTGCCTACCACCTCGTTGTCTTGGTTGTGCGCCACCACGTAGACCGTGTCATCGCGGTCAAACTGGTCGTACTCCAATGCGTTTTCGCACCGCAATTGCCAGCCAAGCTTTTCCACAAAGACCCTATGGCGGTAGCGTGCGACGCCGGCCATGATCTCCAGCGTCAGATCTGAGGGTGTACCGGTCACGATATTCACGTCGTCTCCTTTTCCACAAGAGGAGATTCATTGAAACGCGCCTATCTTTACGGGGTAACTACCAGATCTGGTAGGTTCTAAAAAAAAGAGTAATCAAGCGTAACGGACAGCCACTACTTGGGGCAGGATTTCCCGCCAGGCCAGTGCATCCACGACCGTTCCCAGGATTTCAAGGTTGCCATACCAGGAGGTGTCGGCGCCGGTGTCCTGCGTCAGCATCAGGTTGCTGCGGGGCAACCCGACCCGAACCCATCGCACACCCGCAGCCAAGGTTTGGAGGTGCCAGTCCCAACCAATCGAGATAGTGGGGTCCTGGGTGCTGATCCATTCGGTGTAGCCGCAGAGCGATGTTTGAGTGCCGCAGGCCGATGGGTGGACGGTGGCATCCAGGTCCACGCCCGACACCAGATGCACCAACGGGGTCGACAACAACTGGTCAACAGTCAGGCGGATCAATCCATCAGGCGACAGGTGCATAAGACAGCAGGGCCTAGTTCAACAGCCCGAGCATGGCAGCTCGCACCACTGCAGCGGTGCGGTTCGCGGTGCGGAGCTTGACCACCGAATTTTTGATGTGAAAGTTCACGGTATTTTCGGAGATGGACAACAGGTCCGCAATCTCACAGGACGATTTGCCATCGGCCGTCCATTTCAGGACTTCTATCTCCCGGCCGGTCAAATCGGGTTGTGACTCCTTGACCAGCTCGGACACGAACAGGCGCGACAGTGCAAGGTGCGAGACATTCACCAGCCAGCGCATCTTCACCTCTTGGCTATCCAACTCTGCAGGGGACAAGGGATCACTAGAGCGCGCCAGCGACAACATTCCCCCCACTCCCACCGCATCCAGACTGGACTGGGCCCAGCCAAAGCGCAGGCCGAAGGATTGGCTCTCGTCCCATAAATCGGGGGTTGCGGCAAACACACCATGGGTCCAAACCAGCGGTGTTTGCGAATGCCGTCCATGCGCCACCGTGGGATCTGTTGCCAGATAACCCTGACTGGCATACCGCGTCTGCCACGCCAGCGGATAGTTGCTCAGCATCATGGTCCGGGGGTTGGAAATAGGGGTTGGCACGCGCAGACCATAGGCGCAGAACTCGAAGCCCAAAGCCTGTGACGCATGCGTTATCGTCCCAAAAACTTCGTCCACAGTGCGCCCCGAGTCGGCCATACCCAGCAAGTCTCCCTGCCAAGTGTTCATAGGTTCTCCTTCCGTGCTCCAATCGCACAGGTTACACCCATTATCTGAAATGGTTGGTAACAAATGGATACAGCAACAACAGCGGCTTGTGTGCAAAAAGCCGCGGCTTGAGACATAACCTCTATGGTGTAAAAATGCCAACCATGACAGACGCCCACGAACTCGCATCACTATTGGCGCAACGCCGCCAGGCCGACACCGACCGCGCTGCAATAGACACGGCAATCTTCAGCCGCTTTGGCCAAGTGCAGGCGGTGATGTTCACCGATCTAGTGGGGTTTTCGCGGGTGGTAGAGGCCTTTGGCATCTTGCACTTCCTGCAGTTGATCCATGAATCAGAAACGCTGTTCATGCCCATCATCCACCACCACGGTGGTGTATGCATCAAGCGCGAAGGCGATTCGCTGCTGGTGGTTTTCGACACACCTCAACAGGCACTCGCCACTGCGCGGGCGATGGTGCAGGCCACGGTGGCGGTTAACCCCGGGCGCGCACCCGAAGAACGCATAGAAGTCTGCATTGGCCTAGGCTACGGCACGGTGCTGCGCATTGATGACAACGAAGTGTGGGGGGCCGAAGTCAACGCCGCTTCCAAGTTGGGTGAAGACATGGCCAAAGCCGGTGAAGTGATAGCGACCGACACCGTGCGCCAGGCATTGGCAAGCGAGCCTTTTGTGGAATGTGGGGTGCTGTTTGGCACCCGACCCGTTTACCGCTTATTGCCTTTGTAACGGCGCAGCGCGCGCCACACATAGGCATGCAGCACCAGCCACAGCCATGGGTCCAGCACTGCATCCCACACATTGCCGCTGGGTAAGCGCCACACCACAAACACCAACACGGCGACCGGCAAAATCCACACACGGGAGCGACCCGAAGGATGGGGCCCTGCACCCACCAACCAGGGTATCAGCGCGGCAACCATCACCAGCCCCACGGCAGCCGGGCTAAAGCCCCAGGCATATAGCTGTACTGGCAGCAATGCCAGGCTATCGAGCAACAGCGCCCAACCCACCAACACCCCAGATACAGCCAGCGCCAGTGCGACGCGGTTGTGCCGCTCGTTGATGCTGTCCCCGACGCGGGTGGCAAAAAAGCGGCTTCTCAACAACCCATCACACAAGAGCACCGCAGCAATGCTGGGCGCCTGAAATGCCAGCCCCAGCCAGTACGCGGGTGAATAAGGACCTGGCACCCAGCACCACAGCCCCAGCCCCAGGGCCGCACCCCATTGCCAGCCATCGAGTTTGCCCGGCCTGCCGGGCCGCCAACGGCCCACCAGATGCGCGCCCACACACGCCAGCACCACGCTCCAACCCAAGTGCAACCAGATCTGCATCACCAGGGCAGACGGCAAGACCGGTGTGTCGGTTGCCAGCAGTTGTGTCAGCCAAACATGTGTTGGCCCATTCATGGTTTGCCCCCCGCTGGTGCAGCACCCGAAGCCAAACGCTGCCACGCAATCCGCTTTCGGTCCACGGTGTAGCTGACCCACAGGCTGCCGTCCAACCACACCAAAGCGGGGTAGGAAAACTCGTCATCGAATCCACCCTGCTCCAGCGTCTTGACCAAAGTCCAGTTGCGGCCGTCGCTGGACGCGCTCAGGTCCAGCGTGCCTCGGGACGCGATGGAAGAATTGTGGGCCAACAGCGTCTCGCCCGGCGTTGCGCCGATACCTGCCACGGCCGCGTCCGGGTTGTCCAGCACCAGGTCTGGCAGATCCGTCCAGTGCTGGCCACCGTCGGTTGTTTGTGCCACGCCAACTTTGCCATTTGGGCGCCCATCACGCATAAAGGCCAGCCACTGAAGGGGCGACTGCGGTACCAGACTAGGTTGCAGCATGTAGGGCCGCTGCGACATACGCACCATGCCCCGGTAGCCACCTTCGTTGTCGAAGCGCAAGGCCATAGGGTATTTGATGCCCAGCTCAAAATGCACGGGCAACACCATGCCCCCGTCCTGCAAGGCCAGCGGCGCGTTGCGCACCAGAAAACTGGTGTTCCATAACCACGACAGCGGCAACACCCGCACAGGTTCAAACGCCAGTTCCGCCAAGCCAGTGCCCGCACTACTTTGGCGCAGGTGCAGGATGCGCGACGCCGCCCAGCCGCCCCAACCCGTCGCCACTACAAATAGATTTACCCGGCCCTTGGCGTCCATCCACGCGACCGGATTGCCCAGGCGGCGCAGGCCGTGGCCCAACTGTTCCCCCGCCACAAAACGGTTCACAACAAAACGGGCAGGTGTCCACTGTCCGGTGGCACGCAGGTATTGCGACGCTGCGATCTGCACATTGGGGCCGCTCTCGCGGTCGCCCGAAAACCAGAACACGGTAAGTGCCGCCGCATGGCCCGCAGGCATGGGCAGCAGGCTGCTGGCATGGGCGGCAGCCATGCCGGGTGGCATCGGGATCTCACCCTTGGCGACCACCTGCAGTTGCGCCAGGTCAACCGGCACAGCGTCCACGGGGCGCGCGGCAAGCGCTGGTGATGGCGCGGGCGGGCGCTGCCACAGATCGATCACCAGCACTGCGACCACGGCCAGCACGGCACACAAGACGCGCCAGTAAACAGTTCGGACCCGGGACAATACAAACACTTCGTGGCGCTCAAGGAAGTTGGAACCCCGGTATCTTAGTGGCAGGCGGTGGCCAAGGCCCCGCTCCATGTGCGCGAATGCCCCTGCGGTGAAAATTGGGCTGATGACGACACCAGACCCAACCCCCGCCATCCTCAGCATGCAGCCCTTGGGCTTTCCGTGGCAGACCCTGGACCCGTTTCTGTTTTGTGTGCACCACCACGACAGCTACCCGCAGGGCAATGCAGCCATGGGACCGGCGGCTTCTTTGGCCGGGCGCAACATCGGCCAGGACTTTGAGGGTAAGGATGGCTGGAGCATGTACCACGGCGACACCATCCCCGGCTTCCCCTCGCACCCGCACCGCGGGTTTGAGACCGTCACCATCACGCGCCAGGGTCTGATCGACCACAGCGACTCGCTGGGCGCCACTGCCCGGTTTGGTGGCGGCGATGTGCAGTGGCTCACGGCTGGTCGAGGCGTCGTGCACTGTGAGATGTTTCCGCTGCTGCACACCGACGAGCCCAACCCCGCGGAGCTGTTTCAGATTTGGCTCAACCTGCCCGCCCGCAGCAAGATGGTGGAGCCCCACTTCACGATGTTCTGGCGCGAAGACATTGCCCACACACGGCATCAAGACGCGCAAGGCAACACCACCGCGGTAGCCTGCGTAGCCGGCGTCTTGGGCAATGCCAAGGGCCTGCCACCGCCGCCCGACTCGTGGGCCGCGCAGGACGGCTCGGACCTGGCCATCTGGACCATCAAGATGGAGAGCGGCGCGCGCTGGACCCTGCCAGCCGCAGCCGGCAAGGGCACGCGGCGCATGCTGTATTTCTTTAACGGCACCGCCTTGCATATTGACGGACAAGCTGTGGGCCCCTCCTCTGCTTTGGAGCTACGTGCCGATCAGGCCGTGGAGTTGGTCAATGGTGATGCGCCAGCCGAGCTGCTGATGCTGCAGGGCCGGCCCATCAACGAACCGGTGGCCCAGTACGGGCCCTTTGTGATGAACACACAGGCCGAAATCCAGCAGGCCTTTGCTGACTACCAAACGACTGCCTTCGGCGGCTGGCCCTGGCCCGCCAGCGACCCGGTGCACCCCCGCGAACAGGGGCGTTTTGCCAGGCATGCCGACGGGCAAGTAGAGACGCGTTAGGTCCCGATCTTGCCGCCGTCGTTCTTGGTGATCACGATGGTGGCTGAGCGGGGGCGCTTGCCCGCGCCATAACCGGCATTGCTGGGCCACTGGCTGGTGTATTTGCTGGGGTCTGCAATATCCGCCATCTTGGTGTTTTCACCGGGGTGCTGGATGTTGATGAAAATCGCCTTGCCGTCGGGCGTTTCACACAGGCCGGTGATTTCACTGCCGACCGAACCCACCAGAAAACGCTTCAGCGTCGTGGCGGTGGGCGTTTTACCCACGTAGGTGTCGACCGCCAGCGTGCTGCCATCGGTCTTGGTATAGCTCAGCGTCTTCTTGCCGCCGTCACCCACCTGGCCGGGAATGGCCGCCAGCATCATGCAGTTGGTCACATCTGTATAGGCACCGTCGTCGGTCTGGATCCATAGGATGCCGGTGCTGGGGCTGAAAACCAGGCCGTCGGGGCTGGAGAAGTCCTGGTCGCTGGTCAGGCTGGACAGGTTGACCTTGCCGGCATCAGCATCGGACTGTGCGCCAAACGCGTAAACGTCCCAGGTCAACGCGGTGGCCGCTGCGCCAGCTGAACCTTCTTTCACCCGCAGGATGTGGCCATTGGGGTTGCCATTTTGGGTGCTGCTGCCCTTCAGGTCGGTGTAGGCGCGGGGATTGGTGCTGTCGGGTACCAACTGGCTGCTACCGGTGGCGTTGACATTGCGGTTGCTGTTATTGGTCAGCGTGTAATAGATCTCGCCGTTGGCAGGGTTGACCGCACACCATTCGGGGCGGTCCATCTTGGTGGCACCCACGGCGTCGGCGGCCAGACGGGTGTTCACACACACGTCGGCCTGGTCGGCAAAGGCATAACCTGCATATGCCGCAATGGCGGGGTTGCTGATGGACAGTTCGACCCACTGGCCGGTACCGTCGCTGTTGAACTTGGCCACGTACAGCTTGCCGCTATCCAGGTATTTGTCACCCGCTGCCATGCGGCTCAGGGGGTCCGCATCGCTGGCATCCCAGTTGGCGGCGGTCACAAACTTGTAGATGTATTCGTTGCGGGCATCGTCGCCCATGTAGATGCCCAGGGGTTTGCCGGGTGTGGGCACGCTGAAGGCCGCGCTTTCGTGTGCAAAACGGCCCAGGGCGCTGCGCTTCTTGGCGGTGCGGGTTTTGTCGTAGGGGTCGATCTCGACGATATAACCCAGGCCATTGAGTTCGTTGCGGTAGTCGTCACTGCCGTCGGTGCTGGTGCCCAGTTTGCTGATGTCCCAGCGCTGGTATTTGTCGGCACTGCCACCGGTCTCCCAGCCGTGGCGCGAGGCGGCACCTTGTGCGCGGCCGTAGCGGTTCAGCGCGGTCACACTTCTATCACTGCCGCGGGCGGTGTTGTCGGTGGCGTTGCGGAAGAAGTAGCCAGCCCAGTTTTCTTCACCGGTCAAAAAGCTGCCCCACGGCGTTTTGCCCGTACCGCAGTTGTTCAGCGTGCCGCGGGTGCGCGTGCCTTTGGTCGAATATTTGGTCACCATCAACGCATTGCCGCGCACCGGGCCAGCCATTTCCACATCGGTCAATGGCGTCAGGCGAAAGTTGAAGGCCGAGTCTTTGGCATAGGCCCATTTGTCTGCCGTCTTGGAAATTTCGACCACCGAGATGCCGTGGATCGCGACTTCTTTGTCGACTTCAGCCGCAGGGCGGGGCAAAGTGGACGTGCCACCGTTGGTGTGCAGGAAGAAGGAACTCCGGGTTTCGTCCGTCGTGGCTTCGTGGTTCATGGCCAGCAGTCCGCGATCGGTGGACGTGGGCGATGGGCGTCCGGTGGCGCTCAGGCCGTACCACTCCATGCCATCGTGGTGGTCGCCGGCACGGTTTTCAAAATCGCTGTCGCTGCCGTCGTTCTTGAACGCGGATGCGCCATTCAAAATCGGGTCGCCCAGGGCGTAGAGCACACTGACGGAGTAGCCCGCCGGCACAGTCACCTTGTCGGCCAGGCTCTTGGCCACTGCGCCAAAGCCCAGGGTAATGGCGCTGGCTGCGGGCGTGGTGGCCGCGACGGATGCTGTGCCGCCGCCACCGCAAGCCGTGAGTGCGGCTCCACCCAGCACAGCCGTGCTGACCGATGCCATGCTGCCCAGCAACATGCCGCGGCGGCTCAAACGGGCCTGCAGCACGGTGTCAAAGCTGGGGTTGTCAGAGGTGTTGGAATTCTCGTTGTTGAAGTCGTTCAGTGTGCTCACAGGCAGTTCCTCGGGGGTGTTGGTTAAAACAACCGCCAAAGATAAATAGCTGCCGTGACGGCACCGTGTCGATACGGTGACGGTTTTATGAATGGATGGGCTTGTGCCCTGGTGTTACCGGATGAATTTATGTAAAAATGACACCTAGCCCCCGCAAACACTGACTAGCTAGCTATATATTTAATAGCAAAAAACTTGCAACTGTATTTACGCCGCTGTCACCTGGGCATGGGCCCAAGCCAGCCAAGGCAGCAGAGCCCGCAGATCCGCGGCCTCTACGGTGGCACCACACCAGATGCGCAGTCCAGCGGGTGCGTCTTTGTATGCCCCGATGTCATAGGCCACACCCTGGGCTTCTATCAACGCCACCATGTGTTTGACCTGCGCATCACTGACCCCCAGCGTCAGACACACACTGGTGTTGGAGCGGGTGGCCGGGTCTTGAGCCAGGAACGAAATCCAGTCGTGCGCGGCCACAAACTCTTCGACGATCTTCAGGTTGGCCTGGCTGCGCGCCATGACAGCCTTCACGCCGCCCAGGCTGTCTACCCAGGCCAGCGCGTCCAGGTAGTCCGCCACGCACAGCATAGACGGGGTGTTGATGGTGTCGCCTTGGAACAGGCTTTCCATCAGCTTGCCATTGGCCGTTGTCATGCGGAAGATCTTGGGCAGCGGCCAGGGTGGCGTGTAGCTTTCCAGTCGGGCAACTGCACGCGGGCTCAGCACCAGCATGCCGTGTGCGCCTTCGCCACCCAGCACCTTTTGCCAGGAAAAGGTCGCCACATCGAGTTTCTCCCACGGGAGCTCCATCGCAAACACGGCCGATGTCGCGTCACAGATGGTCAGGCCTGCGCGGTCTGTGGGGATCCAGTCGCCGTTGGGCACTTTCACGCCCGAAGTGGTGCCGTTCCACGGGAACACCACGTCGTTGTCAAAGTTCACGCGGGCCAGGTCTGGCAACACGCCATAGGGAGCATCGATGACGTTGACACCGGGCAGCTTGAGCTGGTGGACGATGTCATGGACCCAAGTGGCACCGAACGTTTCCCAGGCCAGCACATCCACCCCGCGGGGGCCCAGCAGCGACCACAGCGCCATCTCCACCGCACCCGTGTCCGACGCGGGGACTACGGCCACCCGGTAATCTGCAGGCAGACCCAGAATGCGGGCGGTCTCGGAACAGGCCAGTCCTAGCGCCTTCTTGCCTATCGCCGAGCGGTGTGAACGGCCCAACGTGTCCAACTGCAGTTTGGACACATCGTAGCCCGGGCGCTTGCTGCAGGGGCCGGAAGAAAAATGGGGGTTCTGGGGTTTAACCGTGGGTTGCATTGGGGTCTCGTAAAAGATCAATAGAAAATCAAATCGCCCCGGCGTAGCTACAACGCCAGGGCCAGGGCTGGGTCCTACTTTTCGGCGATCGCCTTGAGTGCGGCCAGACCCCGCTCAAAATCTTTGCCCACCATACTGTCCATGCTAACAAAGACCCCCATAATTTTAATGATGTAAGGGCTGGGGCCGTACATGGCCCAGGTCACTGTGGTCATGCCAGCATTGCTGGTCAAGGTGTACTCTGAGGTGTTGTGTGCTTCAAAGGGCTTGAGAAAGTCCAGCTTCACCGTCACGCTGGATGGTGGCACGGTTTTGAGTATCTCCATGCGCCCGACGCCCACTGCGTCATTACCCGACCATTCGTAAACCGCGCCCTGACCACTGGCAGCGCCGCTGTGGGTGACCTTCATCGCCGGGTCCAAACTCTGCCAAGGGGACCAACTGGGGAAGTGGTGGAAGTCATTGAGCAGCGCATAGACCTTGGCCGGCTCGGCCTTGATGGCAATGCTGCGCTCTACGCGAAAGTTATCCGGGCGGGTGGCGGCAAAAATGAGCAGCAGCACCGCAGCAGCGAACAATCCCAGAAATATCTTCTTGACCATAGTCGGCCCCTTAAGGTGCAGGTTTGAATACGCCGCACTATACCGAAAGCCCTCATGCCAATGGTGATGGCAATGGCGAGGGCGGACCCCAAACGAGACTGCCAAGAAATGCCACGCCGATCGCATCAAATTGTTACAAACTGGCCTAACTTGAAAGTCTGACCGTATGATCTGCATTCGCTTCGCCCCGCACGCGAGGACACAACCTGACAGGCGCCAGCATGAAACACCAGGGATTCTTGCAGTACCGACACTTTCGCTACCTCAAGCTGGCTTGGTGGTTGGTTGCTCTGGCCTCTCTGTTTTACGCCTGGCACAGGCTGTATATTTTTCAGGCGCCGGGGAAAGTAGGTTACGGCGGGACCGGGCCCGGTTACTTTTTTGGCGTGGTCGCAACGGCCATGGTGGTCTGGTTGGCCTGGCTGGGGATTCGCAAGCGACGCTACAACAGCAGTGGCAATGCCCAGGGCTGGTTGTCGGCGCATGTCTACTTAGGCAGCGCCGTCGTTGTTTTGGCCACCCTGCACAGTGGCTTCGAGCTGGGGTGGAACAACCACTCCCTAGCCTATCTGTTGATGTGGGTGGTGGTGGGCAGTGGACTGTACGGCGTGGTGGTTTTCAGCCGTGTGCCCTCGCATCTGACCGCAGCCATGGGCGACGACACCTTGACCTCTCTGATACTGCAGCTACAGGACATAGACGTCGAGGCCCAGCGCCTGGCGCTGACCTTACCCGACCAGTACAACACGCTGATTCTGGACGCCGCCAACAACACCCGTCTCCAGGGCACAGCACTTGAAAATTTGCTGGACACCGTGGGGAAAAACTGCCCTACCACCCATGCGATCACCACCATAGAGCGATTGAACCGCCAAATCGACCTCGCCTCCGCACGGTCGGCCCGCGAGATCTATGGGCAAATGGTGCAGCGCCAGGGGCTGGTGGACCGCATCCGCAAGGCCTACCGCTTGACTGCAAAACTCCGGCTGTGGCTGCTGCTACACGTGCCCATGTCGATCGCTTTGTTAGTGGCGTTAGTGGCGCACATCGTCTCAGTTTTCATTTACTGGTAGCCCAGCATGATTCGCTGCTCCATCGTTGAAACCACAGCCCAGGGCGGGGAAACAGCCTCCCGCGTGGCGCGTGCCACCCTGTCAGAAACCCTGACCCTGGGCCGCGCGGCGGGATGCAAAATCTACCTGCCCGCCCCTCAGGTGCGCCTGGAGCATGCCAACATTCGCCGCGCCGAAGACGGTTACTTGCTGCTGGAAGGCATCGGCGGCACCGTGCTGGTAGACGGTGAAGCCCAAGACCTGGTGCGCCTAGCGCCAGGCCAGGTCATCTTGATCGGGCCGTTCGAGTTTGTCGTCGCCGCCCTGACCCATGGGCCCGATTGCGAACAGCAATTGCTCAAGCTGCAGTTCACGCACAAGCCGGTCCCACAAACCCGCGCCGACAGCCCGCGGTCGCAAGGCGGATTTAGACGGTCACTGATCGGTGTACGCAGCCTGTCCTGGCTCGCAGCCCTGCTGGCTGCGATCACGTTGATCGTAGTCCCACTGTTGCAGGCCCACGAGCCCTTGAAGCGGATGGTCGAAGGGCCTGCACCGGTCAAGATGGACGTGTTGTGGAACCCGGGGCCGATCTCCTCCGCGCATAAAAACATCGGCAACCAATGCCAAAACTGCCACACCGTGCCCTTCCAACGCGTACAGGACCTTGCGTGCATGTCCTGCCACCAGAATTCTGGGCCCCACATTCCCAACCACCCGGCGCTGCAAGCCAGTGTCTTCTCTGGTCAGCGCTGCGCCAGCTGCCACAAGGATCACCAAGGCGAAGACGGCATGAAAAAGATCGATGCCGTTGGGTGCGAGCAATGCCACAGCAATGTCAGGGAAGTGGCACCAACCACTACCTTGCCCAATGTCGGTGACTTTGGCAAAGAGCACCCCGATTTCCGCCTGACGATGAAGACGAGCGCGGCACCTGAAGTGCTGCAGCGCTTCGCGCACACGCCCGCGCTCAAGGAAGCCAGTGGGCTCAAATTTCCGCACGATGTGCATCTATCCACTAAAGGTGTCAGAAGTCCGGTGGGGCCTGCCGACACCGGGGGCAGGGTCTTGCTACAGTGCAATAGCTGCCACCAGCTCGACAGCGCCAAGGTCCGCTACCAGCCCATCCGCATGGAGCAGGCCTGCATAAGTTGCCACCAACTGGGCATCGACGCGCAAAACCCCACCCGACAAGTGCCGCATGGGCAACCGCAAGCCGTGGTCACCGCATTGCGCGACAGTTTTTCGACCCTGGCGTTGGCCAAAAATCCTTCCCAGGTGGTTACCGTCAATTCCCTGTTGCAAGGCCCGCGATTCACGGCGGCGTCACCGGTCTCCAGCAATACCTCCCGTTGGGTGGACGACAAATCCCTGGCCGCTGCCACCGACATGTTTGAAAACCCCAAGGGCACCTGCCTGACCTGCCACAGCATTGAGCGCATGGCGGACAAGGGCGCGGACGGTCTGCCGAACTGGAAAGTCCAAGCGGTACTGAGCAACGACCACTGGCTACCCAAATCGACGTTCTCCCATGCGCAGCACGCCAACGCTGCCTGCAGCAGCTGCCATGCGGCTGCATTGTCCAAATCCAGCACGGACATTCTGATTCCCCCCATCACCACCTGCCGCGACTGCCATGTAGGGAGCCACCCGCGCGACCAGAACGCTTTGCGCCCCGACAAAGTGATCAGCCAGTGCAACAGCTGCCATGACTTCCATGCACCGGTAGTGCATGCCAGTTTTTCCGCCGCCAAATTGCATGCGTCGGCCCCTGCCAAGGCAGGCTCCGCGCCATGATGAAAACGCCCCAAAGCAACCCCGCATGGACCCGACTGGGCCACTGGCTGGCCTGGGCATTGGCACTACCGCTGCTGGCATGCGGCGGTGGCAATGGCGGCTCCAGCGCTGTGGCACCACCTGCCGTGGCGGACTGTGGCAATGCCTGCGCCGCGGACAGACTGAGCGCTGCCGAGGTTGAAACGATAGTGGCACAGGCCGTGGTCCAGGCGCAAGCACAGGGTGCGCGCGCTACCATTGCAGTGACCGACCGCGTGGGCAATGTGTTGGCCGTCTACAGCATGACCGGCGCAGCCTCTACTTTTCGCATTGACAGTGGCCGCGGCGTGCGCGGTGGGCTGGAACAGGTGGATGTACTCCCCAGCAATCTGGCGGCTATCAGCAAGGCCCTGACCGGGGCCTATCTGTCCAGCGCAGGCAATGCTTTTTCCACCCGCACCGCCAGCCATATCGTGCAGGAGAACTTCAACCCGTTGGAGGCCAACCAGCCGTCGGGGCCGCTGTTTGGTGTGCAGTTTTCACAACTCTCCTGCTCGGACCTGGTGCGCAGGGAGTCTGATACAAGCCTGGGTCCCAAACGCGCACCGCTGGGCCTGTCTGCCGATCCCGGTGGGCTGCCGGTGTACAAAAATGGCAGGGTGGTGGGCGGCGTAGGTGTGATCGCCGACGGCGTGTATGGCCTGGACCGAGACATCCGCAATGTAGACAGCGACCTGGACGAGCAACTCGCCCTAGCCGCCGTGCGCGGCTTTGACGCCCCGACCGACATCGCCGCCAACCGCATCACCCTGGATGGCCGCAGCCTGCGCTATCTGGATGCCGTCGCCAGCGGAACCGTTGCCACCGTGGCACCTGCGCTGTCCACACTGCCGGGCAGTTTGGAGACCGTGCCAGGTTACTTCAGCCCCCCCACACGCAGCGGCACAGCCTATGGCAGCGCGGACTCGGGGCTGCGCAAAGACAACTTGGACTTTGCCCCGCAAGGTGGCTACATCGTGGTGGATGCGGCCAACAACAACCGCTACCCGCCCCGCGCCAGTGCGGACGGCCTGGTCACCGCAGCCGAGGCCCGGCAGTTGCTGGTCTCGGCGCTGGACGTGGCCAACCGCAGCCGTGCCCAGATTCGCCGCCCCACTGGCTCTGCCGCCCAGGTGACCATCTCGGTCGTTGGTGTGGATGGCGAGGTTCTGGGCATCGTACGCGGCCCCGATGCACCGGTTTTCTCACTCGATGTGGCCGTGCAAAAAGCCCGCAGCGCCGCGTTTTTCTCCAACCCCACCAGTGGCGCGGCGCTGCTGGCTTTGCCTGACGCCCAATACCTCAACCCAGTCGCCACTTCGTCCCCAGGGGGCTATGTGGCCCAGCTGCGCGGCTTTCTGAGCCGGCCCACCGCACTGTCTGACGGTCTGGCGTTTGGCGCCAGAACCATTGGCAACCTGGCGCGCCCAATGTTCCCCGATGGCATTGCCAGCACGGCTAACGGCCCGCTGTCCAAGCCGCAGGACTCGTTGAGCCCATTCAGCACGGGGCTGCAACTGGATCTGTCCATCAACGCCATCACCGCTGCTGCGCAGGGCAGCTTGGCATTGGGTTGCACAGGGCTGCCCAACCTGAAGAATGGATTACAAATTTTCCCTGGTGGATTTCCGCTGTACCGCATTACCGGGAACACGGCTCAGTTGATCGGCGCGGTCGGCGTATCCGGCGACGGCGTAGACCAGGACGACATGATCGCCTTCCTGGGCATTGCCAACGCGTCGCGCCTGCTCGGCAATGGCCTGGGCCACGCGCCTACCAGTATGCGGGCCGACCGCATCGCCCTGCCCGGCGGTCAGCTGCGTTATGTGCAATGCCCGCAAGCCCCTTTCAACAACAGTGACGCGCAAAACGTATGTGCCGGCTTGTAACCCACTGCGGCGTTCCATGCGGGCCCGGGCGCCCGAGCGCCCTGGCGCTGGCCGTCTCTGCCCTGGTGACATCGCTGGCCTGCGCGCAGACCCCGCCACCCGCAAGCGAACCAGGCCCGGCCATTGAACTGAAACGTGCGCAGTCCGAACCGCTCACCTTCACCTTGCCCGAAATCGACCCCCGCCAGGTGCCACCGCCCGAGCGCCTGGACCCACGCGTCAGTCTTCCCGTTCCGGACCGATGGCGTCTGGTTGAGCAACTCGGTGTACACGACAAGCGCTGGGACCCATACAACCAGAACAGCCTCAAGGGCGACCGCCCCTTTGAGCCCTTGAGCCGTTGGGGCCCGGACTGGTTCTTGAACCTGGGCGCGGTGTCCGACACCCTGGTCGAAAGCCGCAATCTACCCACGCCGGTGGGCGCGCAATCGACCGCACGCACGCAAGCCAGCGATGTATTTGGATACGGCCGCCAAACCGTATTTGCACAGACTGTCATCCTCAGTGCCTCGGTTGTGAAGGGAAACACCACCTTCAAGCCGCCGGACTACGAGTTCAAGTTCACCGGCGCCTTCAACACCACCGACGCCAAGCTGGAAGAAGTGCGTGCAGTGAACGTCGATCCGCGCAGAGGCACCGTGCGCAAAGACCGACACTTTGGCGTACAGGAAGCCTTTGCCGATGTGCACCTGCGCAACGTGTCGGACTACTACGACTTTGACTCGCTGCGTGTGGGCATACAGCCGTTTACTGCCGATTTCCGTGGCTTTTTGTTCAATGACCAAGCCCTGGGCGTGCGCCTCTTTGGCAACCGCGACAACAACCACCTACAGTACAACCTGGCCTGGCTGCGGCGCTTGGAGAAGGACACCAACTCCGGCCTCAACGATGTGTCGCAGCGCATGCGCCGTGACGACACCTTCATCGCCAACGCCTACCAGCAGGATTGGCCGGTGCTGGGCCATACCACGCAGGTCACCATTGCGCACAACCGCAACCGCGAAGGCGCGGACGCCGACTACTACGACCGCAATGGCTTCCAGGTGCGCCCCGCCATCACCGGCGATGTGCGCGGCCACGACTACGACGTAACCTACCTGGGTGCCAACGGCGATGGCCACTTTGGCCGCTGGAACCTCACCACCTCGATTTACGTGGCACTGGGCAACACCAGCTACGACCCGATCGCCCAACAATCCCAACGCATCGCGGCGGGCTTTGCCGCCGCCGAACTGTCGCGCGATTTTGACTGGTTGCGCCTGCGTGCGACCTGCATCCTGGCCAGTGGTGATCAAGATCCTTTTGACGGCCGCTCCACCGGCTTTGACGCCATATTTGAAAACCCGCAGATCGCCGGTGCTGACTCCAGCTACTGGATTCGCCAAGCCATTCCACTGATTGGCGGTGGCGGCGTGGCTTTGTCGGGGCGCAACGGCGTGCTGCCCAGCCTGCGCGCGTCCAAAGACCAAGGCCAGTCCAACTTCGTCAACCCCGGCCTGCAACTCTTAGGCCTAGGCGCGGACATGGATCTGACGCCGCAGGTACGGCTGTTGGTCAATGTGTCCAACATATCGTTTGCCGACACCTCCGCTTTGCAACACCTGCGCAACCAGGGGCCGATTGACAAACAACTGGGGACTGACCTCTCCATTGGCGTGCAATACCGGCCCTTTAGCACCCAGAACGTGGTGCTCAATGCGTCGGTCGCAACGCTGGAGCCCGGTAGGGGCTACAAACAATTATTTAACAACAGCGAGCGGCCCTATTCGGCGCTGCTCAACCTGTTGCTCACGTACTAAGGAAAAGAACCCAAGATGCCATCGCGCCCCCGATCTGCACTCTGGTTTTACGGCTCCCTGCTGGTCACGGTGGTGGCCTCGCTGTGGGCGGTTCAGGGCGCCTATTCTTCTTCCGGCCCGACCCGCAATGCAGAGCCAGAACGGGCCGCCGCACCCGATGCACCACCACACCAAACCCTGGCCCAGGCGCTGGCGAAGTCGGTAGGCTGCGAGTCCTGCCACACCGGCTTGGGCGCGCCCACCGCGTCGGTGGCGAAAGACCACCGCAGCATGCACGCCAACCCGGGCGTGGTGTTGGGATGCACCGACTGCCATGGGGGTGATGCGTCCATCCAGCGACCCGCCAACACCCAAGCGCGCGACACGGGTTACCAAAGCGCGCAAAAGGCGGCCCATGTGCTGCCGCGTTTCCCCATCCAGTGGAACTATCCTTCGTCGGCCAACCCACCCGGAAGCTTCACGCAGCTCAACCGCGAATCACCCGCCTTCATACGTTTCATGAACCCCGGCGACCTGCGCGTGGCACGCCAAGCCTGCGGCGCTTGCCACCTGGCCACGGTACAGGCCAGCGAACGCAGCTTGATGGCCACCAGCGCCATGCTATGGGGAGGTGCCTCTTACAACAACGGCATCCTGCCCTACAAGCGCTACCGACTGGGTGAGTCCTACACCGCATTGAGCGAACCGGCCCTGTTAAAAAACCCTTTGCCGACCAACCCGCACATGGCGGACATGGGCATTCTGGACCTATTGCTACCTCTGCCCGCCTGGGAGACCGTCCCTCCGGCCGATGTGTTCCGCGTCTTTGAGCGCGGGGGCCGCGTCATCGGCACGCAGTTCCCGGAAGTGGGCTTGCCCAACCTGAGCGGCGGCCTGCAAAAGCTGGACGAACCAGGCCGCCCCGACATCAAACAATCGAATCGGGGGCCGGGCACCGGCAGCCGCATTGCCGTACCGCTGATCAACATCACCAAGACCCGGCTGAACGACCCGCATTTGTGGTTTCTGGGCACCAATGAGCAACCGGGCGACTACCGCTCATCCGGCTGCACTGCCTGCCACAGCCCCTACGCCAACGACCGCGATCCCAAACACTCCGGGCCCTACGCCCGGTTTGGTCACGAGGGTAAAACCGCCACCAACGACGCCACCATTCCCAAAGACCAATCCGGTCACCCGATCTCGCACCAGTTCACCCGCGCCATCCCCTCGTCACAGTGCATGACCTGCCACATGCACCAGCCCAATGTGTTTGTGAACTCCTTCTATGGCACCACCATGTGGGACTACGAGACTGATGCAGCCAGCATGTGGCCCAAGGCCCAGAAGTACCCGACGGCCGAAGAGTCCCGCAAGATACTGTCGCGCAACCCGGAAGAAGCTGCCACCCGTGGCCTGTGGGGGGACCCCGAGTTTTCAAAGAAGGTGTCAGAGCTGAACCCGCAACTCAAGGACACCCAGTTTGCCGACTACCACGGCCATGGCTGGAACTTCCGCCAGGTCTTCAAGCGCGACCGCAAGGGCACGTTGCTGGACACCGACAACCAGCCCGTGCTGGACACCGATCCGCAAAAGTTCAAGAAGGCGGTGCATCTCACATCCGTACACCTGGACGTGGGCATGCACTGCGTGGACTGCCACTTTTCGCAGGACAACCATGGCAATGGCCACATCTATGGCGAAGTGGCCGCTGCCATTGAAGTGGACTGCAAAGACTGCCATGGCAGCGCCAATGCCTACCCCAAGCTGTTTACCACCGGCCCAGCCGCCAAACCGGGTGGCACGGATATGGCCCTGCTGCGCACCCAGGACGGGCGCAAGCGCTTCGAGTGGCGCGGTGGCAAGTTGTTCCAGCGCTCGGCGTTAGATCCGGCACTGGAGTGGGAGATGTCCCTCGTCAAAGACTCGGTGACGCCAGGCAACCCGCAATACAACGAGACAGCCGCCCGCGCCAAGTTGATGCATGCGGGCGCAGCCGGGCATTCCGGCCAATGGGGCGCCACCACCAGTGGCCAAGGTTATGCACATGGTGATGACAACATGACCTGCTACAGCTGCCATGTGTCTTGGACGACCAGCTGCTCCGGCTGCCACCTGCCCATTCAGGCCAATGCCAAGACCGAGCGCCTGCACTACGAGGGCGGCGAGACCCGCAACTACGCCACCTACAACCCGCAGGTGGTGCGGGAGGACGTTTTCCAGCTTGGCCGCCACGGTCCGGTCAAGGGATCCAAGATATCGCCCATCCGCTCCAGTTCGGCGCTGGTGCTGTCCTCTTCCAACGCCAACCGCGAAAAAATTTACATTCAGCAAGCACCGGTGGCCGCCAGTGGTTTCTCGTCGCAGGCCTTCGCACCGCACTACCCGCATACCGAACGCAAGACCGAGACCAAGACCTGCTCCGACTGCCATGTCAGCCAAGCCAATGACAACAACGCCATCATGGCGCAGCTGCTGCTGCAGGGTACCAATTTCGTAAATTTTGTGGGCTACAACGCCTGGGTCGGGGAAGCTGGCCATGTGGAAGCCGTGCAGGTCACCGAGTGGGATGAGCCGCAGGCGGTCATAGGCAGCTACCTGCACCGCTACGCCTACCCCGACTGGTACCAGAACCACCAGCGTGCCCAGGGCAAGCTGCAAGAGGCGCATAGCCACCGCACGGACGGTGCGGCCCAGTGCATCAGCCTGCGCGGCGAGTACCTTTTTGCAGCCGAAGGCGCAGGCGGTATGCGGGTCTATGACGTTGCTTCTATCGCCAACAAAGGGGTTTCACAGCGCATCATTTCGGCACCGTTTTCCAAGCTAGGGCAACAGACGCATATTGCATCCAGCAACGCCACCTGTGTCGCCCTGCCCACCAACCAGCCCATCGCGCCGCTGCGCAACCAGGGTGAGCTGATGCGCACCACCAACCAGGAGCAGGCCTTCCACCCCATCTACCACTACGCCTTCATCAGCGATGCCAAGGAAGGCCTGATCGTGGTCAATGTGGACACACTGGCCGACGGCGAGTTCCGCAACAACTTCTTGCGGCGCGCGTTGACATGGAACGGAGACGCCAATAACCCTGACATCCTGAAAGGTGCGCGCCATGTCGTTGTGGCCGGCCACTACCTCTACATCACGGCAGACAAGGGGCTGGTGGTGGTCAATGTGGACGATCCGCTCAAGCCCAGCGTGGCGGCCCTCGTGCCCTTGAAGGACGCCCGCGCCAGCGCCGTGCAGTTCCGCTACCTGTGGGTCACCACCGCAGCGGGATTGGAATTACTGGACATCACCCACCCCGCCAAGCCGCGCCTGGTGCCCGCGGCCCGCGTGGCACTGCTCGATGCGCGTAAGGTCTACCTGGCCCGTACCTATGCGTATGTGGCCGCTGGTGCGGAGGGCCTTGCCGTGGTCGACATTGAAAACCCCGAGCGCCCGCAACTGGTTCAACGCTTTACCAACAGCGACGCGCAAGGCCAAGTGGGCATGGGCGGCAAGCTGACGGATACGCAGGATGTGATTGTGGGGTCCACCAATGCATCGCTGTTTGCCTATGTGGCGGATGGCGTCAATGGCCTCAAAGTGGTGCAGCTCACCGCACCCGACACCCAACCTAAGTTCTATGGCTTCTCGCCCTCGCCCGCGCCGCAGGTCGTGGCCTGGCGGCCCACCGCATCGCGCGCGCTGGCACTGTCCAAGGGGCTGGACCGGGATCGGGCGGTGGACGAGACCGGTGGCCAGATCGCGGTGTTTGGGCGCATAGGTTCGCGCCCCTTTACCTTGCCCGAAATGCAAAAGCTCTACCTGCGCAAGGATGGAACCGTCTGGACCGTGGCCGACAAGCCGCAGACAGCAACGCAGCCCGTAGCACCACTGGGAGCCACACGATGACCGGCCTGATATCTTCCCTGGTTACACGGCATGCACCGCTACTGACCTTGGTCGCCACGGTGGCCGCGCATACGCTGTGCCATGGTCAGCCCCTGCCCGACCAGTCGCCCAACAAAACCCTGGGGGTGGTGACCTGCGCCAGCTCTCTGTGCCACGGCTCGGTCAGCACCTGGCAAAGCTCCCCGGTCACGCAAAACGAGTTTGTGGTCTGGTCCCGGCTGGACAAGCATGCCCGCGCCTACGCCGTATTGTTGAATGAACGCTCACGCAGCATTGCCAGTAAGCTGGGCCTGGCCAAGCCGGCCCATGAGTCCAAGGAATGCCTGGACTGCCATGCCCACAACCCGGCGCCCGACCGTGCTGAGCCCAAACACAAGATCGCTGACGGTGTGGGCTGCGAGGGCTGCCACGGCCCCTCTGGCCAATGGATTGCCAGCCACACCGCACCCGGCGTCAAACATGCGGACAACCTGGCCCACGGGCTGTACCCATCGGCCGCCCCGCAGGCACGGGCCAAGCTGTGCATGTCCTGCCACTTCGGCACAGCCGACAAATACGTCAACCACCGCACCATGGCCGCCGGCCACCCGCGCCTGAGCTTTGAGCTGACCACTTTCACCAATTTGCAACCGGCGCACTTCACCGTCGATGCGGACTACACCCAACGCAAGGGCACCGCAGCCAGCAACTACGCCAAGGTGTGGGCACTGGGCCAAGCCTTAGCCGTCAGCACGCAGATGGACATCCTGGTGGACCCGGTGCGCGGACGCGATGGGGTCTTCCCGGAGCCCACCCTGTTTGACTGCCATGCCTGCCACCACCCGATGACCGACCAGCGCTGGAAGCCCCGCACCGCGTTTGGCGCCAGTATTTCCCCCGGCCTGATACGCCTGAACGATGCCAATGCCCTCATGCTGCGCCTGATCCTGCGCCAGCTGGACGCCGACCTTTACTCCCGGTTCAACCAGGCCGCGCAAGACCTCAACAAAGCTCTTGCGGGCAACGGCAAGCTCAACGACAAGGCCCAGGCGCTGCGCCAGCAGGCCCAGGCAGCCAGCGAAAAGATCAGCACATCGGCCTTTGACGGCAACACCCTGCGTGCGATGGCATTGGTACTGGTAGACGACGGCCTGGGCGGCCTGTACACCGATTACGCCGGCGCCGAGCAAGCCACCATGGCTCTGGGCAGCCTGGGCAGCGCCCTGCAGCAAACGGGCACCCTCAAGAACCCAGGGGCCTACAACAAGGGCCTGGCGCAATTGCGCGCCGTGCTGGTCAAGGACGAGGCCTATAAACCCGCAGAATTTGCCACCAAACTGCGCGAGTTTCGCAGCCTGGTTGCAGCACGCTAGCAAGGATTCGCCATGGACGCTGACTTCACCATTGCCATCATCGGGTCCGGTCCAGCCGGCCTGTCCGCCGCCGGGCACTGTGCGTCGCTGGGCATTCGCCATATCTTGCTGGAAGCCCAGGACCATCTGGCCGACACCATTTACAAGTACCAAAAGGGCAAGCACGTGATGGCCGAGCCCGCCGTTCTGGGTCTGCGCAGCCCGGTCAGCTTTGCAGCCGGTTCGCGCGAAAGCATCCTGCGCCAATGGCAAGACGAAGTGCTGCAACTGGGTGTGCAAGTGCAGCACCATGCGCAGGTCACCGGCATCACGGGCGCCAAAGGCCTGTTCCAAATTGAACTGTCCAGCTCGGAGATTGTGTTGGCCGAGCACGTTGTGCTGGCGATTGGTCTGCAAGGCAATCTGCGCACGCTGGGCGTGCCGGGTGACACCCTGCCCGGCATTCAGTACCAGTTGGACAACCCCGAGGAATACCAGAACGAAACCATTCTGGTGGTGGGCGCAGGCGATGCTGCCATTGAAAACGCCCTGGCCCTGGCCAACGCCTCCAACCGCGTCCTGCTGCTCAACCGCAACGAGGAATTCACCCGCTGCAAGGATGGCAACCTGACTGCCATACAAGCCGCCGCGCGCAGCAATCTGTTGGCTTGCCGCTTTAGCACCCAGGTGGACCATATCGAACCCCTAGCGCGCACCGCGAGCGAAGCGGACATGAACAAGACCATGATGGTCTCCTATGTAGATTTGTCCAAACGCCAAAGCGGCAAGGGCAGCAAGCCCGGCCTGGTCGTGGTGTTGAACACACCCACCGGCGAAGAACGGGTGGAATGCCACCGCATCATCGCGCGCCTGGGCGCCACACCGCCGCGCAAGTTGGTAGAGAGTTTTGGCGTGCGCTTCACCAGCGCGGCGGCCACCGCGCTGCCGGAACTCTCAACCACCTACGAGTCCAGCGTGCCGGGTTTGTATGTGATCGGCGCGCTGGGTGGCTACCCCTTGATCAAGCAGGCCATGAACCAGGGCTACGAGGTGGTGGAGACCATCATGGGCCGCGCCGTAGAGTCGGCCGACGAACCACTGCTGCGCCAAAAGTTTGCCGAAATCTTGCGGCAACTGCCCGACTTGGGCAGCGTCAGTGGTGTGCTGGCACTCGTGGCCCGCAGCGTGCCCTTGTTTGAGGGCCTAACGGCTTTGCAACTGCGCGAGGTAATGATGGACAGTGATTTGCGCATCCTGCGCAATGGCACCGAGATATTCAAGCGCAACGACTACAGCAACTCCTTCTTCTCTATCGTCGCCGGCACCGTCAAAATTCTGGGCGAAACCTCGGCCAACGACATCATGCTCAACCATGGCCAGTTTTTTGGCGAGATGGGTCTGATATCGGGTCGCCGCCGCTCGGCCACTGCCGTCGCTGGGCAGAACTGCCTGTTGATAGAAACGCCGCGCCGCGCCATGCTCAAGCTGCTGGCCACGGTTGACGCTGTGCGCCGCAATCTGGACACCGTCGCGCTACGCCGCGCTGTGCGCAAGTATGTG